>CALWYF010000021.1 GCA_944385705.1 uncultured Oscillospiraceae bacterium | reverse complement strand
CTACGCTTTCGGTACTCTGTGGTACGTTCTGGGCTACTCCTCCGGAGGCAGCCCGGTCTCTGTGGGCGCAGCCCTCATGGCCTGTGTAGTCCCCTTCATTGTCCCCGACGCAGCCAAGCTTGCCCTGGCCGCAGTTATAAGCCGGCGCATCGGCAAACATGTCTGACGGGCTTCTTCCCGCTTCCACTCCGCCGCAGCCCGGTCCGTTTATAAAAATGTTACACTTTTCTCTCTATCTTACCGGTTTATTTACAAAATATATGATATACTTTCAGCATAAGAAATAATTTAGGAGTTGTTATTTTTTGGAGCTGAACAAGAAGAATCTCCGCGCCCTCATGCTTCTCATTGCCTTTGCTCTGGTGCTGTTCTGGGCTTTTAACAATCTGGGTCAGGTAGCCTCCCTGGTATCATGGCTGCTGAGTCTTTTTATGCCCTTTCTTCTGGGCTTCTGCGTAGCTTTTGTGCTGAACATCATCCTCAGGCCCCTGGAGGCTCTTTGGGACCGCTGCCTGCGCAAGGTCAAGAGTTCCTGGAAAAATCGTCTGCGCCGCCCCGTATGCCTCACTCTCAGCACCGCCATTCTTCTGGGCCTTGTGTCCACGGTGTTTCTGGTGCTGATACCCCAGATCCGCAGCACCGCAGCCAGCATCTCTTCCATGATCCCCCAGTCTGTGGATAAGGCGGAGCAGTGGTGGCACGAGTTGTCCGTCTTTCTCAACCGCTTCGGCGCTTATCTGCCGGAGCTGCAGTTAAACAGTGACGAGATAATAAAAACCGTTACCGACTTTTTCACCGACCAGGGCAGCGCCATGGTGAACAAGACTCTGGACATCACCTTCTCCATATTCAAGCTGGTGTTCAATATTATTCTGGCCTTTATCATCTCCCTGTATGTGCTGGGGCGCAAGGAAGATCACGGCCGCAGCTTCCGCCGGACCCTCAGGGCCATATTGAAGCCGGAGCGGGCCGACCGGGCGCTGGAGATAATATCCCTCGTCAACCGCAGCTTCACAAACTACGTCACCGGCCAGGTCACCGAGGCCATCATTCTGGGCCTGCTGTGTATGACAGGCATGTTCATTTTCGGTTTCCCCTATGCCCCCGTGATATCCGTGGTGATAAGCTTTACCGCCCTCATCCCTATTTTCGGAGCCTGGATGGGCGCTGTTATAGGCGCCTTCCTCATCGTCTTTGTGGACCCCATGAAAGCCCTTTGGTTCCTCATCTTCCTTATAGTCCTCCAGCAGATAGAGGGCAACGTCATATACCCCAAGGTGGTAGGCAAATCCGTGGGGCTGCCCGGCATCTGGGTTCTGGCGGCAGTGACTCTTGGCGGCGGTGCCTTCGGCATTCTGGGTATGCTTTTAGGTGTGCCCATCTGCGCCGTTATCTATACCCTTGGCAACGATTATATTCTCCGCCGTACCAAACACATTGAAAAGGTATAAGACACAGCTGAATAATATGACTGAAGCCGGGGCCTTGCCCCGGCTTCTGCTCAGCTTGTCAAAGAAGGCTATGCCTTCTTTGACAAAAAGCACTTCGCTGCGTCGCTGCAAACTCCATATCTTTCGCAGTGGCGGCCCACTTGGGCGCCGCCACTTCTCATCCATTTCGTTGCAGCTCCTTCCCGAATCAAACCCGCTTACGCTGGGCTTTGATTCGGCAGAGGTGTGAGAAGTGTTTTCCGCGACGTACACGCCGCCGCAGAAAACGATTTAATTTATTTTTCGCTGGGTTGAAAAAACTCTGCGAGAATTTTTGTCAGTCTCAGCGCCCCGGCTTTTACTGTACAAATCTCTTTTAATTTTCGCCCTTCAGGAACCGGGCCAGCTTTTCTGCGGCGGCCTCCCCGTCCTTCAGCCCCAGCTCATATACTTGCTGAAGCTTATCCGGGTCGCTTTCCACCCGGCCTATCTCTATCGGCACCGAGGGCCGGATGACAAAGATTTCCCCCCGCTCCTCCAGCTCCCTCAGCCGGGCCACACTGCGGTTATAGGTCTCGTGGCGCTTCAGCAGCCTGTCTCTGAACCTGGGATAACGGCGGAAGCACAGCTTGATTGGCAGGGCCGGCATGGGCTTTTTCTTGTAGTCCATGTCCCGGGTGAGTATCACCGCCAGCCTGTCATAGCCCATCCTTTTCATAGCCTCATAGGGCACGCTGTCGGACACACCTCCGTCCAGATAGAGCTTGCCGTCTATCTCCACGGGTCTGGACACGAATGGCATGGAGCCGGAGGCACGGAGTTTATCCATATCCTTAAAAACACTTTTTATCTCCATGTACTCCGGCTCCCCCGACTCAAGGCCGGTGACCACGGCATAGAAGGGCACCCCGGACTTTTTAAAGGTCTCGTCGTCGAAGACGTCCAGCTCCCGGGGTACGGTTCCGTAGGCAAAGCCGGCGCTGAACAGGTTGCCCTCTCTTATCAGGCATCCCCAGCCCTTGTAGCGTTTATCTCTGATAAAGCGCTTGTTGTAGCGTATAACCCGGCCCGGCTGCTTAGACAGGAAGTTGGGCCCGAACAGAGCCCCGGCGGAAACTCCCATAATGCCGTCAAAGCTCACTCCCCTGTCCAAAAGCACATCCAGCACCCCGGCGGTATACATGCCCCGCATGGCTCCGCCTTCCAACACCAGCCCTGTTTTCATATCACCATCTCCAAGAGGTTTTAATTTTTAAAGCATTTTACTACCTTTGCAGAATTTTTTCAAGGCTGCTCCCCCAGGGTAAAGAAAAAGAGAGCCCTGCAGGCTCCCCGGTTTCGACATGATATCAATGTAAGTCTATATAAACGAAATAGCCCTTGACCGCTGCATCTTTCACCTACAACAGTCAAGGGCTATTTCTGATAGTTCTTAGTATCTAACATCATTTGCTTACCTCTCTTTCTACAGATTCGACGTCACACAATCTGTGACCCGTCGTATATATCAAAGGACTCCCGGCTCAATTGCCGACCATCCTTTCTGGTTATAATATAGCAAAGCGCCGGCGGATAATCAAGGGTCAGGATAACCGAAATATATATTTAAAAATTATGTATCTATCCAATTTTACTTTAAAATTGGTCTTTTCTCTTGCAAAACGTAGTGTGTTGTGGTATATTTGTATTGTTGGGCTCAGAGTCTGTATCTCTGGGCCGAAAGTTTTTTGTCAAAGGGAGAAGCGATTATTTTTATGGACATGCTGGAAACACTGCGCTATACAGTCAAGGAGAGGGATTGCGGTCCACAGGGCTTTATGGACATCTGCCCTCTGGTCCACTGGTCTCTCATAGCCGCCACGGCGCGAAACACGATGGAGGGTGGCAGCCGCCGGGCACTGATACGGCAGCTGCAGGCAGTGTGGATGATTCGGCGTATAAGGTTCAAACAGTTTTTCCACGCCGGACCCGGGGATGAACTGACGGGCTACGGCTCCAGCCGCACCCTCTGCGGTAACCAGTATGCCCAGCATGGAGAGCTCCATTTAAGGGACCGCCTGCTTATCTCGATGGATCTTATAATCATGCCCGTGGAACTGGAGAGCCGCCATCGGCTAACCTGTGAGGATACCGAGCCGCTCTTCTCCCGCCCTGCGCTGAACGAGGCTCCCTCCTTTGAGCCGCTGCCAATGATTTCCGACATGGATTATCCCGTGGAGCACAGCTTCACCCAGTCCGACTGTGACAGCAATGCCTCCCACCTACCCTTCTTCAGCTATCCGGCTCTGGTGCTGGAGATGGCTCCCGGCTCCGCCGGAGAGGACACATCCCTGGTATCCCTGATGCAGCTGGACTATATAAGGGAGTGTCTTGCCGGCAGCCGCATCCACCTGGGCTCCCGGCCCCAGGGCCGGGGCTATGCTGTCCAGGCCCGGCACGAAAACGGCAAGCCCTGCTTCAACGCCTATGTGGAGTACGGACGCATTTAATATCTTACATATAAAATATAAACTCTTTCTCCGATGAAATGATCCCTATATTAAAGAATGAGGTAATATAAATATCCCCGGCAGTTAAAACTGCCGGGGATAAATTTTGCATCATCTTATTTTTAAATTGCCTTGGGCTGTTCGCCGGGCTCTATAGGGCATACATAGCCGGAGGCGGAGCGCTTTTCAAACTCCTCTCTGGCAGCCTTCAGTTTATCCGGGCAGCTGAAGAGATCAATGGCCGTAAGGGCCAGGACCTTGGCCGCCATGAGCATGCCCTTGTAGCCTATGCCGCTCTTGCCGCAGGAGACCACCTGCCAAGAGTGGTTGGGTATGCCCGCCGGCCAGGTCACCGCGTCTATCTGGGAGGTGGGGGTAAGCCAGCTCACATCCCCCACGTCGGTGCTGCCGGGGACAAAGTCATTGCCGGAATACATGGGCATAATAAAGTCGTTTATGGGCTTGGTCATGTTTTCCGTCAGTTCCCGGACCTTGGCGGCAATTTTCTCGTCGCTGCCGGCGCCTATGCCGGGGACCTTGGTCTCCGGGGGATAGGTCTCCCTCAGGGCCCTGGCAAAGGCCAGGTCCTCCTCATCATACTCCGGCACGCCTACCAATTCCATATTATCGTGGAGCATTTTTTCTATGGTGTAGTTGGGCAGCAGCTCGGAGGTTCCGTCAATGAACACCCGCTCAAAGCTGGTCTCCGTCATCAGCGCCGCCCCCCGGGCTATCTTGTCCACCCTGGCCTGGAGCTTCACAGAGTCGGCCACCTTGTTGGCCCGGACCATGTACAGCACGCTGGCCTTGGCCTGGACCACGTTGGGGGAAATGCCCCCGGCGTCCACTATTGCATAGTGGATGCGGCAGTCGTCGGTGGTGTGTTCCCGGAGGAACTGCACTCCAATGTTCATCAGCTCCACAGCGTCCAGAGCGCTGCGTCCGTTATAGGGGTCGCCGGCGGCGTGAGCCGCCACACCGGAGAACTTGTAGAGCACCTGTATGCAGGAATTGTTTGTACCTGTGCGCACCTGGTTCACGTCGGAGGGGTGCCAACTGAGGGCTGCGTCCAGCTTTTTCCACAGTCCCTCCCGGGCCATAAAGGCCTTGCCGCTGCCGCCTTCCTCGCCGGGGCAGCCGAAGAATATCACGGTGCCGCTGCCGCCGCTTTTTTCCAGATAATCCTTCACCGCCGCGGCGGCTGCCAGGGAACCGGCCCCCAGCAGATTGTGGCCGCAGCCGTGGCCGCAGCCTCCGGACACCAGAGGCTCAGGTTCCGTACCGCAGGCCCGCTGGCTCAGGCCCGACAGGGCGTCGTATTCTCCCAGTATACCTATCACCGGGCGGCCGCTGCCGTAGCTGCCGCAGAAAGCGGTGTCTATGCCGCAGAGCTTTTCAGTGACCTGAAAGCCCAGCTCCCGCAGGGCCCGGCAATATACCTCCGCCGCAGAAAACTCCTTCAGGGACAGCTCCGGCTTTTCCCAGATGCTGTCCGCCACATTGCGGAAAAACTCCGCCTTTGTATCTATAAATTCTTTTGCAGTCTCTTTTTCTTTTGTCATTACAATACCTTGGACAAAAAGTCCTGAAGCCTGGGATTCTGAGGATGATTGAATATCTCGTCGGGGCTGCCTTCCTCCAGCAGCTTGCCATCGGCCATAAAGAGCACCCGGTTGCCAACCTCACGGGCAAAGCCCATCTCGTGGGTGACCACCACCATAGTCATTCCCTCTCTGGCCAGTTCCTTCATAACGTCCAGCACCTCGCCCACCATTTCCGGGTCCAGGGCGGAGGTGGGCTCATCGAAGAGCATAACGTCCGGCTCCATTGCCAGGGCCCGGACTATGGCTACACGCTGCTTCTGGCCGCCGGAGAGCTGGATGGGATAGGCGTCGGCCCGGTCTGCCAGACCTACCCGGGCCAACAGCTCCATGGCCTTCTTCTCGGCATCCTCCTGGCTTATGCCCTTGACCTGGACGGGTGCGATGCACATATTCTGGAGGATAGTCATATGGGGGAAAAGGTTAAAGTGCTGGAACACCATGCCCATTTTCTGCCGGTGCTTATCTATATCCAGTTTCTTGCCGTCAGCACCCTTTTTCTTGGTTATGTCCACGCCCTCAAAGATGATGCTGCCGGAGGTTGGCTGCTCCAGCAGATTGAGGGAGCGCAGCAGGGTGGACTTGCCGGAGCCGGAGGGGCCGATAACAACCATCACGTCGCCCTTGTCTATATCCACGCTGACCCCGTCCAGAGCCTTGATTACACCCTTATTGTAGTATTTTTTCAGGTCCTTGACCTGTATAAGTTTATCGCTTATCGCCACGGCTCATCTTCCTTTCAAAATGTGCTATCACCTTGCTGGTGGGGAAGGTAAGGCAGAAATACAGCGCAGTAGCTATCATCAGCGCCTCGCCCATCCTGTATGTAGCGCCCTTTACTGCGTTCACCGCCGACATGATATCCTGCACGCCGATGGTGTAGCATATAGCCGATTCCTTGATAATGGTGACAAACTCGTTTGCAATTGCGGGAAGTATATTCTTAATAGCTTGAGGGAGAACTATGAAGCGCATGGTTTTCCATGAGGACAGTCCCAGAGAACGGGCAGCCTCTGTCTGGCCGCCGTCAATGGACTGGATGCCGGAGCGGATGATCTCCGACAGATAGGCGCCGGAGTTGAGGGCCAGAGCCACAACGGCGGGGAAGAAACGTTCAAAACGGATAAAGCCGAAGAGCTTGAAACCAGGCAGCACCTTCACTCCGTCAAAGACCACATAGAATATTATGAACACCTGCACCACCATTGGCGTGGCACGGAAGAGTTCAACGTAGGCGGTGGAGATGGCTCTTAGTATCCTTGAGCGCCCCATGCGGCAGGTGGCCAGCACCAGAGCAAGGATGAAGCCCAGCACCACTGTCAGAGCAGACAGGGATACCGTGCATACCACGCCCTGTAGAAATAGCTGCCAGTATTCCAGAGCTTTCTGGAAACCGCTTATTGTCAACATATGCAGAACTCCTTTACAGCGCAAAGCGCCTCCGTTTTTCAGCGGAGGCCTTTGCGTCAATTATTTTTTTGTATAGGCAAACCGTTATTATGCGGCCTGATCGTCCAGCAGACCCTCGATGATCTCGCCGGTGGACAGCTCGTTGGCCTCGGCCACGAAGGTGTCCATGCTACCGTCGGCAATTGCGGCGGCGATGGCCAGGTTCACGCCGGCCAGAAGAGCTTCATTGCCCTTGACAACACCAACGGAGGAGCCTTCCACATCATAGGGGACATCCAGGATGACGGCCAGGTCGGGGTTGGTAATGGCGTAGTTCTCGGCAACTGCGGTCTCGATGAAGGCGCCGTCCAGCTTGTCGCTCAGAAGCTCGGCAACAATGTCAGTGACCTTTACCAGGGGCACGATGTCGGCATCGGGAGTGTACTCATTGGCCAGATCCAGCTGGATGGAGCCGTTCTGAGCGCCGATGGAGTACTCGGGGTTATTGGCGGACTCCAGGTCGGGGAACAGGTCAACCTTGTCCTGAACGGTCACGAAGGACTGACCGCCCTGGTAGTAAATGTCGGAGAAGTCCATGGCATCCATACGGGTGGGGTCGGGAGAGAGGCCGGCCATGCCCAGATCCACGTTGCCGGCAGCAAGCTCGTTGAGCACGCCGTCAAAGTCCACAGGGATGACTTCCAGCTCCAGGCCCAGGTAATCGGCTATGTAAGCTGCAAGAGCCATATCGAAGCCGGCCAGCTGGGGCTCGCCATTCTCGTCGATGGCGTAGAACTCATAGGGGGCGAAGTCGGGGCTGGTGGCCACGGTCAGGGTGCCTTCGGTGACGGTGGTGAGCACGGCCTTCAGCTCGTCCAGGGTCATTGCGGAGTAGTCAACTTCCTCCTCGGCGGGAGCTTCCTCAGCGGGAGCCTCGGCGGCCTCCTCGGCGGGAGCTTCCTCAGCGGCGACGTCCTCGGTGCTGGAGCCGCAGGCGCAAAGTGCAAACACCATAGACAGTGCAAGCAGCATGCAAAGCAGTTTCTTCATGTTTTTCATCGTTCTTTCCTCACTATTTTTTGATTTGCTTTTTATGTCCAAAGGACCCTCAGTCCTTCGACGAGTGTGATAATAGCACAGGGGCCGGGCCATGTCAATAGCTTTTTGAAAAAAAATTCGTATTTTTTCTTTTTTATACGCTGAATATCCATTTTTGCCGTGAATATTCACTGCGCAAATGAATATTCAACGATTTTTGCATAAGTTCTCCGGGCATATCCTCAGTTTCTCACATAAAGTTCAAAGCTGTCGGAGCCGCAGAAGGCACAGCGGACTCTTCCCCGGCCTCCCCGGCGCAGAGCTTTTACCACTTTTCCCTCCCGGAAATAATAGCTGTCCCTTCCGCAGCCATTGCAGTGAACCCGGTACTTTGCCGTTTCCTCCGTGCGTTCCTGCTGAGCCCGGCTCTCAGGAGCCAGCCGCTCCGGGGAGCAGCCCAGCTGACGGCACAGCTCCTTCCAGGTCCGGTCGTGGCCGTGCCTCTCCCCCGGGTGGCGCAGGTACACCGCCGCATGGGCGTACTCATGGCGTATAGTGTCCCAGAACTGCTCATCCTGCTCCAGCAGTGATGCGTTGATGATTATGCGCAGGGGGGCCGCCCCCTCCTTCAGGGGATATCGAAAGCTGCCCAGGCGGCGTCCCGGACGGCGGGAAATCTCTATCTCCACGCCGGAGGTATCCACGCCGCAGAGTTTATCCAAGCGATCGTACTCTCTTCTTATCTCATCCAGACTGTGCATGTCTATTCCCTCTTTATCCCAAAAAGGCGGCAGCCGTTGGCCAGGGTGATGGCGGCGGCCTCCCCCGGGCTCAGGCCCTTCACCTGGGCTATCTTCTCCACCACATACCGGAGATTGGAGGAGTCGTTGCGCTTACCCCTCATGGGCACCGGGGACAGGTAGGGGCTGTCCGTCTCAATCAGTATCCTATCCATGGGGCAGAGCTCCAGCACCTCCAGAGCCTTTCTGGCGTTCTTATAGGTTATGGGCCCGTCAAAGCCCAGGTACCAGCCCAGCTTCAAAAGCTCCTTTGCCATCTCGGCGCTGCCGGAGTAGCAATGGAAAACGCCTCTCAGGCCGGGATAATCCCTGACTATCTCCAGGCAGTCCCCGTGGGCCTCCCGGTCGTGGACTATCACCGGCTTATCCAGCTCCAGGGCCAGCTCTATCTGGCGGCGGAAGAGCGCCTTCTGCTCCTCCTTGTGGCTTGCATCCCAGTAGTAGTCCAGGCCTATCTCACCTATGGCCACGCACCTGGGGTGCCGGGCCATGGAGCATATCTCCTCAAAGCTCTCCGGGCTGTATTTGTCCAGCTCCTCCGGGTGCAGGCCCACGGCGGCATAGACGAAGGGGAATCTCTCCGCCAGCTCCAGGGCCTTACGGCTGCTGTCCACATCGCAGCCCGGATCGATTATGAGCTCCACATCTGCTGAAGCCAGACTTTGCAGCAGCTCCTCTCTGTCCTCATCAAAAGCCTTGTCATCATAATGGGCATGGGTATCGAAATACATGCCGTCTCCTCCTTGCACGGGAAAACTGTTTTGCCTGTATTGTAGCCCATTCGGATATTTATTTCAACACTCCGGGCAAGGAGCGCAGGAAAAAGCTTCGCAGAGTTTTTAACCCAGCAAAAAATAAATTAAATAGTTTTCCGCGGCGGCGTGTACGTCGCGGAAAACACCTCTCATATTCATACCGAATCAAAGCCCAGCATAAGCGGGTTTGATTCGGTAAGGAGCTGCAACGAAATGGATGAGAAGCGGCGGCTGCCCTTACGGGCTGCCGCCGCTGCGAAGGATATGGAGTTTGCAGAGACGCAGCGCAGTGCAATCTCTTTTGACAAAGAAGTCATAGCCTTCTTTGTCAAGCGAAAAAAAGGACCGCCCCGAAGGACGGTCCTTTTTGGTTTAAGTATTGCTTGTCCAGTTTCCGTAAAGAACTTATGCAGCCTTCTGCTCCTTCTTGGAGGAGAGGATCTGAATGCCCTGGATGACCAGGATGACAGCCAGGACAACAAGGCCGATGGACCAGATCATCTGGAACCAGTCGCCCCAAGCAGCGCCGGCAGCGGCGATGAGCTTGATCTTGGCGATAACGGTCATGCACAGAGAGGTGATGGTAGCCACCAGCATGAACACCATAGGCACGAAGAACATCTTGTTGTTCTTGCCGATGTTGCCCAGCCAAGTAGCCACGGCCAGCATAGCGATACCGGCAAGCAGCTGGTTGGCAGCGCCGAACACGCCCCAGATCTGGCTCAGTCCCATGAAGCCCATGCTGCAGCCGATGATGACCATAACTCCAGTGGCCACGAAGGGATGAGAGAAGAACTTGGCAGCGCCGGTGAGGTCGTCGCGAGTCTTTCCTTCAGGAATAAAGAGCTCGGCAAACATGTACCGTGCAAGACGGGTGCCGGAGTCCAGAGAGGTCAGAGCAAAGACGGACACGGCCAGGGTCAGCAGGGTGTAAGCAGTGTCGTAAACAGGGTTGGAGAAGTCCGCAATGCCGCCGGTCATGGTAGCGACCATGGTGGCAACACCACCGGCAAAGATGGTGGGAGGAGCGGAGAGCAGGAACTTGTCGCCGCCGCCGATATCTGTCTCGGTGTAGACAACACCGATAGCTATAAGGGCAATGATAGCCAGAGCGGACTCAACGATCATTGCGCCGTAGCCGATGACCTTTGCATCCTTCTCGGAATCCAGCTGCTTGGAAGTGGTGCCGGAGCCGATGAGGGAGTGGAAGCCGGAGACGGCGCCGCAGGCCACGGTGATGAACAGGGTGGGGAACAGAGTGCCGGAGGAAGCGGTCCAGCCGGTGAAGGCGGGCAGCTCCACCTGCATGCCGGAGCCGATGATACCCACAAAGGCCAGGATCATCATGCCGTAGAGCAGGAAGGAGGACAGGTAGTCACGGGGCTGCAGCAGCATCCAGACAGGCAGCAAAGAGGCGGCCATGATGTAAACTGCGATGAAGAGGACCCATGCGGTGCGGCTCATGTTGACGCCCACATTCAGGCCGACGATGGTGATAATTACAATACCGATGATGCCCACGATGGTTGCGGGGCCCACCTTCACGTTCTTGCGGTACACGGCAAAGCCGAAGAAGAAAGCAAGGACGATGAACAGCAGGGAGGTAGTTGCGGTGGAGGCGTTGCCGCTGACATTGGAGCGGCCAACGGTGATGAAGGAACCCTCGGAAACGAAGGTGCCGGCAACGACTGCGGTGAAGGAGGCGATGACCAGAATCAGCACCAGCAGCGCAAAGATGGTGAACAGGCGCTGAGCCTTAACGCCCATGTTCTCCTTGATGACCTCGCCGATAGAGCCGCCGTTGTGGCGGATGGAGGCGAAAAGGGCGCCGAAGTCATGCATGGCACCGAAGAAGATGCCGCCGACTACAACCCACAGGAAAACGGGGATCCAACCGAAAACTGCAGCCTGGATAGGTCCGTTAATGGGGCCTGCACCGGCTATGGAAGAGAAATGGTGGCCCATCAGAACGGCGGGGTTGGCAGGAACGAAGTCCTTTCCGTCGTAGCTGGTGTGTGCCGGGGTCTCGTGAGAGGGGTCAACGCCCCACTGCTTCGCCAGGAAGCTGCCGTAGAAGATGTAACCAAGGGCCAGCAGCACCAGAGCGATCAACATGATAAGAATTGCGCTCACACTTTTCACTCCTTAAATAAAAAATGTTGTTTTATTCCTATTTACAGCTTTGACCTCTCTTCAGCTGCAAACAGTTTACTGAAATATCCGACCAGTTCATGGCCGGCGGAGTTGGTGACGGTTTTCCCCGTCCCCAGATTCACGACAGCCGACTTCAGGGTACTGAAGCCGTGGAAGGAAAATTTGTAATTTTTGGAGAAGCTGCGCTTCTTAAGGTACTTTGCCGTGTCTTCATCCACGGTGTCTGCCAGCAGGATGACCTTCACATTGGTGTACTGGTGTTCCTTGTGGGGCTTCACCATGGGCAGGGCTTCCTCCAAAGCATAGTCGATGCACTTTGCGGCCAGCTCCCGGTCAAAGGAGGGGGCGGAAAATATGTATGCAAACTCATTGGTCTCGTTGCCCCAGATGGGAATGTTCTTGCTGAGCCAGTACCTCTCCGCCCGGGAATGGTAATCCGCCCGGAAAATCAGGGGCAAGCCCAGGTCCTCCGCCGCCGGGTGCAGGTCGTAATAGGCTTCAAAGGAGCCGGCCAGAGTCTCAAGGAATTTCCCTCTGTCTATACTCATGGCTGACCTCCGAAAAAATGAACAGTTTGTGACTAGAATTAAATATAACGCTAAATAGCACAAATTTCAATAGCCATTTTTGATAAAATTCAGTCAAGTTTTTGTGAAGAAGAGATTTCTCTATTTTTATTGTGCTTTCATTTGTTTTCTTCGGATTTTCAGGACCTTTTGATATATTTAACGGCTGCGGTTTTTTCTCTCTGCATCCATTTACAAGCGGGGAAAACTGTAGTAGAATTGATTAAATTACACAAATTGGGAATTAATAGTCACTTTGCGCCCAATTACAAGAGGAGAGAACTATGGATCACAAGCTTTGCGTGCCCTGTCTTCTGGGTCTGGAGGGCCCTATTGCCGACGAGCTGAGGCGCATGGATATGAAGGATGTCTCGGCCGAAAACGGACGGGTCTATTTTTCCGGGGACGACGGGGCCATAGCCAGAGCCAATATCAACCTGCGCATAGGCGAACGGGTGCTCATAGAGCTGGGCCGCTTTGAGGCTCTCAGCTTTGAGCAGCTCTTTCAGGGCGTCAAGGCTCTGTCCTGGGAGAGCCTGATCCCTGCCGACGGGGCTTTTCCCGTAAAGGGCTACAGCCTCAACTCCAAGCTCTTCTCCATCTCCGACTGCCAGAAGATAATAAAGAAAGCCATTGTGGAGCGGCTTAAAAGCGTCTACGGAATAGAGTGGTTTCAGGAGACCGGAGGTCTCTACCAGGTGCAGTTTTCCATAATGAAAGACAAAGTCTCCCTGTGCATTGACACTTCCGGTGAAGGACTGCATAAGCGGGGCTATCGCCCGGCCCACAATGCCGCTCCCCTGAAGGAGACTATGGCCGCCGCCATGGTGACCCTCTCCCGCTACCGGGGCCGGGACGATTTCTGCGACCCCTTCTGCGGCAGCGGCACCATACCCATAGAGGCAGCCCTCATCGCAAAGAACCGGGCCCCGGGCCTCTACCGCCGCTTTGCCGCCATGAGCTGGAAAAACCTGGACGGCAGACTCTGGGAGCAGGAACGTGAGCGGGCAAAGTCCCTGGAATATAACGGCAACTATAATATTGTGGGCGCAGACATTGACGGCCACGCTTTGGAGCTGGCCCGGGAAAATGCCCGCCGGGCCGGTGTACTGGACATAATACATTTTGAGAAAGCCGACGCCAGAAAATTCGACCGAAAAACGGAGCGGGGCGTCATAGTCACCAACCCTCCCTACGGCCAGCGCATTATGGAACAGAAGGAGGCGGAGGAGCTGTACCGGGATTTCGGCAAAGCCTATGCCGCCAGCCAAAACTGGCAGCTGTACCTCCTCAGCTCCCATACGGAGTTTGAACGCTGCTTCGGCCGTCAGGCGGACAAAAAGCGCAAGCTTTACAATGGCATGATAAAGTGCGACTTGTTCATGTATCTAAACAGAGGTGACAAGAGATGAAGCACCTGTTTATTGTAAATCCCACCGCCGGAGGCAGGGATAAGACGGAGACTGTGGCCCGCCGGGTGGAGGAGCTGTTCAGGAACCGCAGCGACAAGTACGAGATATACGTCACCAAGGCCGCCATGGACGCCCCGGAGAAGATACGCCGGGCCGCCATGGACGGCGAACACCTGCGCATCTACGCCTGCGGCGGAGACGGCACCTTTAACGAGTGCGTCTGCGGTGCGGCCGGGCTGGAAAATGCGGCGGTGTGCCCCTACCCCACCGGCACCGGCAACGACTTCTGCCGGATGTTCGGCCCGGAGCAGGACTTATACCGGGACCTCTCCGCCCTGGTTGATGGCTGGGAGCACCCCATAGACCTGATAGAGTGCAACGGCCGCTACAGCGCCAACATCTGCTCCGTGGGCATTGACGCCCGCATCGGCACCCAGGTCCACAATTACAGCCACATCCCTCTCATAGGCGGAGCCACGGGCTACGTAGTCTCCACAGTTATGAATGTGATAAAGGGCATCAACCGCAACATGCGCATCTCCAGCGGGGGATTCAAGGCTCAGGGCAAGCACGCCCTGGTCTGCGCCTGCAACGGCCGCTTCTACGGTGGGGGCTTTAACCCCAGTCTGGACGCCCGGCCCGACGACGGGATAATGGACGTGTTTGTCATAAAGGAGGTTAACGTCCTCACCCTCATAAAGCTGATAGGGCTCTACGCCACAGGCCGCGCCGACGAGATGCCGGAATATGCCACTCACCTGCGCACCGACAGAATAGATATAAGCTTTGACGAGGACAATGTGATAAATATCGACGGAGAGGCTGTCTTTGCCAAGGAGGCAAGGCTGCGCCTGGTCCCCGGCGCCCTCCGGCTGGTGGTTCCCCGGGGCATGACTTTCTTCGGCCCGGCCCCTGATTCTGCGGGCTGAACCGGGGTTTTGGAAACTTGTAACAAAAAATTTATAAATTATTTTGCAGATTTTTTGTTTAGGGTCTTGCAAAAATATAAAAATGTGTTATTATTAGCACCGTTAGCACTCATAGGTTCAGAGTGCTAACGGTGCTGAATTTTGTAATAAACTTTTGGAGGTATATGATATGAAACTCAAACCTTTGGCCGACAGAGTCGTTCTCAAGCAGAACGCAGCTGAGGAGCGCACCTCCTCCGGCATTTTCCTGACCGCTTCCGCCCAGGAGAAGCCCGAGGTCTACGAAGTCGTCGAGGTGGGCCCCGGCGGAATGGTGGACGGCAACCAGGTAGATATGATAGTCAAGGCCGGCCAGAACGTCCTGGTGGGCAAATACAGCGGCAGCAAGGTTAAGCTGGAGGATGTGGAGTACACCATCGTCCGTCAGAGCGACATACTGGCCGTTATCGAGTGATAGACTAAGGAGGAAATAACAATGGCTAAACAGATTATTTACGGTGAAGAAGCAAGAAAGGCCATAGAGCGCGGCGTAAACCAGCTGGCCAATACCGTTAAGATAACCCTGGGCCCCAAGGGCCGCAACGTAGTGCTGGACAAGAAGTTCGGCGCTCCCCTGATCACCAACGACGGCGTGACCATCGCCAAGGAGATAGAGCTGGAGGACGCTTTTGAGAACATGGGCGCCCAGCTCATCAAGGAAGTTTCCACCAAGACCAACGACGTGGCCGGCGACGGTACCACCACCGCCACCGTTCTGGCTCAGGCCATGATCAGCGAGGGCCTGAAGAACCTGGCCGCCGGCGCAAACCCCATGGTCATGCGCAAGGGCATCCAGAAGGCCACCCAGGCCGCAGTTGACGGCATCAAGGCCATCTCCCAGCCCGTGTCCGGCTCCAAGGACATCGCCCGTGTTGGCACCATCTCCTCCGGCGACGAGGTCATCGGCAACCTGATCTCCGAAGCTATGGAGAAGGTCAGCCAGAACGGCGTCATCACTCTGGAAGAGAGTAAGACCGCCGAGACCTACAGCGAAGTGGTTGAAGGCATGCAGTTCGACCGGGGCTACCTGTCCCCCTACATGGCCACCGATATGGACAAGATGGAAGCCGTTATTGACGACGCTCTCATCCTCATCACCGACAAGAAGATCTCCAACATTCAGGAGATTCTGCCCCTGCTGGAGCAGATCGTCAAGGCCGGCCGCAAGCTGCTGATCATCGCCGAGGACGTGGAGGGCGAAGCTCTTGCCACTATCGTTCTCAACAAGCTGCGTGGTACCTTCACCTGCGTTTGCGTCAAGGCCCCCGGCTTCGGCGACAGACGTAAGGAAATGCTCCAGGATATCGCCATCCTCACCGGCGGCACCGTCATCTCCAGCGAGCTTGGCATGGAGCTGAAGGAAGCCACCCTGGATATGCTGGGCCAGGCTCACCAGGTCAAGGTCACCAAGGAGAACACCGTCATCGTAGACGGCGCAGGCTCCAGCGAAGAGATCAAGGCCCGCACCGCTCAGATCAGCCGTCAGATAGAGACCACCACCTCCGAGTATGACAAGGAGAAGCTCCAGGAGCGTCTGGCAAAGCTCTCCGGTGGTGTTGCAGTCATCAAGGTCGGCGCCGCTACCGAGACCGAGATGAAGGAGAAGAAGCTGCGTATCGAGGACGCTCTCAACGCCACCCGCGCAGCTGTTGCAGAGGGCGTTGTACCCGGCGGCGGCACTGCCTACGTCATAGCTTCCAAGGCTGCCGAGGCCGAAGTTGCCGCTCTTGAGGGCGACGAGAAGACCGGCGCCGCTATCATTGCCAAGGCTCTGAAGGCCCCCATCATGCAGATAGCTGCCAACGCCGGTCTGGAAGGCGCAGTCATCCTGAACAATGTTGCCGGCAGCACCAGCAGCACCTACGGCTACGACGCCGCCAACGACCAGTACGGCGACATGATAGAGCTGGGCATCGTCGACCCCACCAAGGTCTGCCGCAGCGCTCTGGAGAACGCCGCTTCCGTGGCCTCCATGGTTCTGACCACCGAGAGCCTGGTTGCCGACATCCCCGAGAAGAATCCTCCTATGCCCGCCGGCGGCGGAGACATGGGCGGCATGTACTGATAAATCGGTAAGCAGCCGAACAGTTAAATAACCCCAAGCATAAAACTCAAGCCCGGAGGCGTCTGCCTCCGGGCTTGAGCTTTTCAAATAAGGCTTTGCCTTTTTTGAAAAAAGAGCTTTCACTGCGCTGCGTCTCTGCAAACTCCATACACTTCGCAGCGGCGGCAGCCCGTAAGGGCAGCCGCCGCTTCTCATCCATTTCGTTGCAGCTCCTTACCGAATCAAACCCGCTTATGCTGGGCTTTGATTCGGTATGAATGTGATAGGTGTTTTCTGCGACGCACATGTCGCCGCAGAAAACGATTGTATTTGTTTTTTCGCTGGGTTTAAAAAAATCTGCGAGGCTTTTTCGGCAGTCTCAGACCGCCGGGCGCTTATGTGTACGACGGTCTGTGTCTTTGTATTTCAGGCAGTTCTCTATACGTAAAATCCGGGCAGCCCTTATGGGGCCGCCCGGATTTTTGTTCTTTATATTTTCACCCGGTTTATCTTCTCACCACAGTCCGGCCTTTTCCGCCTCCCAGCTGCGGATGGTGCCGCTGTAGCCGTCTATCTCGAACTCGTACTTCATGCCGGAGTAGAGGATTTCGCCTTCGTACTCTATGCGGCCGTCGTCCCGGTCCGTCTTGAACTCGATGATATCACTCTCGGTTGCTCCCGGTACCTGAGAGAGGGCCAGAGCCTTGGCCTCCTCTGCCGTCAGCTCCGTTCCGGTTCCGGAATTTCCGGAGGTCTGGAAGTAGGTCTCCACATCGTAGTCGTAGGAGCGTACCTCACCGGTGAGGGCATCTATCTCATAGTCGTATTCCTTGTAGTCCTGGGTGTAGAACTCCACCTCGTATACCTGGCGGCCGTCCTCCCGGTCCAGCTTGGTCTTCAGGAAGGTGACCTGGCTGTCGCTGAGTCCGGCATGCTCCAGAGCTGCATCTCTTGCGGCCTGCTCTCCTATGAGATCACCGGAGCTCTGGGTTCCGGTCTGGCTGGTCTTGGTCCCGGTCTGGCTGTTGCTGGGGGCGGCAGTGGTCTGGGGCTGAGCGGAAGCCTGGGGCTGGGCTGCGGCGACGGTGCCCTGGCTGATGCGGCACTCTATCACCCGGCCGCTGATGGCGTCGATGTCGTACTCATAGCTGCTGTCGCCGCTGGTGAAGTCTATGGCGTAGTACTCGGTGTCACCCTGCCGGTCAAGTCCGGTGGTGGAGAAGCTCACGGCGGAGGCGCTGAGTCCGGCATCCTCCAGAGCCACGGCCTTGGCGGCCTCCAGGCCGATGGGCTGGGCTTTCACGCTGGTGGGGGAACCGCAGCCTGCCAGGATAAGGCAAGCCAGAACTGTCACGACCAATATATTTATTATTCTTTTCTTGTTGTTCTTGTTGTTTTTCATTTTTCTTTCCTCCTTGTTTCCTTTCGATGGTCAAAGCTTAACAGGGAAATATTAAATAAACATGAAACTGAGGAAATTTTTTTCAGTTTTTTTCCAGGGTATTTTCCGGGGCCTCAGGCAGGTGGAGAGTGAAGGCGCTGCCCTCTCCGGGGCGGCTGCTCAGGCTCATGCGGCCATTGTGGATACGGGCTATCTGCTCCACCATGGAAAGGCCCAGCCCGGCACCCTGACCGCCGCTGCGGGAGGGGTCGGCCTGATAGAAGCGCTGCCATATCTTCTCCTGCTGCTCCGGCGCTATGCCCTCACCTTCGTCCCTGACGGTGAGCTGCACTTCACCCTCGTCCCGGCGGAGAGAGAGCCAGACCCGGCCCTCAGCTTTGCCGTATTTATAGGCGTTGTCCAGCAGGTTCTGAATAAGCCTTACCAACAGCAGCCTGTCCCCCCGGACCTTTGCCCCGGGGGCAATATCCGTAATAATGCGGGCGCTCCTCTCCCCCTGATCCCGGCACAGCTCCTCCGCCAAAGCGGACAGGTCCAGCAGCTCCATGTTCAGTTTCTCCGTGCCCTGGTCCAGCCGGGTCATCTGCAAAAGCTGATTTATCAACGCCGACATCTTTTTCCCCTGACGGTATACGGTCTGTATGGTCTCCCGCTGTTCCTCCGGAGTTTCGTCAAACTTCTCGCTGTATTCGCAGGCGCTGAGTATCACCGACAATGGCGTGCGCAGCTCGTGGGAGGCGTCGGAGGTAAAGTGTTTTTCCGCCTCGAAGGCCCGCTCCAACCTCTCCAGCATCCTGTCGAAATTTTCCGCCAGTCGGCTGAACTCCTCCGGGGCTTTCCCCAAATTTATCCTGGCGGACAGGTCCCGGCCCTCGTTGATGGCGGCGGCAGTGGCGTTGATGCTGTCCAGGGGCCGCAGGGCCCGGCGCACTATAAACCAGCCACCCAGAGCCCCCAGAAGAATAAAGAGGGGCAGAGCCACCCCGGCGGCTATCAGCAGGTTCTGTCTGGTATCTGCACCCTGGGATATCTCCGTAATTCCCCGGAGCCAGATGCCGTCCTCCCAGCCTGAGGGCAGCCACAGGTCCATAACATAATAGCTGCCTTGCTCCGTGTCCACGGGTCGGGTCAGTCCGTTTTCAAAGGGCAGCGACAGGCTCATCAGGGCCTGGGGCAGCTGCCCGGCCAGCAGGGCCTGGCTCTTGCTGTAGATAACCGTATATATTCCGCTGCGGTAAAAGCTGAAGCCGCTGTCCACCTTCAGCTCCCCCTCCTCCAGGTCGGCCTGGAGGGCGTTTTCCCGCACGGTCTGGGAGAGGCTGTCCAGGGTGGTCTGATTCGCCACAGAGCTGCTTATCACCGTGACAAAGGCCAATGTCACGGCGGCCATGAGCAGCATCAGCAGGGTGTACCAGAGGGTCAGGCGCAGCTTGATGGAGCTTCTCTTCATGCCTTGTCCTCCCTGAGCACCCAGCCCGCCCCACGGACGGTGTGGATGAGCTTCACCGGGAAGCCCTCGTCCAGCTTTTTTCTCAGCTTGCTCATGTACACGTCCACATTGTTGGAGCTGCCGGAGTACTCGTAGTTCCATATCCTGTCCTCCAGCTGCTCCCGGGAGATAACGGCGCCCTTATTTCTTATAAGGTGTTCCAGTATGGCAAACTCCTTGGGCAGCAGGGCTATCTCCCGGCCGCCCCGCTCCACTCTCTGGCGGCGGGTGTCCACGGTCAGATCCGCCAGGGTGAATACATTGCTGCGGTTCCCCGCATGCTTGCGGGTCATGGCCCGGAGCCGGGCCAGCAGCTCCTCAAAGTCAAAGGGCTTCACCAGATAGTCGTCCCCGCCCAGGTCCAGGCCCGTCACCCGGTCCGCCACGCTGTCACGGGCGGTGAGAAACAGCACCGGGGTGTCCATCCCCCGCTCCCGCATGGCGGAGACCAGGCTGAAGCCGTCCTTGCCCGGGAGCATCACGTCCATGAGTATGGCGTCGTACTCCGCCCCGGCCAGATAGTGCTCCACCTCGTTCCCGTCAAAGCAGCTGTCCACGGTGTAGCCGCTTTTTGTGAGGGTCTTTGTTATTATGCGGTTGAGATCTTTTTCATCCTCTACAACCAGTATACGCACGGTATCTGCCTCCTTTGCACCTGCATTTTACCGATATTCCGCCTTCCTATCAGGCGTAGCCCACCGCCAGGCCGAAGAGCAGCAGCAGGCAGGTACACACCAGTATCACCGCCTGGAATTTCCAGGTCCATCTGAACCAGCTGCCGTAGCTCACCCCCGCCAGGCCCAGGGATATGAGCAGCACCGGGTTCGTGGGATAGAGCACGTTGGAAAAGCCGTCGCCAAAGGCATAGGCCACCACGCAAAGCTGGGAGGACAGATTGAAAATCTGGGCCACCGGCAGTATCAGGGGCAGCAGCAGAAAGGCCTTGGCGGAGCCGGAGGGGATGAAGAAGTTCATCACCAGCACCACCAGGTACAGGAAGAGTATAACCACCCAGCGGGGCAGGGTGCCGGCGGCAGCCACGGCATAATACAAGATCGTGTCCAGTATCTTTGCTTCGGTGAGAGTATATTTGATGGAGCTGGCCATGAGTATCATCAGCACGGCGGGCAGCACGCTGATAAGGCCGTTTATGAAGCTGGAGCCCAGCTTCTTCGCCCCCATGCCCGCCGCCAGGGTGGATACTATGCCCGCCGCCAGGAACATGGCCGCCACGATTATCATGGTGTAGTCCTGCAGGGCGGTGATGAAGCTGGAGGAGAGCACCAGCACTATGCCCAGCCCCAGTATACCGCCGAATAGGGTCAAAGCCCTGTCCATGGCAGGGCTGGGCCGGAAATCCTCCCCGGCCATGTCCCCGGAGAGGGGCTGTTCTACCTTTTTGGCGTGGCTGCGCAGGAAGAGCAGCAGCAGAACATAGACCACAAGGAAGCTGAGGGCTCTGAGCCAGATGCCGGAGAACATGGGCAGGCCCGCCAGCTCCTGGGCAATGCCCACGGTAAAGGGGTTGCACACCCCGGCGGAAAAGCCGCAGCCGGCGGCCAGGATGCTCATGCCCACGCCAGTCATGGCGTCCCAGCCCAGTCCGGCCGCCAGGGACACCACTATGGGCACCAGGGGGATGACCTCCTCAAAGGAGCCGATGAAGGAGCCCATGGCCATAAAGAACAGAACCACCACAGCCATAAGCCTGTAGCGGGCCTGACCGAAGCGGCCCACCACCCGCTTGAGCATGTAGAGCATCAGCCCACAGCGGTCCAGGCTGTTGAAGATTCCGCCTATAACCAGCAGGAAAACGATAACGGCGATGATGGTGCCGCTGCCCTCCTGGCCCAGTATCAGCAAAGGCGACAGCAGCCACTTATAAAAGGGCAAGCCCCCCTCCACGGGAGTGTAGCCCGCCTCAGTGTCTATCACCATGTTCCCGGCGCTGTCGGCTATGCGCTGATACTCCCCGCCGGGGAGCACCAGAGTCAGTATGTAGGTCAGCAGCATCAGGGCAAAGAGTATCAGTATAGCGGTTATGAAGGAGCGGGCGCTGATGTTCAGGCCCTTGTTTTCTTTCTTTTGCTTCATTGTCGAAGCCTCCCTTTTTATCCCCGGGCGCCGGGTATTTTCCCGTCGCCGTTAAATTTTAGAATAGCACAAATCCCCAGCAAAGTCACCCCTTATCTTGGCTCTTTGCCCTCAAGCTGCTAAGCTTTTTCCGATTTCCCAGGCAGGAAAAAAGACTTTTCCTCTCTGCTGATTTTTCAATTGACATTCCCCACCTTCCTATGTACAATTAGTCGGATTTAAAAGTTTTCAGAGGTGGTATAAATGAAAAACACATCCCTCTGCTACATAGAGAAGGACGGCCGCTACCTGATGCTCCACCGCACCAAAAAGGCCGGGGATGAAAACCATGACAAGTGGATAGGCATAGGCGGCAAGTTTGAAGCCGGGGAGAGCCCGGAGGACTGCATGCTCCGGGAGGTCCGGGAGGAGACGGGGCTGAGCCTTGACTCCTGGCGTTTTAGGGGCATAGTCACTTTTGTCAGCGATGAGTGGGGCACTGAGTATATGCACCTCTTCACTGCCCACAGTTTCACCGGTACCCTTCTCGACTGCGACGAAGGGGAGCTGGAGTGGGTGGAAAAAGACCGCATCCCCTCTCTCCCCATCTGGGAGGGAGATAAGATATTTCTCCGGCTTCTGGATGAGAGGGCAGACTTCTTCTCTCTGAAGCTCTGCTATCAGGGAGACAAACTTGTTCGGGCCGTACTGGACGGCAGGGAGGAACTGATATGAGCAAAGTCAAGGACTTCATGCGCCGGGAGCTGACGCTGTGTATCTCCTTCGTGGCCGCTGTCATAAGCTGCTTTTTCGTGCCCCCGGACGGGGCTTATCTTGGATATCTGGACCTGCGCACCCTGGCCCTGCTCTACGCCCTGATGGTGGTGGTGGCCGGGCTTCGCCATGCAGGGGTCTTTACCGTCCTTGCCCACAGGCTCTGCGCCCGGGCCGGCTCCGTGCGCACCATGGGCATCACTCTGGTGCTGCTGAGCTTTTTCAGCGCCATGCTTATAACCAACGACGTGGCCCTGCTCACCTTCGTGCCCTTTGCAGTGGTTGTGCTTGGCATGGCCCATCAGGAAAAGGAGCTCATCTGGGTGGTGGTTCTCCAGACTGTGGCGGCAAATCTGGGCAGCGTGCTCACTCCGGTAGGCAACCCCCAGAACCTGTATCTCTACTCTCGTTACCATTTGAGCATGGCCGACTTCTTTTCCGCTACCCTGCCTCTGTGGCTCATCTCCCTGGCAGTGGTGCTGCTGCTGAGCCTTCGCCTGAGCCGCTCCCATGTGGAGGTGTTTCTGGGTGAAGAGCCGGAGCTGGACAAGAAGAGCCTCAGCCTATACCTGCTGCTTTTTGCCCTGTGTCTGGCAGTGGTGCTGCGGCTCATCGGCTGGTATGTGATGCTGCCGGTGCTCGTCCTGGTGCTTCTCATCTTTGACCGCCGGCGGCTGAAAGAAGCGGATTTCATGCTGCTTTTGACCTTTGTGTGCTTCTTCGTCTTTGCCGGAAATCTGGCCCGGGTACCGGCGGTGGAGACTCTCCTCAGCCGTCTGCTGCTGGGCCGGGAGCTGCTGGCCGGAGCCCTGGTGAGTCAGGTGATAAGCAATGTGCCCGCCGCCCTGCTCCTCTCCGGCTTCACGGAAAACGGCCGGGAGCTGCTGCTGGGCGTGAATATCGGCGGTCTGGGTACCCCCATCGCCAGCCTGGCCAGCCTTATAAGCCTGAAGCTCTACTCCCACTCGGAGCACTCCCACAGCGGAAAATACCTGGGGCTCTTCTCCCTGGTGAACTTTGCCCTGCTCATTGCCCTGCTCCTGGGCTACAGTCTGCTGTAAAAAGCCCGTGAAAAACACATATTCCTGTTGAAAAGCGTCCCTCCTCATGCTATAATGCTCCCCAATAAGGGAGTAGTCGGCGCCTGGTGCGCGATGAGGTCAACACACTGGACAAGTTCCTGGCTTTATCTTAAACGACGAGACTTATCTGCGGCAGCGGATAGGTCTCGCCTTTTTTGCCCCTGCCGCCGGGAAAACAAGAGAGGATAAATCAAGTGAGCTTTATCGAACTTTTTCTCATTGCCGTGGGCCTTTCCATGGACGCCTTTGCCATAGCCATATGCAAGGGACTGTCGGTTCAGCAGCTGAAGCTGAAGCACATGGTGATAACCGGCCTCTGGTTCGGCGGCTCCCAGGCCGTGATGCCCATGATAGGCTATTTTCTGGGCAGCAGCTTCTATTCCCTCATCGCCGGAGTGGACCACTGGATATCCTTCGGCCTGCTGCTTATCATCGGCATAAACATGATCAGGGAATCCCGGGAACTGAGCTGTCCAGTGGACGCCAGCTTCAGCCCCAGGGTGATGTTCCCCCTGGCCATAGCCGACAGCATTGACGCTCTGGCGGTGGGCGTTACCTTTGCCTTCCAGGAGGTGTCCATCCTCCCCGCCGTTGCCCTCATCGGCCTGACCACCTTCCTGCTCTCCTGTGCCGGGGTTAAAATAGGCAATGTGTTCGGCTCAAAATACAAGTCCAAGGCGGAGCTTGCCGGAGGCATAGTGCTCATAGCCATAGGCTGCACCGTGCTGCTGCGGGACCTTGGCATCATGGGCTGAGGCCACAAGATTTCCCGGGAGGTATTGTGATGTCCGGACTTATACACATATACTGCGGCGAGGGCAAGGGCAAGACCAGCGCCGCTCTGGGTCTGGCCCTGAGGGCCGCCGGGGCCGGTATGAAGGTGCTCTTCGTCCAGTTTTTAAAGGACGGCAGCTCCTCGGAGATAAACATGCTACAACGGCTCGGTATAGAGACCGCCTGCTGCCCCGATATACGGAAGTTCGTCTTTCAGATGACCGAGGCGGAGAGACTTCAGGCCGGTGAGGAATATTCCCGCCTCCTGTCCTCCGCCCTCAGGCGCTGCCGGGAAGAGGGCTTCGGCCTTTTGGTGCTGGATGAAGTTCTCCCCGCCTGCCGGCTTGGCCTTGTCCCGGAGGAAGCCCTAATGGACTTTCTCCGCAGCAAGCCCTCAGAGCTGGAAGTGGTCCTCACCGGCCGGGAGTCCTCCCCCGCCTTCCTGGAGCTGGCGGACTATGTGACGGATATGAGGAAGCTCCGGCACCCCTATGACCGGGGTATTCAGGCCCGAAAGGGTATAGAGTTCTGAGTCTGCATAAACTCCGCGCCCGCTGTTTCCCCTCTATGTTGTCGTCTTTCCTCCCGCCCTGATGGGCGGGAGCTTTTGTTTTTCAGAAGTTTACGGCATATGTCAAAAATAGTTATTGACATATGCCGTTTATTCTGCTATTTTAAAATTGTAAATGACATATGCCATAAACTTTTGCCGTACCCGGGCCCGGCAGCCCGACGGCTTTCAGGAGGGGATATTTTGCCAAGACCGAGAAAATGCCGCAGGGTCTGCTGCCTGCCGGAGAATGAGGGCTTCACGCCTCTCCATCCCCGTGCAGCCGGGGAGACTGTGGTAATGACCGTAGATGAATACGAGGCACTAAGGCTCATCGACCTGGAGGATCTTTCTCAGGAGGAGTGCGGGGAATACATGGGCATAGCCCGCACCACCGTCCAGCAGATATACTCCTCCGCCCGGAAGAAGCTGGCCCGGGCTCTGGTGGAGGGCCTTCCCCTGCGCATAGCCGGTGGGGATTTCAGCCTTTGCGACGGCACGGAGCAGCGCTGCTGCCACAGTAACTGTCACCGTCGGCAGGGCGGCAGCTTAAAGAATGTGGAAGATTTTAAGCAGGGAGGTATTATAAATAATGAAGATAGCCATACCCCTTGACGAAGACCGGCTCAGCGTCTGCCCGGTGCTGGCCAGAGCCCCATATTTTCTCTTCAGCACTCAGGGGAAGGAGAGCATAGAGGAAAATCCCGCCGCCCAGGCCCAGGGCGGGGCGGGGATGCAGGCAGCCCAGTTTCTGGTGGACGGGGACGTAGACATCCTTATAACTCCCCGCTGCGGGGAGAATGCGGCGGAGGTCTTCAAGGCCGCAGGCATAGAGATATTCAAAAGCGCGAACAAAGCGGCGGCGGATGACCTGGCCGCCTATGGGGAGGGGAAGCTGGAAGTGCTCAGCCACTTTCACGGCGGCTTCCAGGGCATAAGATGAAGATAGCCTGTTTAAGCGGCAAGGGCGGGGCCGGCAAGACCTTTGCGGCGGTGAACCTTGCCGCCGTGGCCGGGGAATGCTGCTACGTGGACTGCGATGTGGAGGAGCCCAACGGCCGCCTTTTCCTGAAGCCGGAGGGTCTGGAGACCCATCCCGTCTCCACCCTGCTGCCGGAATTCGACGCCGCCCTCTGTACCGGTTGCAAGAAGTGCGTGGACTTCTGCCGCTTCCACGCCCTGGTGTATGTGAAGGGCAAGCCCATAGTCTTCTCTGAGGTCTGCCACAGCTGCGGCGGCTGTTCCCTGGTATGCCCGGCTGGGGCCGTCAGGGAAGAGCCCCGGACCGTGGGCTTGCTGGAGCTGGGCCGTCACGGGGATATCACCGTCATCACCGGGGTGCTGAACCCAGGAGAGGCCTCCGGCACACCCCTCATACGGGAGGCTGTGAAGCAGTCCCGTGGCCTGAGTATTCTGGACTGTCCTCCGGGCAGCTCCTGTCCCGTGATGGAGAGCGCCATGGATGCGGATTACTGCCTGCTGGTGGCCGAGCCCACGGCCTTCGGCCTGCACAATTTCAGGATGGTATATGAGCTTTCCAGCCTGCTGGGTAAAAAGTGCGGCGTGCTCATCAACAAGCAGGACGCCCCCTATGAGCCTTTGGAGTGCTTCTGCCGGGAGGAGGGGCTGCCTGTCCTGGAGCGCATCCCCTTTGACATGGAGGCTGCGGAGTGCATAGCCGCCGGGGAAATAGCGGCGGAAAAACTTCCCCGATACCGGGAGCTCTTCACCCGGCTGCTGAGCAAGATAGGAGGCGGAGCATGAAAAAACTGCTGATACTCAGCGGCAAGGGGGGCACCGGCAAGACCACCGTGGCCGCCGCCTTTGCCCGCTTCTCCGGAGCAAAAGCCCTGGCGGACTGCGACGTGGATGCCCCCAACCTCCACCTGGTCTCCGGGGAGCTGCCCGTGCCCCAGGTGACGGACTTCATGGGCGGGGACAAGGCCCGGGTAGACGAGGAAAAATGTCTTGGCTGCGGCAAGTGTCTGGAGCACTGCCGCTTCGGCGCCCTGTCTCTGGTCGGGGGCAAAGCCGTCATAAGCGAATACGCCTGTGAGGGCTGCGGGGTCTGCGCCCATGTGTGCCCCGCCGGGGCTATTACCCTGCTGCCTGACTTGGCTGGAAGACAGGAGCTGTATCAGGGGGAGCGGGTGTTCTCCACGGCCATGCTGAAAATGGGCCGGGGCAACTCCGGCAAGCTGGTGACCAAGGTAAAGCTGGATCTGCTGAAATACGCCCCGGACTGTCCCCTGGCCATAGTTGACGGTTCCCCGGGCATAGGCTGTCCGGTGATAGCCTCGGTGGGCGGCATGGACCTGGTGCTGGTGGTGGCCGAGCCCAGCCCCTCCGGCATAAGCGACTTACAGCGTCTGGTGAAAACGTCGGAGAGCTTCCAGGTGAAGCTGGCGGTATGCGTCAACCGCTGGGACATGAGCCCGGAGAATACGGAAAAGATAGAGGCCTTCTGTCTTGAGAAGGGCCTCCCCTTCCTGGGCCGCCTGCCCTATGACAAAAGCGCCACCCTGGCCATAAACCGGGGCCTCAGCGTGGCGGACGTGGACTGCCCTCTCAGGGAAGCTTTGAAAGCACTGTACAACCGGGCCATGGCTTTGCTGGAGCTGCCGGGCCTTGACAGCTGAAAAGAACATTAGGCATTCATATTATCATATTATAAAAATAAGGAGAGATTATTATGAAAATAGCGGTTTCCTGCAACGGAACGCAGATCTGGCCCCACTTCGGTCACTGCGAAAACTTCATGATTTACGAGACGGAAAACGGCCTTATAAAATCCGAGGCTTCCGTCCCCAACCCCGGCCACAAGCCCGGTTTCCTGCCCAACTTTCTGGCAGACATGGGCGTGGAGGTGATAATCTCCGGCGGCATGGGCGGCGGCGCCGTGGATATTTTCAACGAGCGGAAGGTGGAGGTCATCCTGGGTGCCCAGGGCGAGGCCCGCAGTGCCGTGGAGGCCTATCTCCGGGGCGAGCTGGAGTCCACCGGCTCTGTCTGCCACGAGCATGAGCACGCCCATGAGTGCGGTGAGCACTGAGTTTATTATACAATCACACACAGTCAAAACTCCCCGGCTTTGGGCAGAGCTCAAAGCCGGGGAGTCCCTCATTTACTTCTTTTTTATTTTCTTTTTCACCGGTCCCGGTGGTCTTCGGTGACGGCGCCGTCCCGGTAGGCATCCAGCAGCAGGCGCAAATCCTCAATGCGCATCTGGATCTCCCGGCCCATGTCCGTCTCCCGGACCTTCTGTCTGTCGTCCATGCGCTCGAAGACGGTGGTGGAGGAGGAAATGTCGTAATTGTCCCTTATGGCCTTCTCCCGCCCGGCGAAGGGCTGATGAGCCACAATGCGGTAGGAGTGGGAATTGTATATAAGAGTGTAGCCCGCTATGCCGGAGGTAGGCTGGTAGGCCTTGCAGAAGCCGCCGTCAATGACGATAAGCTTTCCGCCCCCCTTTATCGGGCTTTCCCCTTTCCGGGCTTTCACCGGCACATGGCCGTTTATTATGTGGCTGTGGGGCCCTTCCAGGCCGAACTCCCGGAGTATGAAATCGCAGACCTCCGGGTCCTCATACAGACTGTAATAGGCGTTTTTCGGCTCGGCCCAGGCCTTCTCGTCCCTTATGAGCCGCCGCTCAAAGGTGGTCATCCGGTCCCGGCCGAAGATGGGGCTGTTGCGCCCGGCCCAGAGGAACCAGAGGAAGTCCATGCCCAGCTTCCGCTCCGGGGTGCCGGGCTTATAGTAATAGGCCTGGCGAGCGGCAGCGTCGGCCCGGTCCAGGAAATCCTTACCTTTGCGTTCCGCCCCGTCCAGGCAGAAACTCATCAGCTGACCGTCCTTTGTGAGAGGGATGCAGCCGTGGAAAAGCAAATTCCCATTATATATCTTGTAGAGGCTGCCCTTGGAGTACAGAAAGCGCACATGCTTCTGCAGCTTTTCGCTGCGCTGGAAAGAGGCTGTGAGCTGGTCTATGACGGCGCTCTCCTCCTCTGTCAGCGCATAGGGGTCCGCCGGGTCCACGGTGGGAAAGTCCGTATCCTCCAAAGGGTAGGTCACGCCGTCAATGGTAATGCACTTGTTTTCATAGTCTATCTTGTCCAATAGCAGCCGGTCGTCCATGGCATATTCCGGATGGCGGAGTATTTTCTGCCCCTCCAGCTTGAAGAGGATGATGCTGATGGCCTTGTGCATTCTGGCAGAGAGGATCTTGTCCTTTTCCGAGTAGCTGTCCGCATCATCCCCGGTGAGCTTCACCGCAAAGCAGGACACATCGCAATCTCTGTACACCTCATTTGCAAACACCGACAGGGGGCGCAGGGAGATGCCGTAGCCGGTCTCCACCACCTCCAGATTGTTGTAGTGGATGGAGTTTGCCAGCACCGTGGCCACCATGGTGCGGCTGCCGGAAGCGGCTCCCATCCACAGAATATCGTGGTTGCCCCACTGTATGTCCACGCTGTGGTGTCTTAGCAGGGAGTCCATGATGATGTCCGCCCGGGGTCCCCGGTCGAAGATGTCCCCCACCAGGTGCAGATGGTCCACCGCCGCCCACTTTATCAGGTCGCAGACTGCGGCTATAAAGTCCGGGGCCTGGCCTATGTCGATAATGGTGGCAATGATATTTTCAAAGTAATCCCGCTTGTCCACCTCTTCCCCGTGGGTATACAGCAGTTCCTCTATTATGTAGGCGTAATCCTGGGGCAGGGCCTTGCGCACCTTGGAGCGGGAGTAGCGCTCCGAGACCAGGCGGCAGACCTCAATGAGCCGGTGGAGGGTTATTCTGTACCACTCCTCCATGTCCTCTATCCGGGGCTTGAGCTGCTCCAGTTTTTCCTCCGGGTAGTAAATAAGGGTGGCCAGTTCATCCAATTCAAAGCGGGGCACCGAGGTTTTGAACAGCAGGTCCAGCCGCTCCCGTACAACTCCGGAGCAGGAGTTGAGGATGTGGAGGAAGGCCTCGTGCTCCCCGTGGACGTCGGAGATGAAATGCTCGCAGCCCTTGGGCAGGTTCAGTATGGCCTGGAGATTGATTATCTCCGTGCCCGCCTCCCTGAGTGTGGGATACTGGCGGGACAGCATTTTGAGATAGCGCAGCTGTTCCTTTGTATAGCTTCTGTGGGGCTTCATAAAAATCTCTCCTTACCGGTTTTCTTCGGCACATGGCAGGACGGCCGGGGTTCCCTGAGACAAGCCTTTATTGTATTTTAATTGTATCATATCAAATTCAGAAAAGGAACCGCCGGGCGGGGAAAAAATATTTTCCCCGCCCCCTATATTTATACATTTTTCAGTGCTCCGCTTCACCTGTGCGCCGCTGGTAGATCATATTTATAAAGGCCTGCATCTCCGGCGTAATATAACGGTTCCTTTTTATCAGGATTGAATCCACCCCATTCACCGGAGGGGCCTCGCACTTTTTTTCAATAAGGTCAAATCTTCTCATAAGATCCGGGTGGGTGCTGCTTGTCCACATATAGCAGCCCTCCACATGGGCAAGCATATCCATCAGCGTACCCCGGTCGGTCACCAGGATCAGTCTTTTTTCCTCCGGACGGTTAAAGTAGTTGTGGAATCTGGTGTCCGAGAAGGGGTACATCGGGGTCTCATAATCTCCGTGGAGCACCTCCGGGTAAGGTTCCAGCATTTTAGGCGTGATAAGGGGCTTGTCGGCCAGGGGATGGGACCTGGACAGGAGGACAACATAGGGGATTGGCGGCAGCTTTAAAGCCTTCAGATCCTTTTTCTCCGCCATTTTCAGATAGTGCTGCTCATCGTAGGTGTTGGCCCTGAGAATGCCTATATCGGCTTCGCCGGAAGCCACCTCGTTCACAACGGAAAAGTTTGTGCTCTCCCTGAGCTTGATTCTAAAGGAGCCGGGCTCCTTCAGGGCCTCATTGATATAGTCCGCGGTATCCAGGCTTATATATGAGGAGCGGGCCGTCACCACCGAGAGGATGCGGCTGGAGCTGTCGCCGGTCTTGTATCGGTTCTGCAGATGCTCAAAGCGGGCCACGATGTCCGAGGCGTAGGCCAAAAACTCCTCTCCCGCCTCCGTGGGCACCACTCCGGCCTTGGTACGGTGGAAGATCTGCATGCCCATCTCTCCCTCCAGGTCCTTTATTGCGGAGCTGAGGTTGGGCTGAGCCTGGTAGAGCTTTTTGGCGGCCTTGGAAATGGAGCCGCACCTGTAGGTCTCTACGGCGCAGATAAGCTGCTGTATGTTCATGGCCTTGCCTCCTTTTCATTATCTCTTCCCAGGATAACATATACAATTTTATATATCAACATACAGCTTTTATATTAAAACAATATTACTGTTTTATGTATAATATTTATATTACTGAGGAGTAAAGAGTTTTTAGGAATCTGGGTAGAGAGGAGGATATCCATGGCTTACGGAGTATCGGTCCTGATATTCTGTCTGGGCGTATGTATTTCCGCCGGTCTGGTGGGATACGTTGTCCACGGCAACAGGAAGTACAAGATCACTGCGCCCGGCAAGGACGAGGAAGAAAACTAAACATCTCAAGATAAAAGGGAGGAAAAATTGTGGAAGTATTCATTTCTGCACCCCTGGCGCTGGTCATAGTAGGCGCCCTTTCCGTAATGCTTCTGTCATTCGGTTTCTTTATAGGCAAACGTATAAAGAAGGACTCAAACGATTTTCTTTACGCAGGCCGCAACGTGGGCCTTGCTCTCAGCACCGCCACTCTTATAGCCGCCTGGGTAACCGGCAACACCACCATGTCCGCCCCGGAACAGGGCTACACCATAGGAATCCTGGCCTGCTTCGGCTACGCCGTGGCCGGACTGAGCCTTTGCATCTTTGCCCCGCTGGCCCTACGGATAAAGAAGATCATGCCCCACGGCTGCACCAGCGGCGACTTTGTCCGCTGCCGCTACGGCAAGGCCGTTTGGATAGTGTTCCTGCTCATCTCCGCCTGGTACTTCGTGGGCTTTCTGATGACCCAGGCCATGGCCGGCGGCATCCTGCTCCAGTCCCTCTCCGGTCTGGAGTACCACATCGGCATGCTGCTCATCATGGTGGTCTGCACCGTGTACACCCTCAAGGGCGGTCTGAAGGCCATTCTTTCCACCGACTTCATCATGGCCATGCTCATTCTGGTCATGCTGCTTGTCACCGCTGTCCTGGCTTTCTTCAAGTTCAGCCCCGCTCAGGTCTATGACGGAGTCATGACCAACAAGCCCGAGCTCATGAACATTCTGTCCGGCGTGGGCATCATGTATCTGGGCAGCAACTTCCTCTTTGCCACCGGCGAGATATTCCACAGCAACATCTGGTGGCAGCGTATATATGCAGCCAAGGAGAAGGTCACCTTCCGCTCCTTCATTCTCAGCGGTCTTATCTGGACCACCGTGCCTATCATAGCCGGTTCCCTGGCCTTCGTGGCCGTGGCCGAGGGCTATGTGGTGCCCCAGGTCAACATGGTCTTCCCCATCGTTGTAAGTAAGCTGCTTGGACCTGCCGGTTCCGTGCTGGTGCTCATCATCATCTACAGTGCCCTGGCCTCCACCGTCAGCTCCGTGCTCACAGCTTCCTCCAACCTGCTGGTGCAGGATATCTACAAGCGGGCCTTCAAGCCCAACGCTTCCGACGAGCAGATAGTCAAGTACGTGCGCTACACCATCGTGGGCATGGCCGTTGTCACTGTCATCCTGGTGTGGAACCAGCCGGCCAGCATGTACCAGGTGCTGTACCTCACCGGCTCCGCCGTTGCAGCCACTATCTGGCCCATAGCCATGGGCATCTACAACAGCCGGGTGAACCGCACCGCCGTACTGGTGGCCATGATATGCAGCGTAGGTCTGGGCCTGGTTGCCTACTTCAGCATCTCCTCCTACGCCGCCCCTGTGGTCTCCGCTCTGGTGGGCCTTGTGATAATCAGCATCGGCACCAAGCTCTCCCCGGACACCAGCTTCAGCTTTGACCAGCTGGATGAGCAGGTCAGCGCCATTTCCAACAAATAAGAAAGGAGCAACAGCTTAAATGGAACCCGTATTCTATATGTCCCAGGCTGTGTTTTCAGCCATCATATACATCGTTATGGCAGGGCTTGCCGGCACCGTTGCTTTGCTTCTGGCCATACTGGCAAAAGAGTGGAAGAACCACACTCTCTGGTAAACTCTAACCCGGCAAATTTAAAAAGGGGCAAGCCTCCGGCTTGTCCCTTTTTCAGGAAGGAAGACGAAACTCAATGGATCTCATAGACCGGTGTGTCTCTGAAGAGATAGAGAACACAATCAAATTCCGCAGGTACATTCATCGGCACCCCTGCCTCTCCTTTCACGAGGAGGAGACCCGGGATTACATATGCTCCCAGCTGGAGGCTGCCGGAATAGAATACCGGATATGCGGCCTCAACGGCGTAGTTGCCCGGCTCAAAGGGGCCGATTCTTCCCGCTGCATAGCCTTCAGGGGAGACTTTGACGCTCTGCCCATACAGGAGCCGGAAGGGCTGGAATACAGATCGGAAAATCCCGGCGTTATGCACGCCTGCGGCCACGACTTTCACGCCTCGGCCCTGCTGAGCTTTGCCCGGATTTTAAAGCAGCATCCGGAACTGCTCAAGTGCGACGCTCAGTTCATTTTCCAGTACGCCGAGGAGCTGCCCCCCGGAGGGGCGGGCCCCATGATAGAGGACGGCTGTCTGGATGGGGTGACGGAGATTTACGGCTTCCACGTCTCCGAGGAGCTGCCCGTAGGCACTGCCGGGGTACGCCACGGAAAATACATGGCGGCCTCCGACGCCTTCTTTATAGATTTCAGCGGCCAGGGCGGCCACGGCTCCCGGCCCTATGAGGCCATGGATACCGTATCTGCGGCGGCCTCTGCCATCACCCAGATAAACGCCGTGATGAGCCGTTTCGTTTCCCCCATCAACAACGCCGTCATCAGCGTGTGCAAGATCCACGGCGGCGAGACCTACAACATCATTCCCGAGACCGTGAAGATGGAGGGCACCGTCAGGACCTATGAGCCGGAGACGGCAAAGCTGATCTTCAGCAAGATAAAGGAAATAGCCGCCCACTGCGCCGCAATTTACGGCGTCCGGGAGAATGTGGATATCCAGTACGGATATCCTCCCGTTGTAAACCACGACGCCCCTGTGGACACGGTGATCGCGGTGTCGGAACAGTTGAACATCCCTATAAGCGAAATACCCCCCACTCCCGTGGGCGAGGATTTCGCCAGATATCTCCAGAAAGTTCCCGGAGCCTTTTTCCGGGTGGGTATCAGAAACGAGGACATCGGCGCCGTATATCCCCTGCACAACAAAATGTTCAGGCTGGACGAGTCCGCCCTGAGTGTTGCCCTGAAGCTCTATCTGGGGATATACCTGAAGGAAACACATCAGATATAGAAATGGAGGACAGCAATATGATCAACATGGAAGAGCTGACTGTGGCAAAAATCTCCCAGATGCTTGCAGACGGTGAAATAAGCTCCCGTCAGCTGGTGCTCAATTACATGGAGCGCATAGCCCTTTACGACAAGTCCGGCCCCAAGCTCAACAGCGTTCTGGAGCTGAACCCCGACGCTGTATATATAGCCGAGGCCATGGACCGGGAGCGGGCCAAGGGCAAGCTCAGGTCTCCTCTCCACGGCATCCCCATCCTTATCAAGGACAATATAAACACCCACGACAAGATGCGCACCACCGCCGGCTCCATAGCCCTGGACGACAACTTTGCCCCCTACGACGCATGGATAGTGAAGAAGCTCCGGGAGGCCGGCCTTGTCATCATGGGCAAGACCAACATGACGGAGCTGGCAAACTACATGTCCTACACCATGAAAAACGGCTACAGCTCCCGGGGCGGCCAGGTGATAAACCCCTACAACCCGGAGGGGGACGTGTGGGGCAGCAGCTCCGGCTCCGCCGTGGCCATGTCCGCCAATCTCTGCACCCTGGCCATAGGCACCGAGACCGACGGCTCCATCATCTGGCCCTCCCACATGAACGGCACCGTGGGCCTCAAGCCCAGCCGGGGCCTGGTGAGCAGGACCGGCATCATCCCCATCTGTACCGCCCAGGACACCGCCGGGCCCATGACCCGCACCGTGGCCGACGCCGCCGCCCTGCTGAACATCATCGTGGGCGAGGACCCGGAGGACCCCTCCACCTGGTGCCGGGACATCCCTGAAGATTACACCGCCTATCTGGACAAGGAGGGCCTCAAGGGCCTGCGTCTGGGCATAAACCGGGGCTATTACGACGACTTCAGCCAGGAGCAGAAGGACATAGCCGAGAGGGCCTACAAGGCTATGGCAGACTGCGGCGCAGAGCTGGTGCAGGACGTGAATCTCCCCCATCTGAGAAGCGACGCCTCCGTTCTGCTTTACGAGTTCAAGATGTGCCTCAATGCCTACCTGGCCTCCAATCCCCACCTCCGCTGCCGCAGCCTGAAGGACATGATAGATTACTACGGTGCCCATCCCCAGGAGGGTCTGAAGTACGGAATGAGCATCCTGCTGGACGCCCAGTACAACACCTCCGGCAACTGCACCGACCCCAAGTATATACTGGACAAGGCCAAGTGCCAGCGGGAAGCCCAGGAGGAAGGGCTGCTGAAGCTTATGGACGAGAATAATCTGGACGTGCTTATCTGCCCCGGCATCACCGACTGCTCCCCCATCTCCGGCTATCCCTCCATTATAGTTCCCGCAGGCTACAGCTCCGACAACATGCCCTTCGGCATCACCTTCGTGGGCAGGCCCTTCAGCGAGCCCACCCTCATCGCCGCAGCCTATGCCTTCGAGCAGGCCACCCACGCCAGGAAAGCGCCAAAATTGTAAAGCTCAGCCTTTTATCCCAGTCATGGCTGTTTCTGCTTTTACCGTTTAAAATACTATAGCGGCTCAAGTCCTTTACTCCTCGCTTATCGGTAATTACCGTTCCGGGAGGCTTAGGCTTGAGCCGCTTCTTTTTGTTGTACCGGTAGGGATATTTTCTTTTGCTTATATACTTGAAGCTTTTTTCAGATATATTCAGCCACTGTTTTGGGGGCTGTGCTCTATCCGCTTATCAGCTTCTCATTCTTTTTATCTCGGCGATCATTGCATCACAGACCTGGTCCATATCTCCCACAATGCCGTAGTCGCAGTAGTTGAATATCTGGGCGTCGGCCCGCTTGTTCACAGCCACGAAGAGTTCCGCATCCACTCCCGCCACATGGTTCACTGCTCCGGAAACGCCAAAGGACAGGAAGAGCTTCGGCTTCACCATCACGCCAGACTGGCCTATCTGCAATTTGTAGGGCAGTATACCCCGGTCAAACAGGGGCCGGGTGCAGCCTATCTTTCCTCCCAGCAGCTCCGCCAGCTCCCGGTAGCGCCCCAGGCTGGCCTCGTCCTTCAGTCCGTTGCCTACGCACACTATAACCTCCGCATCGGATATGTCCAGCTGGGAGTCCGATTCGGCGGGGGTAAAGCCGAGTATCTTAGTACGGATATCCTCAACGGGGAAATCTATCCGCTCATATATATGCTCTACATCGGCTTTGGCCCCTGCGGGCTCATATCTGAAGGTGCCCGGGCGTATGGTGCCTATCTGGGGCCGCAGCACCGGCAGGGTGATCACCGCCATTATCTTTCCGCCCACCGCCGGCTCTATAAACTCAATGTCCCCGGTCTTCTCATCATACACCAGCTCCATGGCGTCGGAGGTACAGCCGGTATTCAGCCGCACCGCAAACCTGGGTGCAAAGTCCCGTCCGTTCACCGTGCCTCCCACAAATATGGCCGAAGGCCTGTACTTTTCCGACAGGACGGTGAAGGCGTTGGCATAGGCCTCAGTGTTATAATAATCGTAGCCTGTGCCCTCTACGTGGATAAAGCCGTCCACGCCGCAGTTCTTTACCTTCTCCAGCTCCGCCTCCGGGCAGGCTCCCAGCACCACGGCCATCAGCTTGTCCCCGGTCACATCGCAGAGCTTGCGAAGCTCGCAGCACAGCTCCAGGCTCACCGGCTCTATCTGCTCGTCATTCTTCTCTATGTACACCCAGATGTTTTTATAATCTCTTTTGTCCATAAGACTCACCCCCTCATATACGGCCCTCAGCGGCCAATATGGCGCAGAGCTTCACTGCCGAAGCTGCGGCGCTGCCCTCGTCTATTATCTGACCCGCCTCCGGCAGCACGGGGGGATATATCCTGGGCACTATGGTGCCCGAGCCCGGAACACCTATGAGCTTTGCGTCCAGCCCCTCAATGTCCCCAGGCCCCAGAGTGATTATCTCCGCTGTCCGGGCCGCTTTCTTTCCCCGGTAGTTTGGCAGCCTGGGCTGGTAATTTGTCTTTTCAACCGTGAACAGGCAGGGTATCCGGGCTTCTATAGTCTCCACGCCCTTCTCCACTTCCCTTTCCACTACAATGCTGCCCTTTTCCATATCAAGGCTTTTTATAAGGGACATGGAGGTGACCTGGCTGGAGCCGAAGCGCTCCGCCAGCTGACTGCCCATCTGCCCCGTGGCCCCGTCCAGGGTCTCCTTGCCGCAGAAGATCAGGTCGTAGCTCCCCAGCTGCAGAGCCGCCTTGGCTATGACATAGCTGGTGGACAGGGTGTCGGCCCCGCCGAACTCCCGGCCCGTCACCAGCACCGCCCTGTCTGCGCCCAGAGCCAGACACTCCCTCAGCACCGCCTCTGCTGCCGGCGGTCCCATGGTGATGGCAGTTATCTCCCCGCCCATATCTTCCTTCAGCCGCAGAGCCGCCTCAAGGGCGTTCATGTCCAGAGGGTTCATCATGGAGGGGACTCCGTCTCTCACCAGATTGCCGGTCTCCGGGTCCATCTTCACCAGATCTATGTCCGGCACCTGCTTTACGCATACCAGGATTTTAAGCATCTTTGTCCTCCCCCTTCTCTGTTTCAGTATAGGTGCATACCTTGCCTGGGTTCAGTATCATGTTGGGGTCGAATACCTTCTTTATCTGAGCCATGAGCCGGAATGCCGTGTCGCCTACCGACTCTCTCAGGTATTCCTTCTTGGCATGGCCTATGGCGTGTTCTCCGGATACCTGGCCGCCGAACTGGGCACATTTGCTGTAGCACTTGTCCATGACAGCTTTTACCCGGGGAATAAATTCCTCCTCCGTCATGGTGTTTGAGCAACAGTAGATATGCAGATTCCCGTCCCCGGCATGGCCGAAGTTGCGAACGTACAGTCCCTGCTCCTCTCCCACCTGCCGGGTGTATACCAGAAATTCCGCTATCTTGTCCACCGGCACCACCACGTCCAGCTCGTCCACCAGCTTAGTGTCCGCCTCTATTGCGGTAAGGAAAGAGCTGCGGGCAGACCACACCGCCTTTTTCAGGTTAGGCGTGTCTATCACCAGCAGGTCTATGGCCCCGGCCTTTTCCGCCACCTCGTTGAGCCTGTCCATCTTCTCGTACAGCTCATCCTCGCTGTTTCCCACCAGGGTCACCAGTATGCAGCCTCCCACTTCCCGGCCCTCAAGCTTCTGGGGGAATATTGAATTTCCGGTAAAGGCGGCGGAGGAGCGCACTATATCTGCGTCCATGAACTCTATGGACTGAGGGTCCAGCTTGGCAAGCTTTATCTCCGGTACCGAGGCAATGGCGTCCGCCAGATTCTCAAAAGGCATAAGCAGGGAGACATCGTGGGGCGGCGCAGGCACCAGCTTCAGCGTCAGCTCCGTGATCATGCCCAGGGTACCTTCGGAGCCGCACATGAGCTGCAGAAGGCTGTAGCCGGAGCTGCTCTTGCACACCGCCTTGCCCAGCTCCAGTATCTCTCCCGTAGGCAGCACCACGGTCATGGCCAGCACATAGTCCCGTGTCACGCCGTATTTCACTGCCCGCATACCTCCCGCATTGGTGGCCACATTGCCGCCCACAGTGGCGGTTTTTTCACCCGGGTCCGGGGGATAGAACAGCCCGTGAGCCGCCGCGTCGGCAGCCAGGTCCTGGAGCAGCACTCCCACCTGGGTGCGAACGCAAAGATTCTTCATGTCATAGTCCAGTATCTTATTCATTCTCACCGTGGAGATGACCAGTCCCCCCAGCAGAGGCACGGCTCCGCCCACGAGGCCGGTGCCTGCCCCTCGGGGCGTCACCGGTATCCTCTGTTCATTGCACAGCTTCAGTATCTCCGACACTTCCCGGGTGCTCTCTACCTCGCACACCGCCTCCGGCATGTGGCTGCCGTATATGGGCATTTCGTCGTGGCTGTAATTGGGGTCAATATCCTCTCCTGTAAAGAAGCGCTCTTTGCCCACTATGGCCCTCAGCTCTTCCATGAGCTCCGGGCTCAGTTTTCCGTATCTCTCCATTCCTGTTACTTCCTTTGCCTGTAATTAATAAGTGCAAAGCCCCCGGGACGGCTGTTTGAACTGAACCAGTAAAAACGGACAATAGACAAAATCCCCCTGATGTAGGAAAATAGAACTACATCAGGGG
>CALWYF010000020.1 GCA_944385705.1 uncultured Oscillospiraceae bacterium | reverse complement strand
CACCGATCCCAAGCTGCGTCTGGACATTCTGGAAGAGGTTCAGAAGCGTCTGCCCGGCTTCCCCATAGTTCTCCACGGTTCTTCTTCCGTTCCTCAGGAATTTGTGAAGATGATCAACGAAAACGGCGGCAACATGCCCGGAGCCATCGGCATTCCCGAGGAGCAGCTGCGCTTGGCCGCCAAGATGGCCGTCTGCAAGATTAATATTGACTCCGACCTGCGTCTTGCCATGACAGCTACCATAAGGAAGTACTTTAACGATCATCCCGATCATTTTGACCCCCGCCAGTACCTTGGGCCGGCCCGTACCGCCATCAAGGAAATGGTAAAGCATAAGATCGTGGATGTCCTCGGCTGCGACGGAAAGGCCTGAGCATCTTTCAATAAGCAAAAACAGGAGGTGGCAAAATGAGTCAAAAACCGGAAAGAAGCAGGCATGAGGCCGTCAAAAAGAAACCGGAAAACCTGATAAGCATGATCCCCAATAATAATACTATGATGGTTATCCGTCTGGTGGTTGCATCAGTTATTTTTGCCGTCTCGCTTATCATCAGCATGCCTGAGTTCCTCAGCATTATCCTCCTTGTTCTTGCCGCTGTTGCCGCAGGCTATGACATCGTTTTGCAGGCCATGAACTCCATTGAGGAAGGGGATTATTTCTCCGTCCCTGTGGTAGTGGTATTTATTGCCCTCCTTTCGTATTTTATCGGCTTCGCCATAGAGGGTGCTGCGCTTATACTTCTATACCAAATTGGCCTTATGCTTATTAATTACGCCGTGGATCACACCAAAAAGGCGGCTTTGGAATTGCTGAACTACCAGGACGATAGCATAAAAAACCGCATGGCTGAACTTCTCAACGATAAAGACGCCACGTCTATGTCCATAGAATCCGTGATGAAAAGCAGCTCCGGCTCGGTCCTGAAGCTTGCAATGATTCTTTCGGTGATTTATGCAATTACACTGCCGCTGATTACAAACTATACCTATATAGTTTCCATCCATCGGGCTCTTACAATCATTCTAATTGCCACGCCAATGTCTGTTGCCGTGTCAATACCTCTGGCAGCTACTGTTGGTATGTGTTACAGTGCCCAGCAGGGAGTGGTTATAGAAAAGGCCTCCAGCCTGGAAGCCATGGCTGATTCCACCGTAGCCATCTTTGATAAGGGCGGCATTTTTGCCGACGAGTGCCCCAGGATAATCGCCATGTATTCGGATATTCTGGACTCTGCAACCTTTATGAATTTTGTGGCCCATGCGGTGTACTACTCCGACCAGCCCATTGCCAAGGCAGTCTCCGCCGCCTTTGACCAGGACTATAAGCTGGACGTCATCTCCGACTTCCGGGATATCCCCGGCTACGGTATGGAATTGAGTATCGACGGGATACCGGTCTCGTTTGGTACCCGGGAACTTTATTCCAGCAGGGAAGTGGAACTGCCTGATGACAATGCCGCTATCGGCCAGGCTTATTATATGGTCGTAGCCAATAAGTACGTGGGCAAAGTAGTGGTTTCCTCTGATGTAAATGAAGAAACCGAAAATCTTATTCCTGAAATGAAGGCTGTGGGTATAAACCGCTGCATTCTCCTTACTGAAGACAGTAAGGAAGTGGGGCAGCAGTTTGCCGAGCTTATGAATTTCAATGAGATGTATGCCCAGTGCGACACTGAGAAGAAGCTCAGCATTATCAGCGAGATAGCAAAGAGAGAAAAAGGCGCAGTTATCTTTGTATATTCCAGCGGTATAGAATCCCACTCCGATGCCGCTGTGGATATCAGGGTCGGCAGCAAAGGCAAATATGCCGACGCCATTGTTGATCCCGCCTATATCAACAACCTGCCTTTTGCAAAACAAGTTGCCGTCAGGGTAAAGGATATAGCTGTGGAGAACGCTTTGTTTGCGTTTGTAGTCAAGGCGCTTCTGGTGTTCCTGAGTATCGTCGGCTACTGCAACCTGTGGTTTGCCATATTTATAGATATGGTAGCTGCCGTTGCAACCATCCTGAATACCATCAGGGTGACTAATGAATCTTTGATAAGCACTCTGCGCTATAAGATGGGTCGCTGACTTCATGTATGAAAAAGGCTCCAATAGCCGCGGCATAAAGCCGGACTATTGGAGCCTTTTGCAGCATCCACAGCGAAAGTACCTAAGCGCAAGGGAAGGGGAGGCATGCCAATTGAGGCTACGCCATCTGGATGTTCGGGCTATTAAAAAATAAAAATTATTCTTCTTCAAAAATCTTTACTGCAAATATTTGAAAATTATGATTCAAAATTGGAAATAAGATAACAGCAGAATAAAAACCTAATCGAAATACTGATTATCATAATAGCTTAGAAAGAACTATAACTGTCTGATTGCGCCGCTGCGTTAATTATGTACATTTAAAAGAAGCTGCATTTTATATTATTCCTATGCTCGGTAAAACAGTTTCCGCTGACTTGAGCTTACATTCAAGCAGTCAGAGCTGCATTTACAAAATCCTTATCTATTGGGTTAAATTATCTGAGCGCATGCTCCGGATTATCTAATCAATTAATTATGTAAATTACATCTTGACAGCTCGGGCTGCTTACCATATAATTACTAAAGAAGGGGGCCAAGAATTATCCCCCTTATATATCTCCCCGCCCAAGTTCGCATAATATAAATTAAACGAACTTAGGACTATAAAATATAAGGGATGGTTAACATAATGAACCTAGATCAGATAAACGACGCCCCGGATATACTTATGGAGTTTTTGGAATACCACTCTACGGTTCGGGGACATTCGGATAAAACTGTAGCCGGATACTATTTGGATCTAAAAATTCTGTTTCGCTTTATCAAGCGGCGGAGGCATTTGGTTCCGGCAGAAACACCATTTAACGAAATTGATATCAGCGACGTGGATATTGATTTTATCAAATCCATACGTATTGAGGAGCTCTATAGATACCAGTCTTTCTCCCCTGAGATGAGCGGTTCCAACAGGTCTTTGTCGGCAGCCAGCCGTTGCCGCCGTACCTCCTCCGTAAAATCATTCTATAATTATCTCACGGTAAAACGCCATTTATTGGACTTTAATATTTGTCAAGAACTTGACATGCCTAAACGCCCCAATTTGCTTCCCAGGTATTTGGAAGAGGCAGAATGCGAAAGATTACTCTCCGTTTGCGACGGCCCCTTTGCCCTCAGGGATTACTGTATACTAATGCTCTTCATGTCCTGCGGTATGCGTGTCTCGGAGCTGGTTTCCCTCAATGTATCGGATATCTATGATGATCACCTTAGAGTTGTGGGCAAAGGCAATAAGGAACGTATGATTTACTTTGCCCAGGGCTGCCGGGAGGCTATAGATGACTACCTTGCTGTTCGGGAACCGGAGAACATTGTACCTGAGGACAGGAACGCCCTTTTTATCAGTAGAGACCATAGGCGCATCAGCGTCCGAGGTGTACAAAAAATGGTAGACAAAAAGCTCCTGCAGGCCGGACTGGATGCCAGCCGCTATTCTCCCCATAAGCTCCGCCATACCGCCGCAACGCTTATGCTGAAAAATGGCGTTGATACCAGAGCCTTACAGGAGGTTTTGGGCCACAGTAACCTGAATACTACTCAGATATATACCCATCTGGATAATGCTGCTCTTCACGAAGCTGCCATGGCCAATCCAATAGGTCGTAAGACCAAAGCAGACATTGAGGAGGACAGCTGAAATATACAATATATTTGCTTTTAAATTTGTTATTTTGTCCAAATAAATTGTCCGAGACCGGAGATTTGTTCATAAATCTCCGGTCTCAAAAATTTTAAGAAGAAAATGGAAAGTATACTTGACATTTTGATTTTATCTGTTATAATTAAACCATGTAAAGCAAACTTTCCATATTGGAGGCTTTAATGAAAAACCGCTTGGAAGAATTGCGCAAGCAGAGGGGAATAAAACAGGAGGAGCTGGCCGCTGCCCTGGAAGTATCCCGGCAGACCATAGGCTCCCTGGAAAACGGCCGTTATAATCCATCCATACTGTTGGCTTTTAAAATTGCCCGGTATTTTGACATGAGCATAGAAGAGATCTTCATATATGAGGAGGAAGTGCAATGAAAAAAACTTTGGCAAATCTCAGCATTGCTGCAGGCCTTATAATTCTTATGGGCGGCATGCTTACATATGGTCTTGGAATAAATGATATTATTCAGGTGCCACGTCCTGATCTGATTGCTCCAGGCACTACGCTGATAGGGATAATCTTCATCGTGTCCGGTGCCTGTGACTTGTTCGTCAAGAAGACCCGGGAGATGGAGATTGAAGAAAAGGACGAGAGGAACATTGCTCTCAGCAATGCAGCCATGGCCAGCGGCTTTAAAGTGATGAACGTATCAATTTCTGTATCGCTGTTTATCCTGATTTTTACCGGCTATATGACAGTCGTCCCCTGCTTTACCATTATCGGCGCTTTTACCATTGGACAGCTTGCTTTTATTTTAAAGCTCTGGCACCTTCAAAAAACGATGTAGAACATCGGCACCTCAAACAATTAAGCATAAAAACCGTTTCGCATAATTAAAGCGAAACGGTTTTTTCAGTAATAGCAAGTCCTGAGCCGATGTCAAATATTGGGGACTCAGTAAGATATAGCGGCTCGACTTTATACCTGTCCAAAAAACTGAGTATAGCTTCCCTGTCCGGGTGCTTGTCCAGCCTACCGGCAAAGGCCAGAGCTTCCCTGCTGATTTTGAAGGCAGCGCCGCCGATGAAGCCGCAGTCAAATCCCTCCAGGCTAACGCCCTCCGGGGATATCAGCAGCACATCCAGTCCGGCCTCTTTTGATGCCGCAGCTATTCCCCTGTCAGCAGTTATTATGGCTCCGCTGTCCACAACACATACAGCGCATTTGCTGTAGCCCTGTCTGCATTTTACAGGCTCCAGGCCTGCATGAATTGTTAAAAAATCAGCAATATTATAAGCCGCCGTACGTGGGTTATATATGAGCTTGTCCCCGCATATGCACATGTTCAGCTGGGCATCCCCGGGATAAGCCTCAGACTGCACAATTTTTGGATAGGAAAGCTTAAATCCCATCTTCTCCAGGGTAGTTGAGAAGCTGCTGTCCTTCAAATATGGAGCAAGCCAGAGCCTCTCCCCTCCTCCATGAAACACCGACAGGTCGGCGTGGCCCGAAAGCCTGTGGTCAACATGTGGGTTATCAGGTACATAAAGAGCTGTTATACCCAGCTTTTTCAGGGATAATGTAAGAATACCGGAATATTTTTCCCCAATAATTATGTGTTCAGCCTTTAGAGGCAGGTTTGGAGATTCAACTGCGTTCACGTTTTTTCCCCAATACGGCGGCCATCGCTTCGCCCACGGATTTAACAGGTATAAGCTCCAGGCCATTGAACTGCTTTACCTCATCCCTAACATGGGCCGGGATGACACAGCGTTTGAAACCCAGCCGTGAGATCTCTCCCAGGCGCTGGTTAAGTGCGCTGACACTGCGTATTTCCCCGGAAAGTCCCACTTCACCAAAGGCTGCCAGGTCGGTGCCAAGGGGACGATCCAGAAAACTGGAAGCCACGGCAAGCAAAGTCGCCAAATCGGCTGCGGGCTCGTCCAAGCTCAACCCACCAATAACGTTTATGTAGGCGTCACAGTTGCCTACAGGCAGGCCTCCACGTTTTTCCAGCACTGCCAGAAGCATAGCCGCCCGATTATAGTCTATGCCGTTGCAGCGGCGGGCAGCGTTATAATTTGCCGGGGTGACCAGGGCCTGGACCTCCGCCAGAATTGGACGGCTGCCCTCCACGATACAGGATACACAGGTGCCGGGACTGTCCTCCGGCCGCCCGCTGAGAAAAACCTCTGACGGATTCTCAACACAGCGCAGCCCTTTGTCTGCCATCTCAAAAACACCTATCTCGTTGGTAGAGCCGAAGCGGTTTTTTGCGGCCCTGAGAATGCGAAAACTGGTGCTCCGCTCTCCTTCAAAATACAGCACGCAATCTACCATGTGCTCCAGAACTTTTGGCCCGGCTATACTGCCTTCCTTATTTATATGGCCAACAACAAAAACAGTCAGGCCCTTGTCCTTGGCCGTGCGCATAATGCGCATGGTGCACTCTTTTATCTGAGTCAGGCTTCCGGGAGCCGAAGGAAGCTCACTGTCGGAAACAGTCTGTATGGAGTCGATAATAACGATTTCCGGCTCGGCACGATTTATGGCCGCGATGATATTATCCATGTCAGTCTCGGCCAAAACATAGGTCTCTCCCCCGTCCACACCCAGGCGCATGGCACGGAGCTTAAGTTGTCTCTCACTTTCCTCACCGGTGACATACAGTACCTTCCTGGACTTTTCCAGACTGCCGCACATTTGCAGCAGCAGAGTGGACTTTCCTATGCCTGGGGCACCGCCTACAAGTATAAGGGAGCCGGCCACAGCTCCGCCCCCCAGCACCCGGTCAAATTCCGAAATGCCGGTCATGAAGCGGAGCTCCGCCGCAGTGTCCAGCTCAGAGATGCGCTTGAGCTTCATTTCTTTAAAGTCACCTTTGGAATAAGACGCGGTTCTGGATCGCCGGTCGCTGCCCAGCATTACCTCGGTCAAAGTGTTCCATGCGCCGCAGGACGGGCACTTGCCCGCCCAGTTGGCAGTTTCGTTGCCGCATTCCGTGCAGCAGTAAATTGTCTTTTGTTTTGCCATAGTTGTCTCCGTCTGTCAAGTGTTGGCTACACCGGTTTTATATTGGAGGAAAGAGGCCATAAGTACGGTGGAAAGAGCGGTTTGATAGCTGCTGTCCGCAAGCTTTCCCATATCCGAAAGATTTGACATGAATCCGCACTCTACCAGTATCGCCGGACAGGATACGTGATTTAATACATAGAGCTTACTGGAGGCGGGTTCTGCCACCCGGCGGTTGTCAGGATAAAGCTGGGAAATCAGATTCTGATGGGTCAGAACACCCAGGCTCTCGCTGTTTCCTGAAGTGGAATATATAACCTGTGGTCCGCTGGGCTGGCCGGTAGGAAAGCAGTTTTGGTGTATGCTGATCAGCACCGGATTAGGGGCGGAATTGACCAGTTCAGCTCTGTTTACCAGGTCGTCATGTTCGCTGTAGTTTTCAGTGGCGGATTTTGTGCTGTCATCCTGGCGGGTCATAGCGTTGTCCTGGCCGTAGAACTCAGCCAAAGCCCGAAGCTTCAGGGCAATTGCAAGGTTTATATCGCTCTCCTTGGTCCCGTCTGCTGCCAGAGCACCCCCGTCTATACCGCCATGTCCCGGGTCGATAACCAGAGTATAGTCCCCGGTATCGGCTGCAGTTTCAGATACGCTCTCCTGCTCAGGTACCAGTAAACTGATTATTATAGCAGCCGCCAAAAGCACAGCGGCAACTATCAGGGCAGCTTTATTGCCGCCTTTGACTTTAAAAACGCAGTACATGCAGACACCTCATAAATAATATTTGAGGCCGTAACTCACATTATATATGTTCCAAACTGCCAAGTCAACCGGGCAGCTCAAAGCAAGATACATATAAGTCCGCCGCTTCCCTCATTGATTATCCTCTGTAGCGTCTCTTGAAGCTTATCTTTTGCGCTTTGAGGCAGCGCCTCTATCTTGGAGGTCAGCCCCTCTTCGGCTATGTCATAGAGAGACTTTCCAAATATATTGGACTGCCATATTCTGTTTACATCCCCATCAAAGCCCTGCAGCAGGAAGTTGATTATGTCCTCTGAAGCGGTCTCTCCGCCAAGAGCCGGCGTTACCTCTGTCTCTATATTGGTCATCATCATATGGATGGCCGGGGCGCTGGCCTTCAGCTTAACGCTGTACTTGCCGCCTTGACGAACGATCTGCGGTTCTTCCAGGTGCATCTGGGAGGAGTCAGGCATGACTACGCCGTAGCCTTTTGTGCGTACATCCTCCAGGGCAGAGCGCAGCTTGTCGTAGTCCAGTTTCACGGCGCTCATCTCCGACAGAGTGGTAATCAGATCTCCGTCGTTTTTTACCTCAATTCCGGTCTGCTCACTTATGGTTTTGTAATATAGGACCCGCGGTAAACGAACGTTTACCTCCATTGCTCCACAGCCCAAATCACTTTTGCTGACTTTTACTTCGCTGATGTCTTCATATTCCGACAGCTTATCTACGGAAGTATAGCAGTCCTTTATTTTGCTGACTCCCGAATAGCTCTCCATTATTCCTGAGAATATCTCACTACGTAGCTCATTATCTCCGGGGAGGGCCTCCAACCACTCCGGGAGATATATGCCAACAGACTTCAGAGGGAACTCCTCCAGGACAGAGCGTATTATTTCGGATATTCCATCCTCGTCTAGCTGCAGGCAGTTCACCCTAAGGCAGCGCACACCGTAGTTCTCACTTATCTCCCTTGCAGTCTCCACAGCAAATTCCGAGTCCGGTTCTGCGCTGTTCAGGAGAACCACAAAGGGTTTGCCTATCTCTTTCAATTCATTTATAACTCTTTGTTCAGGGACTATGTATTTTTCCCTGGGTATGTCGCAAATGCTGCCGTCGGTGGTTATCACAATTCCTATAGTAGAATGCTCAGTTATCACCTTATAGGTACCCTTCTCTGCTGCCTCTGTCATGCTTATCTCGTGGTCAAACCAGGGCGTGGTGACCATACGTTCCTCTCCGTCCTCAAATTGCCCGGCAGCGCCATCAACCATGTAACCCACGCAGTCCACCAATCTCACGGATAACTGGGTGTTTTCCGCCAGGGACACGGTTACAGGATTTTCCGGCACGAACTTTGGCTCGGCCGTCATTATGGTTTTGCCGGAGCCGCTTTGAGGCAACTCATCTCTGGCCCTTTCTTTCATATAGGTGTTATCTATTTGAGGGATAACAAGCTTTTCCATAAACCTTTTTATAAAGGTCGATTTTCCCGTCCTGACCGGGCCTACAACGCCAAGCATGAAAGCCCCGTCAGTCCTTGCAGCGATATCGCGATAAATATTTGTATCAGTCATAAAAAACCTCCGCTCTCATGTTCTCGTTTGTACGAGTTTATGAGCAGCGGAGGTGGTTTATGACAAGCATCTCAGGCAAAGGAAACTATCTGGTGATGTACTCCAGACACGATAAAGTTCAGGTCTTTAAAGCGTTCTTCCAGCTTTTTGGCCAGCACAGGGATAACCAGGTTCTCGGTGCAGAAGTGGTCCCCATCCACCAGATTGATGCCCAGTTCGGCAGCCTGAAGGAATTGGTGGTATTTGATATCTGCGGTAAGGTAGGTGTCGCAGCCCAGCTGAAAGGCAGTTTCCAGACTGTCTCCGCCGGAGCCTCCCATGACGGCCAGCCGTTCTACCGGTCTGCCGCTGTCGTAATAGCGCAGTCCCTTGGTTTTAAGGACGTCTTTACACAGGGAAAGGAATTCGGGCATACTTATGGGCTTTGGCAGAGCTCCAACCCTCCCGCAGTCCTGCTCATCCAAGGGAGCCTCCACGGCAGCACCAAGAGCTTCCATAAGTACATCGTTCACTCCGCCCTTGGCAATATCCAGATTAGTATGCATGGATATTACGGAGATATTGTTGGCCGCCAGCTTCAGCAGCTTTTCATCTGTTACGGACTTCAGTGGACTGAATATCAGGGGGTGATGGGAGATTATCAGCTCTGCTCCAATATCCATAGCCTCCTCCACCACGGCCGGGGTAATATCAAGAGACAGCAGCACCTTGTGTACTTCTGCCTTTTCCCTTCCGAAGAGAAAGCCGGAATTGTCAAATCCCATCTGAAGCTCCAGCGGGGCCAGTCCACAAAGCTCGTCGAAAATGTCTTTTACTTTTGTCACGTTCAGTTCATCTCCTTCAGTTGGGCCAGAATCTCCCTGTAGAGTCCCAGAACAGGCGAAAGCGACCCTGAGCTGCTTTCTTCCATCCCGGCTATAGCCGCTTCAAAACGTTTTATATATTTCTTCCTCTGCATACTGTATAGCTCGGGATCCATACATAGTTCCTTTTTGCCTATAAACAGTTCTGCGTCGCTGAGCTTTGTAATTCCCCCAAATCTGGCTACCAGCAGCTGATAAATCGTGCCGCCTTCCAGAATAAGATCCTCTGAGCTTATCTCAAACTCATTGTTCACCAGCCAGTACCTCAGCACCTCGCTTTTAGTCATAGGCTGGAGAATGAGCTTATAGCGCTTGGACATGCACCACTCGGCGCGATCAAGAATGCGGCAGATAAGCTCTCCGCCCATCCCCGCAATCACAATTGTATCCACCAAATCAGGGGGACAGCTATCCAGCCCGTCGCACAGCTGGAAACGAATCTTGTCTTCCACACCGGCTTCTCTGGCTGTCTCCATTGCCTTTTGCAGCGGGGAGGCATTTATATCCGAGGCGATGATATTCCCCTTGTATCCATGGGAGGCCATCCAGGTTGGGAAATAGCCGTGGTCCGTACCCACATCTATAACTCCCCTGCCTGACTCCATATATTTAACTATCGCTTGCATTCGTTTATTCATAAATGTCCCCCGAAAAACTAAAGCCGGAGCAAGTCCGGCTTTAAACTGTTCTGTCAGGCTGTTTCGAGAAAAGCCTTGAGATAGACCAAGAATTCATCCGGGTCCACACCGTGGGCGGCACAGGCCTGCTCAAGAGTCTCGCCGCTGGCCAGGGCGCAGCCCATGCAGTGCATGCCGATCTCCATGAAGGCGGGCATGGCCTGAGGGCAATTCTCTACTATTTCCGAAATAAGAGTTTCTCTGGTGATTTCCATTGTGTTCTCCATTCTGCCGCTTATTAGCTTCCTTCAGCGCTGCCCACAAGCGGCAGTGGGGAGCTGAGGCGGGATAAAAGATTAAAGGGACACCCAAAGTGCCCCTTTAATCTGTTCAGGCGATCAGGCCTGTCCTCTCATCTTTGCAAAGCACTCGCTGCAGTATACAGGACGGTCAGACTTGGGCTCGAAGGGAACCTTTGCCTCGCCGCCGCAGGCAGCGCAGACAGCAGTAAAGAACTCGCGGGGACCACGGGCAGCGTTCTTGCGTGCATCGCGGCATGCCTTGCAGCGCTGGGGCTCGTTCTGGAAACCACGCTCTGCGTAGAACTCCTGCTCACCGGCGGTAAATACAAATTCCTTACCACACTCTTTGCAAACTAAGGTCTTGTCTTCGTACATTTTGAATCCTCTCTTTTGATAGATGTGCCTGTCGGCTTTTATTTGCGTTCAGCTTTTGCTGATATCGCCTAAATTTAGATTCCGCGCCAGCTTGCGCCTTATTCGCTGAACTGCGTTATCCACTGCTTTTGGCTCCTTGCCCAGACGCTGAGCTATCTCCCGATAGGACAGACCGTCCAGATACAAATCAAGGACCTTACTTTCAAAGCTGGATAGACATTTGGAAAAGGCGGTGTAAAGTTCTTCCTTGCTCTCTCTGGCTAGAACTAATTCTTCCGGGCTGAGCCGGAAAATCTCAGGAACTGCCGACAATTGGACACAATGGTCTTCTGAGAGTTGCTCAAATGGAACTCCATCATTGAGCGGGAAATGCTTTAAACGGGATGCGGATTTAACAGCGGAATACAACCGCTTTCTAATACAGTGTTCTGCAAAGGTCTTGAAGGATGTGTCGCAATCCGGAGAATATTGCCTGATAGCTGAAACCAAACCGAAAGTACCTTCCTGAATAAGATCTTCGCTGTCTCCGCCGGCAAGAAACAGGGGCCTTGCACAGACCCGAACCAGATACATATATCTGGCGGCCAAAGTTTCCTCGGCTTCCTTGTCTCCTGCAACTACCATTCGCTGCAGATCGACATCACGGAAATTTGTATAGTCTTCCATAACTGCCAATTTAAATTCTTAACAAATTTACATGTTACATTATACAACAGGTTTGTATAAAGTCAATAGCTTTTTATTCATTTGTCCCATAAAATATTACATATCTAATTGCTGCTGGCCCATATATTCCAGTCCAAGGTGCTCATATGCCTTTTTTGTTACGCAGCGGCCTCTTGGAGTGCGTGTCAAAAAGCCCTGCTGAAGCAGATATGGCTCATATACATCCTCCAGAGTGACAGCCTCCTCATTGATGGTTGCCGCCAGAGTCTCCAGTCCTACGGGCCCGCCGTTATAAAATTCGATTATACTTTTGAGCATACGCCTGTCCAGAGCGTCCAGACCCAACTTGTCCACTTCCAGGCGGGAGAGCGCTTCATCAGCTATTTCGCGGCTTATCACGCCGTTTGCTTTCACCTGGGCAAAGTCTCTTACCCGGCGCAGCATGCGGTTTGCTATCCTGGGAGTGCCTCTGGAACGGGCGGCTATTTCCGCGGCGCCTTCCGGCAGGATCTTTACGCCAAGTATCCCGGCGGAGCGCATGACGATGCGCTGCAGCTCCTCAGGCGTGTACAGCTCCAGACGAAGGGAGACTCCGAATCTGTCTCTCAAGGGGGCTGTCAGCTGGCCGGAACGGGTGGTGGCGCCTATAAGGGTAAAGTGAGGCAGGTCCAGATGCAGGGAGTTGGCCGATGGACCCTTGCCCAGAATTATGTCTATGGCATAGTCCTCCATAGCCGGGTAGAGTATCTCCTCATAGGCCCGGTTTAAACGGTGTATCTCATCCACAAAGAGAATGTCTCCCTCATTGAGGTTGGTGAGCATGGCCACCAGATCCCCCGGCTTTTCTATGGCCGGGCCGGAGGTGATGCGCATATTCACTCCCATCTCGTTGGCTATGACCGCAGCAAGGGTAGTCTTTCCCAGTCCCGGGGGGCCGTGAAGAAGTACATGGTCCAGGGGCTCCCCTCTCATCTTTGCGGCGTTGATAAACACTTCCAGATTGTCCTTTGCTTTCTCCTGGCCGATGTACTCCCGGATAGTCCTGGGCCGCAGGGAACCCTCATTCCCGTCCTCAGGGAGGCTGGCGGTTGTAGTTATTATTTCCTCGTTGACTTCGTCAGAAAAGCTGATGCTCATTTAGCGCTCCTATTTAACCATTTGTTTGAGTACTGCCTTGATTATCTCCTCGGCGCTCATGCCGCTGGGCTCTATCTTCTTCAGCGCCGGGGCTATCTCTGCGCTGCTGTAGCCCAGCACGCTGAGAGCTGCCATAACGTCGGTCATGGTGCTGTCCTGGCCGGCCACGGGTATGGCTGAAGTAATCTGGATATTCTGGAGGGAGCTGTCCTTGCTCATCTTGTCCTTCAGCTCCAGGATGACCCTTTGGGCAATCTTCTTCCCTACTCCGGGAGCCACAGTCAGGGCCTTTACATCCTCATTCATAACAGCCAGGGCCAGGGTCTCCGGTGTGCTGTAGGAGAGTATGGACAGAGCAGCCTTGGGTCCTATGCCGGAGACGGAGACCAGCATGTCGAAGCAGCGTTTCTCACTTTTGGTGTAAAAGCCATAGAGGTCAAAATTATTTTCTCCTATGGACTCGGCTACATAAAGTTTAACCTTATCCCCCAGATGGATATTGGATACGGTGTTCAGTGTTACGTTAAGGGCATAGCCCACACCGCCGCAGTCCAGCACCACCAGGCCGGGCTCCAGCTCGGCTACACTGCCTTCTATATGGTAGAACATTCCTCGTTCTCTCCTCTGTAAAGTAATGATGTGGAGCTTCTGGCATGGCACAGGGCAAGGGCCACAGCATCCGCCGCATCGTCAGGCTTTGGCGCTTTTTGCAATCCGCATATGCGCTTGACCATGTCCATGACCTGGGCCTTCTCCGCACGACCATAACCTACCACCGACTGTTTGACCTGGAGCGGCGTATACTCGTATACCTTCAGGCCGGCCTTGCGGCAGGCCAGGAGTATCACTCCCCTGCCATGGGCAACGGCAATACCGGTAGTAAGGTTGGTATTGAAGAACAGCTCCTCAATGGATGCAGCGTCAGGGTGAAAGAGTTCTATCAGTTGCAGCATGTCATCGTAAATCTGCTCCAGTCTGCTGGACAGGCTGGTGTGAGCGGGAGTACTTATCACTCCACAGTTTACAAGCTTGTGGCAGTTTTTCTCTGAATCCACCACACCGAAGCCTATGGTGGCAATTCCGGGGTCTATACCCAGTACGCGCATCTTATCACATCCTTTATGGATTTTAACACATTCTCGTCCTTATAGCAACAGCAATCAAAGCCAGGCCCGCTCCAGAGCTGCTATGCCACGGCTTATATCCTGAGCGCTCATACCGGAGTAGCCGGCAATGACTCTGGACTCATCCGGGTTTGACCCGAAAGAATAGTATTCCGAAAGGCCGTATACTCTGACGCCCTCCCCTGCTGCCCGCTCCACCAGCTCTCTCTCACTCATTCCGTTTGTAGCCCTGAGGAGCAGATGAGTACCGCCGCTGGAGCTCTTTACCTCCAGCATCCCGGACAAGGGGCTATCCTCCAGAGACTTAATAAAATGCTCCCGGCGGCTGAGATATAGCTTTCTCAGGCGGCTGACATGGCGTTCAAAGTATCCCCTCTTTAAAAACTCAGCCAGAATGAGCTGCTCAAAGACCGGCACCGTGCAGGCATAGAAGCCCAGCCTGGAGTCAAAACGCTCCATAAGTTCCGGTGGGATGACCATATAACCTATGCGCATGGATGGAGCCAGGCTCTTTGTGAAGGTATTCAGATATACCACCCTGCTGGAGCGGTCAAGACTCTGAAGGGTGGGGACAGGTCTGCCGTACATGCGAAAATCGCTGTCGTAGTCATCCTCGATTATATATCTGTCCGGGGAGGCGCAGGCCCAGGAGAGAATTTCGTGCCGTCTTGCCGCAGGCATAACGGTACCAAGAGGAAAATGATGGGAAGGAGTTATGTGGGCTACCTGTATGCCCTGAGCCGTGAGAGAGTCCAACCGTGCTCCGCTGCCGTCCATAGCTATGGGCAGCACTCTGGAGCAGTTGGCGGAGAAAACCCGGTGGGTCTTGACGTAGCCCGGGTCCTCCACACCATAGCATCTGTCTCTGCCCAAAAGCTGAATAAGCAGTCCGGTAAGATATTCACTTCCTGCTCCTATCACTATCTGCTGGGGATGAACAGTCAGGCCCCGGAAGGAGCGCAGATAGTCGACTATGGCCTGTCTGAGACCATAGACACCTTTGCCGCTGCAGGAGTTCAGCAGCTCATCTCCGCCGGAGCTGAGTATTTCCCGGGAAAGCTTAGCCCAGACGGAGAAGGGAAAGAGTGCAGTGTCCGCCCGGTTGGTGCTGAAATCCACGGCGTACTCCTGCTTGGGCGGTTCGGGCTTCAGAACCAAGGGCCTTTCTTTCTGCTCTCCTGAACGGCCCGGGATGTTTTCCGCATAAAAGCCGCTGCCGGGTACGGAATATATATATCCCTCCGCAGCGAGAATAGAGTAGGCCGTTTCCACAGTCACGACGCTTATCTTCAGATGAGCGGAGAGAGCCCTTTTCGAGGGGAGCTTTGCTCCCGGAGCTATGTTTCCCTTCTCTATTTCCCCTCTTATATAACTGTACAGCTGCTCATACAAGGGTTTGGAATCATCAAAATCAATAGTTAACACTGCATACCGACCTTATCGTAACTTAAAGTTTTGCAATAAACGGGAATATCAGTTTAATTTAATATAACACAGTCGGTGAAAAAGTCAACGCCCGTACCTGATTTGGTGGTTTTTGCCGGCAACAGCTTTGGCAAAGGTATTGAGGAATTGAGGATAATTTGCTATATTAAAAAAGAAAAATAGTATTCAAGGACCCCAACAGTAATGTGGTCTGGTAAACAAAGGCCAATAACAGGAGGCATACTGAAATGGAAAACCTGGCTAAATCCAAATTGAAAGACGGGAAAAATATACTGGGCACTTTTTTCTCCATGGGGAATCCTTCCGCCATGGAATGCCTGGGCTATACCGGGATGGATTTTGTCATTATAGACACGGAGCACGGCCCCTTTGACACTGAGAGTGCCATGGCACTGGTGAGGGCTGCTGAGTCAGTGGGCCTCAGCCCCTTTATGCGCATAGCGGATGTGAGCCACAAGGAAATACAGAGAGCTGTTGATATGGGTGTCCAGGGGCTGATAGTTCCCTGTTTGCGCAGCCTGGAGGATATGAAAAAATTGGTGGAGCTTGCCAAGTTTGCCCCTGTGGGGAATCGGGGCTTCATCAAGGGCCGGGGCAGCGGCTTCGGCTATCAGGACTGGGCCAGGGGCAGTGTGGCGGATTATATGGCCGCCAGCAACGACGGGCTTCTGGTCCTGCCCCAGTGTGAGACCAGGGAGTGCTATGAGCAGATAGAGGATGTTTTGGCCATTGAGGGAATTGACGGCATATTTATAGGCCCCTTTGATCTGTCCATCTCTCTGGGTATGCCGGGAGATTTTGATGACCCGAGATTTAAAAGTGCCGTGGCCAGAATACTTGAGGCCTGCAAAAAAGCCGGGAAATACTCCCTGATATTCTCCACAGCCATTGACCAGGCCAGAGCTTATCTGGAACAGGGCTTTGACGGTGTGGCCCACAGCATAGACTTCACCGTTTTCACCGAAGCGTATAAGGCAGCCATGGCGGATATCCGCAGAGGCTGAGAGATAAGGAGGTACTAATCATGCTTGAAGCCGGAATGAAAGCGCCGGAATTTTCTTTGAAAGACCAGCACGGAAGCACTGTTTCTCTGTCGGATTTTCTTGGCAAGAAAGTGGTCTTGTATTTCTACCCCAGAGATAACACCCCAGGCTGCAGCCGTCAGGCCTGCGCCTTTGCCGGAGCCTATAGGGAGTTTCAGGATATGGATGTGGCCGTCATTGGAGTCTGCAAAGACTCGGTGGCTTCCCATGTAAAGTTTGCCGAAAAGTATTCTCTCCCCTTCATACTTATCTCCGACCCGGAGCTGGAGGCCATCAAGGCCTACGACGTGTGGCAGGAGAAAAAGAATTACGGAAAGGTGAGCATGGGCGTGGTGCGCAGTACCTATGTCATAGATGAGCAGGGCATTATTGAAAAGGTCATGCCCAAGGTAAAGCCGGATACCAATGCGGAGGATATCCTCAACTATCTCAAATCCAAGTAAATCGAACAGAAATCAAGGCCCGAACCGCTAAATCTGCGGTTCGGGCCTTATCTGTCAGTCTGTAAATTTTTCTCTGCTTATTTCAAAGTGAGCTTGTTGAAATTCTTCTTTCCTCTCTTTACCATGATACCTGCTCTGAGTTCATCGGCAGTGTAGCTCTTGCCGATGTCGCTCACCTTAACATCGTCCACGGTGATGCCGCCCTGCTGGATGTTGCGCCGGGCATCGGACTTGGAGGAGCAGAGGCCGGTACGTACCAGGATAGTCATGATATCCATAGCGCCGTCGGTGAGTTCATCCTCGCTTATCTCTGTAGTGGGTATATCTTCGCTGCTGCCGCTGCCACCGCCAAAGAGGGCTTTTGCAGAGGTCTCGGCCTTCTTGGCCTCCTCCTCACCATGGACCAAGCTGGTAAGCTCATAGGCCAGGATCTCCTTGGCTTTGTTCAGCTGACTGCCTTCCCACTTGTCCATCTCGTCTATCTGCTCCAGGGGCAGGAAGGTAAGCATGCGTATGCACTTGAGTACGTCAGCATCACTCACATTACGCCAGTACTGATAGAACTCATAGGGGCTGGTCTTGTTGGGGTCCAGCCACACGGCGCCGGATGCAGTCTTGCCCATCTTCTTGCCCTCGGAGTTGAGGAGCAGGGTGATGGTCATGGCATGGGCGTCCTTACCCAGTTTCTTGCGTATCAGCTCGGTGCCGCCAAGCATATTGCTCCACTGGTCGTTGCCGCCGAACTGCATGTTGCAGCCATAGTGCTGGAACAGGTAGTAAAAGTCGTAGCTCTGCATTATCATGTAGTTGAACTCCAGGAAGCTCAGGCCCTTTTCCATACGCTGCTTGTAGCACTCGGCGCGGAGCATGTTGTTTACGGAGAAGCAGGCGCCCACCTCCCGCAGTAGCTCCACGTAGTTGAGCTTCAGCAGCCAGTCGGCATTGTTCACCATCAGGGCCTTGCCCTCACCAAACTCGATAAAGCGCTCCATCTGCTTTTTAAAGCAGGCGCAGTTATGTTCGATGACCTCAGTGGTCATCATACTGCGCATGTCGCTGCGGCCGGAGGGGTCGCCCACATGGCCGGTGCCGCCGCCGATAAGGGCAATGGGCCGGTTGCCTGCCTGCTGCAGGCGCTTCATAAGGCATAGCGCCATGAAGTGGCCCACGTGGAGAGAGTCCGCAGTGGGGTCAAAGCCAATATAGAAGGTGGCTTTGCCGTTGTTTATCATTTCTCTTATTTCTTCCTCATTGGTGACCTGGGCAATAAGTCCTCTGGCTACCAGTTCTTCGTAAATTCCCATTTACTTATTCTCCTGATTTTATGATAAATATTTTACTTGTTATTCTTTATTATTTCCTCGGCAGCTGCTGCGCAGTAGGCGATAAGTCCGTTGCAGTCGCATTCTCCGGCCTTCAGGTCATTGCAGCGCAGACAGCCAAACTGGGACTTGAATTTAGCGATAAACTCCCTGGTAAGGGCGGCAATGCGGTCTTTTGCCTCAAGATCGGTGCAGTCGTTATAGGGATTGCAAAGGCCTATGGCCATTACCCCGCCGGTCACTGCGCCGCATATTTCACCGCAGCGAACTCCGCCGCCGAAACCGCCGCTCACCGCCAGCAGGGTTTTCTCATCTAAACCGGTATATTCCTTGCAGGAACACAACACGCTCTGGGAGCAATTATAACCTTTGACATGATATTCCACAGCTGTTTCTTTAATGGACATAGTCTTTCTCCTTTTTAAGTAAATTAAATGCCCTCCGTCCCAGGGGGACAGAGGGCAATGATTGCGGTACCACCTCTGTGCGTCCGTATCTCACGACACGGACCTCATGGAGTGCAGGGCACTCCGGCGCTGTATCGGGCGCTCCCGTCATAGCCTACAGGCCGAGCCTTCGGTATGCCGCTCCAAACCGTATTCAGCACTCTGCCTCTCCCCCTTCCAGCGATACGGGGTCTCTCTGTGCAGGCAGGAAATGCTTACTTCTGTTCTTCTCAGCGTTTTCCCGTGGATTATACTTTATATTGTGTATATTGTCAAGTGCTCCGGGAGACATGCGCCTTGTATCTTTCTGCGGCCTCCAGCTGCTCCTCGGCGCTGGCAAGCGTCAAAGGTGTGATATTATCTCCCCCGTGGAGTCGGGCCAGTTCTCTTTTTCTCCCTTCGCGGTCCAGCTTTGACACGGCAGTAAAGGTTCTGCCATTCTTTTCTTCCTTGGAAATAAGGTAGTGGTTATCTGCCATGGCAGCTATCTGAGGAAGATGAGTGACGCACATAACCTGCTTTCCCAATGAGACGGAAAAAAGCTTTTCCCCTACTCTCTGGGCGGCAATACCTGAAACTCCGGTGTCTATCTCGTCGAATATCATAGTGGATACCGGATCGTTTTCCGCAAATACGTTCTTCATAGCCAACATGATGCGGCTTAGTTCACCTCCGGAAGCTATGCGGCTTATGCGTCCCAGTTCCTCTCCGGCATTGGCGGACATAATGAACCTTACCTTGTCGGCACCGCTGGCGTCAAAGCCTTCTTCCGTCTCCACAGGACTAAAGTCCACGGCAAAGCGCACCGAGGGCATATTCAGCTCACGAAGCTGGGATGTTATCCTCTTCTCCAGTTCCTTCGCTGCCTCCTGCCGCTTTTCGCTGAGCTGTTTTGCAGCTTTCCGGCATACGGCAGCCCGTTCTTTCAGCTGCTTTTCCAGTTTTGCGCTGCGCTCATCGGCATACTGAATGTCGTCAAGCCTAGTTCTGCACTCCTCCAGATAGCTGATGAGTTCATCTTCATCCCGGCCGTACTTTCTTTCCAGCCGGTTAAGCAAGGCTATCCTGCTCTCCAGCTGGTCGTACTCCTCCGGAGAAAAGTCCAGAGAGTCCTTAAAGTCCCGCAAAGTCTCCAGGGCATCTGCCAGGGCATAGGCTGCGGACTTTATACTCTCTGCTGCGCCTTCCAGTTCCCCGGATATTGTGGCTGCCCTGTCGGTATAATAGGCGGCATTCTGAGCCATGGACAAGGCGTTATCCTCCCCGCCGTCCAGAAGCTCCACTGCCTGGTCCAAAGCCTCTCTGAGCTTCTCAGAGTTCCTCAGCAGATCACGTCTTGAACAGAGTCCCTCATACTCCCCTGCCTTCAGGCCTGCCTTCTCCAGCTCATCGATCTGGTATTTAAGACTTTCGCTGAGACGGGCCTTTTCAATCTCGTCCATCTGCAGTCCCGCCAGTTCCTTCTTTGTGGCTGTATAGGCGGTATATGCCTCTGCAAAAGCCCTCAGCTCTACCTCAACGGCTCCGAAACGGTCCAGATATTCCCTGTGGCGGCTTTCGTCCATCAGCTGCCGTCCGTCGTTCTGGCCGTGGATGTCCACCAGGAACAAAGCCAGTTCCTTCAGCTGAGAGGCAGTGACAGGCATGCCGCAAATGCGGCAGCTGCTCTTCCCGTCGGCATTGATGCGGCGCTGGAGTATCAGCTCATCCTCCGCATCTATACCGTTTTCTTCCAGCCACTTTCCGCTGCCTTCTTCAAGATCGAACACCGCAGTAACAGTACCCTTTTCGGCACCCCTCCGCACCAGCTCCCTGCTGACTCTCCCGCCCAGCACGGCGCCTATAGAGTCTATTACAATGGATTTACCTGCGCCGGTCTCACCGGTGAGCACGTTAAAACCCCTGCCGAAGCTGATATCTGCTTTTTCTATTACTGCAATATTCTCAATGTGAAGTTCGTTAAGCATGTCTAAAACTACCTCGTAGTATAAAGGGGTCTTTTACAAAAGCTGTTCTATCTCATGGTAGAGTTTTATTGCGGTGTCGGCATCCTTCAGTGCAAGAAAAGCCGTGTCGTCCCCGGCGATGGTTCCCACCAGGCCGGGAATATCCATCCCGTCCAAAGTGGAGCCCGCCGCCTGAGCCAGGCCTGGCAGCGTCTTGATCACCAGGATGTTCTGGGCAAGGTCGTAAGACAGCACACATTCCTTGAAGATCTTTCTAAGCCTTGCGTCGGTATCCGCCGTGTCCTGACTGGTTGCCATGACATAGCGGTAGTTGCCGTTTGGACCCAGCTCCTTTATGAGCCGCATGTCTCTGATGTCTCTGGAAAGTGTCGCCTGTGTGCTCTTGACGCCTCTTTCCGCCAGAGCTTCCAGAAGTTGATTCTGAGTCTCTATATCCCGTTGGGATATGATCTCCATTATCACATTCTGTCTGTCCAGTTTCATTGTGTCACCTCCGTTTATCTTAGTTTTTCGTATGTGGTCTCATAAAAACTCCTCAGTCCCACGTCTGCCATCAACGTGTAGCTCTCAGAGCGTTTCACAAGAACAATATCCTCATTTGCCAAGTCTAAAACGGAATTTCCATCCAGGGAGAGATATGCCTTGCGTCCGTGGAGCTTCTGCATTTCAACGGACACTGTCCTGTCCGGCCCCAGAACATAGGAACGCAGTCCCATTACATGGGGGCAAATAGGACTTATTATTATATTTTCCGCATCCGGCTCCACTATTGGGCCGCCTGCGGACATGGAATAGCCGGTTGAACCGGTGGGTGTGGAAAGAATTAGGCCGTCTCCGGAGAAGGAGCTGATTCTGTCTCCGTTGCAGAAAACTGTCATTTTGATGCAGTCTCCGTAGCCGTGCATCACAGCGTCGTTGAGGGCACTGTCCCTGAGGACGCACTCCCCTCCCCGAATGACTGACACATCCAGCTTCATCCGGCGGCTAAGGCGCATACCCCCGCTCACAGCAGGCACCAGCCGGTCCAGTTCATCCGGCTCAAGGGCGGTCATAAAGCCCTTGGTTCCCAGGTTGACGCCCAGTATTGGCACCGGAATATTGTGCAGCTGTCTTGCGGCGGCGAGAACTGTGCCGTCCCCGCCGATAACAATAACAGCCTCACAGCCGGATCCTACCTCCGACAGGGTCCTGGCCTGAATATTCTCAGGCAGATTTACCTCATTTTCCTCCGCAAAGAGAGGGCACATGCAGGTCTTGAAGCCTGCACTCTCAAGTCTGGCTTTTATATCCAGAGTAATACGATAATTAATATCTCTGAAGGGATTCGGACAAATAGCGATCATAACGACGCTCCTATCACAAGGCCTGGTGAGAGGCCTCCACAAGGGCCTCCACATCCGGAGCAGCCCCTTCAAACAGCCCGTTTTTCATATGGCAGATATATTCTATGTTACCCTCCGGCCCTTTTATGGGGGAATAATCCAGCCCCATGACAGTGAGCCCGGCCTGAGGCGCAAAATTCAAAATATTGTGAATAACTTCACAATGCACTTTGCCATCCCGCACAACGCCTTTTTTCCCAACTTCATCCCTGCCGGCTTCAAACTGAGGTTTAATAAGGCAGATAATATCGGCGCTGGGCAGCAGCAGTTCCTTCACCGCCGGCAGCACCAGCTTAATGGAGATAAAAGATACATCCATAACTGCCAGCTGTATCTCATCCGGGATCTGCTCCCTGGTAATATAGCGGAGATTGGTGCGCTCAAGGTTTACCACTCTCTCGTCGGTACGCAGCTTCCAGGCCAGCTGGCCGTAACCAACATCCACAGCATAGACCTTTGCCGCACCGTGCTGCAAAAGTACATCGGTAAAACCACCTGTGGAGGCTCCGCAGTCAATACATATTTTTCCCCTGGGGTCCACAGGGAAAACCTTCAGGGCCTTATCAAGCTTAAAGCCTCCCCGGCTGACAAAGGGCAGGGCCTCACCCCGAACCTCTATCTTGGCCTCCGGTGAAACCGGGGTTCCGGGTTTATCCGCCCGCTGGCCGTTTACGAATACCAGACCGCTCATGATGGTGGTCTTTGCCCGCTCCCGACTCTCTGTAAAACCCAGATCATAGACCAACTGATCCAACCGTATTTTCTTCATTGCAGCTTAATTCCGTTTCCGCAGAGTACCTGAGCCCTGTCCGCAATAGCGGCGGCATCAAGTCCATTTTCCTGCAGCAGCTCGCTTACCTTGCCGTGGCTGACAATACCGCTGCCCAGATTAAGAAGCTTTACGGCTTTGAGCTCTATGCCCTCAGTTACGGCAGTGGTGATAATCTGTGAGCCTATGCAGCCGGACTGGCAGACCTCCTCCGCCACAAGCAGGCGGCCGGTTTTTCTCAGAGACTCAAGGCAAAGGCTGAACCGGTTAGGACGCAGCATACCCAGCTTCAGCACCTGAGCAGAGATGCCCCTGGCCTCCAGTTTATTGGCGGCCTCCAGGACTTCGTTGACCATAGTTCCGTAACAAACCATGGTAAGGTCTGAACCCTCCCTCAGAACGGATTCGGCAGCTACAAGAGAATCTTTGTAGGCACCTTCTCCGCCTCTGGGATATCTTACAGCTACCGGCCCGTCTATATCGTGAAGGGCATAGCCCAGCATATCGTGTAGTTCCTGGAAGCTGGCCGGGGCCAAAATAGTCATCCCCGGCACGGAGGAGAGGAAACTGACATCAAATACGCCCTGGTGGGTCTCTCCGTCGCTGCCCACAAGCCCGGCTCTGTCCACACAGAAGACCACATGGAGCTTTTGCAGAGAAACATCGTGTATCAGCATATCATAGCTGCGCTGAAGGAAAGTTGAGTACACGGCAAAGACCGGGATGAGACATTGCTTTGCCATGCCGGCAGCCATTGCTGCAGCATGGCCTTCAGCAATGCCGGTGTCAAAGAATCTGTCCGGATACTTTACGGCAAAGCATTCTATGCCCGTGCCTCCTGCCATTGCGGCAGTAATAGCCACTATGCGCCGGTCTTCCTCTGCAAACTGGCAGAGATACTCACCAAGCTTGTCGGAGAAGCTTATTTCAGAGGCTGAGAGCACACCGGTCTCGGCATCGAAGCTGCCCACTCCGTGATATTTATCCGGGTGGGTCTCGGCGTAGCTGCATCCCTTTCCCTTGCGGGTGATGACATGCACCAGCACCGGCTCCTGCATATCCTTGGCAAGGGCTATGGCCTTTTCCAGAGAATCAAGGTTGTGTCCGTCTATGGGTCCAAGATACTCCAAACCCATCTCGCTGAAAATGTTGTCCGGCAGCATCCAGGATTTAAGCCACTCCTTGAATCTGTGAGTAAATCTATATAAGAGCGAGGACTTTTTAAATACAGTCCGGTACCATTTCTTGAAGCTTATATATCCGGGCCTCAAACGCATCATCTGCAGCAGCCTGGAAGTTCCGCCCACGTTCTCGTTGATAGACATGTTGTTGTCGTTGAGTACGATTACCATAGGCTCACCGCTGGCAGCGGCGTTAGACAGGCCCTCAAAGGCCAGGCCCCCGGTAAGAGCGCCGTCCCCTATAATGGCGACCACGTTATAGTCTTCCTTGTTAAGGGTCCTTGCCCGGGCCATGCCCAAAGCCACGGAAACGGAGTTGGATGCGTGCCCGGCAATAAAGGCATCGTCCACCGCCTCATGGGGCTTTGGAAAACCGGAGATTCCCCCGTATTGACGCAGCGTGTGGAAGGCATCCCGCCTGCCGGTTATTATTTTGTGGGCATAGCATTGATGGCCCACATCGAAAACTATCCTGTCCACAGAGCTGTCGTAAACTCTGTGCAGGGCGACGGTGAACTCAACGGCACCAAGGTTGGAGGCCAGATGTCCTCCTGTCTTGGCAATATTCTCAATTTCAAATTTTCTCAGTTCACTGCAAAGGAGCTCCAGCTCATCCCGACTCAGCTCTTTTACATCATTGGAACAGTTTATTTTTTCTATTACACTCAATAATTACACTCCAAAGTGCGCAGCCGCAGCTCCGCCTTTATTTATTTCTTATAGCCATGGAATCAGCCAGACGGCAGAGAAATCCCGTATCCTCAAAAGCCTCGCTTAAAATGCTTTTGGCACATTCAGTCAGTTTGTTTATGGTCTTTTCACAGCCCTCTTTACCCATAAGCACCATATAGGTGTTCTTGTTTTCTTTTTCGTCGGAGCCCACAGGCTTGCCCAGCTCTTCATCGGAGCTGAGTACATCCAGCATATCGTCTCTAATCTGGAAAGCCATACCGATGGCGGCGCCAAAATGTCCCGCAGCATCCATCATAAGCTGAGATCCGCCGGCGGCAGCAACTCCCATCTGGCAGGCGGCAACTAACAGGGCCCCGGTTTTTCGGGAATTAATTTCCGTCAGCTCCTGTTCAGTGAGCTTACGGCCTTCCCAGCTCATATCCAGATACTGTCCGCCGCACATACCGTCTATACCGGCTGCCCCGGCCAATATCTCGGCACACTGGGCCCGACGCTCGGCGGGAAGCTGGGAGCGCAAAATTGTGCCGAAGGCCTCGGCCTGAAGGGTATCCCCTGCCAAAACGGCAGTGCACTCCCCGTAGACAACATGGTTGGTGGGCCTACCCCGGCGCAGGTCATCGTTATCCATGCAGGGCAGGTCGTCATGAATAAGACTGTAGGTGTGGAGCATTTCAATAGCACAGGCCACAGGCAAGGCCTTTTCCACATCTCCCCCGGAGATGCGGCAGAATTCCAGCACCAGCATCGGCCTTATGCGTTTTCCCCCGGCCATAAGACTGTAGCGCATGGCTTCACCCAGCTTTGCCTGAGGAAATTCCTCACCCATGAGGAAATATTTCCCCAGGGCGTTCTCTATCTTGCTTTTGTATTCATCAACGGTCATATCAGGTTTCATCCTCAAAGGGGAACTCTATAGGCTCCCGGTCCGGTCCTTTTTTAAGCTTGACAACTTTTTGTTCAGCTTCGTCCAGCATATTGCTGCACTGTTTTATAAGTCCGGTTCCCTCCTCATACAGAGCCAGGGACTCGCTCAAAGGCAAATCTCCCTTTTCCAGATGACGGACAATCTCGTCAAGTCTGCTCAGAGACTGCTCGAAGCTAAGCTTTTTAACGGCCATTATGGCCTCCCTTCTGCCGCCTTCGAAAAAATGCGGCTCATCTCCGAAGCGGCAATAGAAGAGCCGAAAAGCCGCCGGATATTAGCGGCAAGGTAAAATCCGAAAAGAATATTAACAAGCCGGTCATTTCTCCGGCCGCTTTGACACTGAAGACACCCGGCATTGGGCGCTTCCGTCCCATAGCTGGAGGCGCAGAGAATCGCCTGCCGAGAGCATGTCAACGCTTTTTACGGTGGAGCCGTCCTCTTTCTCAGCTATGGCATAGCCCCGGCTTAATACCCGCAGAGGGCTCATAGCGTCCAGTGCGGCGGTGAGAGCCACAAAGCTCTGTCTGCATCGGGAGAGATTGCGCTCCTCCGCTGCAGTCAGTCTGTCTCTGGCATGATCCAGCTCTATGCGCCGGTTGTCGATATGAGCAGACGGGTCGGTAATTACCCGCTTGTTTTTATAAGATTCCAGTCTTTCGCTGAGGCTGAGAAGCTTTTTCCTTATAGCCTGGTCTGCACGGATGCTGTAGCTGTCCAGAGCGTCCCGGATATCACGCTGATCGGGGACGGCTATCTCGGCGGCGTTGGAGGGAGTAGAAGCTCTCCTGTCCGCCACATAGTCGGCAATGGTCACATCCGGCTCATGGCCCACTGCAGAGATCACCGGCAGCCGGGACTCGTATATGGCCCTGGCCACTCTTTCGTCGTTAAAGGCCCACAGGTCTTCTATGGAACCTCCGCCACGGCCGGTTATGATAAGGTCAGCCACATTGAATTCATTGGCATAGCGAATAGCTCCAACTATCTCCGGCGGAGCCTCCACGCCCTGAACCCGCACAGGCAAAAGCACCACCTGGGCCATAGGCCAGCGATGTCCCAGTATTCGGATCATATCATGGACAGCCGCCCCGGCGGAGGAGGTGATGATGGCTATGCGGTTTGGAAATTGAGGCAAAGCTTTTTTATGGCTGCTCTCGAAAAGGCCTTCTGAAGCAAGCTGGGCTTTCAGCTGCTCAAAAGCCACCTGAAGGTCCCCGGTGCCCTCCGGCATTATTGCGCTGCAATAGAGCTGATAAGCTCCGTCCCGGGGATAGACGGCCACCCGTCCGTATACGGTGACGCCCATGCCGTTTTCCGGCCGAAAGCGCAGCTTGGAAGCACTGCTCTTGAACATGACGCAGCGCAGACTGCTTTCACTGTCCTTCAGGGTAAAGTAGTGGTGGCCCGAGGGATATATTTTGTAATTGGATAACTCTCCCCGAACGCAGACGTTGGATAGGATGGGCTCCTGTTCAAGAAGACCCTTTATAATGTTATTTAACTCGGTGACGCTTATGCTTTGGCGGTCCATGGTTACTCCTGAGCGGGCACATCGCTGTGCAGTTCGCCCCTCATGAATCCGCCGAGAACTCCGTTTATAAAGGCCACGGTATCCGGCTCATCATAGCCCTTTGCCAGTTCCACCGCTTCGTTTATGGCGGCGGCATTGGGTATCTCGTCCATATAAAGTATCTCGCAGATGGCACAGCGCATGACGGCAAGGGCAGTGCGGGAGATGCGCTCCAGCTTCCAGCCCTTGGAGTAGCGTTCGATATACCCGTCGATCTCGCTGCGGTTTTCAGCGGTGAGCTGCACAAGGCGGCGTATGTATGCCATCTGCTTTTTGTCGGGCCGCTCCTTATAAAGCTCGTCCTCTTCCTGCAAACTGGCATAATGCTCAGGGGCAAAGAAGTCATCCATCAGTTCAGAGGGCTCCATTTTGCGTAAAGCCGCCGCAAAACCCAGCTGGATGGCTATCTCCCGGGCTGTAGTTCTGGTCATAGATTTTACCCCCGGCCCTTATTTCTCGAAGGCCACGCCGGAAACGTGAACATTCACTTCCGCGTTGTCTATGCCGGTGGTGGACTGCACCACGGACATGACCTTCTCCTGTACGGCCTTGGCCACGCTCACAATATTTCTTCCGTACATAACGGTGATTATAGCGTCTACAACTATTTTGGATTCCACAAACTGGACCTTGACACCTTTAGCCACGGTCTTAAGGCCGAAAAGCTCAGCCAGCTCTGCTCCGGCAGTGTTTGACAAACCGGCAACGCCGTCCACCTCGGTAATGGCAGCCCGGACCATGCTGTAGATGACATCCTCGGAAATATTGATACTGCCAAGCTGTTCGTGGCAGGTGATATAGTTCTCGCCCATAGTTATCCTCCTAATTGATTTCGTTATATTTTAACACGATATACTCAAAAAATAAAGTACAATATTCAAATTTCAAAGCAAGTCCTGAAATTTATTCAGGCTCCCTGGTATCAGGGAGCCTGAAAACTTTCAATATTTTTAAGCTTTTACTTCAATTATGCTCAGCTGAGCGGCGGTATATTGAGTCTCGTTGCATATGACATCGGTAATTCTGGCCACCGCCTCCTGGCTGAGTCCTTCAGCGGGAGCAGGCACGGCTACGGTCACGGTGTCGTTGCCTATGTACACCACGCACTCGTCAAAGTCCTTGGCTATGAGCAGGTTTTCTATCTGAGCCTCCTGCATGGTGCAGGTGGCCATGGCCGAGATGGCGTTCATAGCGCTGTCTATAGTTTCCTGGGAAGCCGTCTCGGAGGTGGCGGCCGTCTGCAAAAGCTCCAGGGCCTCGTCTCTGGACACCTGTCTTGTGAGCCGGGCTTCGGCAAAGTATTCTCCGCCGGTGCTCACCAGAGTATCCTCGAACTCGGCGTTAGCCTCCATCATGGCTTCATCCTCGGCAGATACCATCTCCGAATCCGGCGTGCCCCATCTGTTGTTATATGACCAATTCAGGGCCACCGCCGCGCATACGAACATCAGTACAGCCAGCATTGTAAGGTTTCTTTTACGGTTTTTCATATTTGCATACTCCCCCTAAGCTTTAATCTGCCATTTTCAGAATCGTGATTTTATCCGATGTAAAACCAGTATATGAACTTACCGCCCGGATAATATCCAGTCTGACCCGGGCGTTTTCCGCTCCCGTACAGGCCACCACCACTCCGTTCTCCGATATAAGTACTTTGGCCTCCCCTACTCCCTCGGTCTGGGACAGTATGACTGCCACCTGCTCATCCCTGTCCGTAGCCTCACTTGCCTGAGAGCCCCCTGTAGGCAGCATCATCAGTGCCACACCGATGACCAGCACCACCAAAGGATATTTGAATTTTTCCAGCTTTTCGGCTTTTGCTTTCAGGCTTTCACTCACTGTTCCACCGCTGCCTTTCGTAAGGTATGCCCAGGTCGGATTCCAGAATCCCGGATAGCTTTTGCCTGTCCTCCTGGCCGCAGCCGGAGCTCAGCTCAACTCCCCAGGGCATCCAGAAGCCTTCCAGGCTCCACTGTACTTCCACCTCAGCTCCGCTGAGTTCTATGTTCAATTCCTTGGCTTTGTCCAAAATATATGCCTCGTATTCCTGTTCTATGACTAAGCGGTTAAGTCTCTCTCCCGCCTCCTGTCCCTGCTGGGCCAGGCTGGTCTCCAGCTCGTGGAGCCGCGCGCTCTCCAGGGCATAGGCGTCCATGTCCAGCTCCTTCAGAGGGCTGATAACGGCAAATATCAGACTTGCGGTGCACAGTATCTCCGCAACGCGTTTCACTCCGCCCTCCGGCAGTATGCTCAGCGCCGCCCCGCACAGCAGAGACACGGCGCAAAGCTCCCGTATTCCCTGATACACTAGAGCCCCACCGCCTTTATTCCTGCCGTTATGGATATGAACAGCATTATTCCGCAGCAGCCAAGCAGCCCCAGCAGCAGGGCCATCGCAGTGCTGACACTGGCTATCAGACCGGAAAGGCGGCTGTTGGGCACCATATCCGAGGCAGCGGCTGCCGCTCTCAGTACCAGCATCCTCACCGACAGCAGGGCAAAAGGTCCGGCACACATGGCGCAGACTGCTATCAGTCCGAAGACTCCGGCGGAATTTTTTATTATTGAAGCCGCCGACAGTACTGCGCCGGAGGCATCGGAGATTATGCCGCCTACCACCGGCAAGCCGGTGGATATGACGGTCCTGGCAGTCTTTATTGCCGCAGCGTCTATGCTGCCGGCCACCAGGCCAGTCATGCCTATATAGGCGCTGAAAGCTATCGTCATTGCCGTCATTATGGTACCCGCCAGCCATTTGGTAAGCCTGGCCGTATTGCTCAGGAGGGAGTTTGGAAAAACGCTGCCCGCCACTGCCAGAGCTAGGTAGGAATATACCAGCGGGATTATAATCTTTTGAGATGCGCTCATAAGCACATCCAGAGCCAGACTGGTGGCCGCATATTTTGCCGAGGCCGAGCCCACCGCTCCGCAGGCAGCGGCGGCGGTGAACATTGCCGGCAGTGCCGCCTTGGAATAGTCCGAGAGCTGGTTCAGGGCCTTCACTGTCTCTTCCACTATGCTGTCCACATTCCCCAGCAAGAGGACGGCGGCAGCACAGCATCCGGCTATGCTGATGTATTCCTTTATGGGTTTTCCGCTGCACAGGGAACCCGAAAGGGCACAAAGCATGGAAATGGCTATAAGAGAGCCGGCGATTTTCAGCACGTCTCCCAGCTCTCCCTTGACATCCTCCACTAAGCTTTTCCACAGGCGCTCCAGAGCGTTTTCCGTATCATAGCTGCCGTCTACCTTCAGACTTCCGCTGATCTCCCGGGCTTCCTCCGGCAGCTGCTCCTCTACGGCATATATCCCCGTCTCGTCGGCAGCCTGCTCATAAATGTCCCCGGCGTAGGCAGGCACTGCAAAGGCGGGCAGCATGAGCAGTATAAGCAGCAAAACTCTCATGTCATCCCTCCTATCAGTTTGAGCATGCTCATAATCAGGGGCATGGATACCCCAATGGCGCAGAGAGTTCCCGCCAGATCCAGCGCTGCGGCGGCAGAGCTCTGGGAAGAGTCTCGGCAAAGCTCAGTGCTTATCTTCGTCACCGCCCCTATCCCTACGCATTTGAGTACCGGGGTTATAAGCGCATCGGCGCTGCCGCTTATATTTTTCACCGCTGCGGCAAGTTCCGTAAGGCTGGAGGCAAAGCTCATAGCGGCTGTTATAATTATTACTATGGCAGCGGCGCTGAGCACCACAGACATTTCCGGGTTTGTCCGCTTTATAAGCAGGCAAATTAGGCAGCTGAGCAGAGCCGTAGCTGCACATTTTATGATGATATCCATAGGCTAAAGGCCGAACAGCGACTTTATCATGTTGAAAAGTTCGCTTATCTTCTGAACTACTATCATCAGCACCACAACCAGTGCGGTGATGCTGGTCATCAGAGCCTGTTCATCCCGGCCGGAGCGCTGCAGCAAAATGTTCAGTACTGCAACCAGTATGCCTATGGCGGCTATCTTGAATATCAGGTCAACATCCATGCTTTTCTCCTAAATAAGTACTATGAGCAGCAGTGCGCCAAGGGAACAGGCAAGTCCAAGCCCCATCCTCCTCTTTTCCGGCAGCCCGGCACTACAGGCCGACACTCGGCTTTCCAGAGTGCATATGCAGCTGTCCAGTTCAGCCAGCTGTCTTAAAAGTTCATAACGGCCCAGGCTTCGGCCCAGGGCGTGCAGCAGCTCCGCATCAGCTCTGTCCAGAGCGGGTATGGCAGCGCTGAGACTCTCACTCCAAATTCTGCTGAACTCTTTCTCTCCCAGCTCCCCTATCCTTGAGCAAAGCTCCCGGGCAAAGTCGCCGGCAGCACCTCCGCTGCTGCGGCTGAGCCGTTCCATTAACTGGGGCAAAGGCGAGGCTCTGCTCTCCAGCTCACCACGCATTTCCCGGAGCATCTGTAATAAGGAACTCAGATTATTGAGTTTTTTATACTCTCCCGCCACATAGCTCAGTCCAGTAGTCAGGGAGGCCCCGGCTATCAGCAGTGCGCCCAGTATGTGCAGCGTCATAGCTTCTCCAGCAGGTAGCGGCGCTTGTCCCCATCCCTGTATATAGTCAAAATATTTTTGAAAACTCCCATATCAAAAAAGCTCCTGTACATGGGTCTTTTAAGCATATCCTGCCTGTCCCGTCCGTGAGCGCTGGCCAATATACTTACTCCGCAGCCCAGTATTTGATCTATGACTTTTCTGTCCTCCTCCCGGCTTATCTCGTCCATGGCTATCACCTGGGGGTTCATGCCTCTCAGCAGCATGCTTGTCCCCAGCTCTTTTGGCACTCCTGAGAGCACGTCGCTGCAGCGGCCAAGGTCGAAGCTGCCGGAAGCGGAGAGCTCACAGCGCTCGTCCAGCACCGAAACTCGTATTCCCCTCTGGGATATCACCCGTATGAGTTCCCGCAGCAGCGTGGTTTTTCCAACCCCGGGAGGTGAAATTATCAGGGTATTATCCACTCCCCCATCCGTCAGTCTGTCTATAAAACCGCTGCATATGCCTCTGCACTCCCTGGGCAGACGTATGGCCAGGGAGCTGTACTCCCTGAAGCCAAGCAGCTGCCCGCCGCTCATGGCTGCCTCTCCGCAAAGTCCTATGCGCAATCCCTTGTAACTTATGTAGCCGTTTACCATGGCCGGGGCCGCAGAATGGAGGGAGGCGCCGGTGGCCTTTTCCAGCACCTGCATCAGCTCCTCTCTTCTCAGCTTGTCTCCACCCGCCTCAAGTTCACGTCCGTTCAGCACCAGGGACAGCTGCCTTCCCGTCCTCAGGCGAATCTCCTCAGCCTGGGTCCTGCCGCTGCTGTATAGGAGCTCCCTGAGCCTGGCAGGCAGCAGCTCGCAGGCCGTCTTGAAGCTGTCCATTCCATCACTTCCTTGAAACACTCTATGCTGACCAATGCGTAAATATTCTTGAAACCCTGGGCTGTATGTGGTATCATTTCTTAAAAGCTTTTTTCGGGAGGAAAGCATATGCAAATGAAAATCTTGGGCGGCGGAGCACTGCTGATGCTGGGCTGGCTCTGGTTCTATCTTTTCGTCCGTCAGTTCCTTTTTAATTTCTTTACCGCTTACCCTCTTATAAAGGGCATGCAGGCTGCAAAGGAGGACCTTATAGCCATAGGTGCAAGGCGTTATACTGCCGTTTCAACGGTCAGCTGCGCCGTGGTGTGTGCCATAGTTATCGCCATAGTGTCTATCTTCTGCCCCTGGTACTTTATCCTCTGCTTTTTCGTCGGGGCTATAGTGGCTCTGGTGATGTACCTGCCTCTTCTTGGTCCAAAGAACCGTGCCATGTTTGACAGCTTCTGCACTACATATTATCGCTTTGTACCTGACGATGAGCTTCGTACCGCCATGTACAATAAGAAGCCCAGTCAGATGAAGGTACGTCTCCATGATATGGGAGTGAGCGACGCCTTTATCCCTGAGTTTAAAAAATGAAACGCACTATATTTTAAGCAACGAAAAGGCAAAGACCGGATTTTGATCCGGTCTTTGCCTTTTTAAACGTGTATCCGTCATCTCTTGCGGATAATGATTTTTATGAAGTTCAGATACTTGCCGGCTCCGGCGTCCATGGCCTTTTTGTCCTGCCGGGCATAGGGATTGTCCTGCCTTAGCCAGTCTTGCCACACCTGGTCCATGCTCTCCATCTGTCTCACCGCAAGCAGGTCTATTCCTTTGGCCGCACTGACAACACCGCGCCAATAGTGGACATCGTGTATATAGTCCAGTTGGTCCGGGTTCCAGGAGAAAAGAAGCTCCCTGGGCAAACACTGGTGGCAATCCTTGATCATACCGGGTATAGCTATATAGATATACCCTCCATGGCGAATATAGGGCAGCAGCTTATCGTTGAGGAAGCTCTTATCCCTGCCGAAATAGTGGTAAGAGTCAACACACAGCACAGCGTCAAAGCTCTCAGATGCAAAAGGTAAGGCCATGACATCCGCTTTTACTGCCCTTATTCTGTCCGGCCCAAAGCCCTGAGAAGCAAAAAAAGCGGCGTTATCCTCCGGATTATTCCAGAGATCTGCGGCCACCACCTTGAAGCCGTACTCTCTGGCCAGGAACAAAGATGTAAGCCCTTTGCCGCAGCCCAGGTCGCACACCGTCCCGCCCTCTCTTATCAGGTTCCCCTCCAGCAGTTCTTCTGTCAGCTTAAGGGGATTTGGTCCTGTCATCATAGACAAGAACCCCTCCTGAGAATATTTGCTGCTTCTGGGATATTGAAGCTCTGCCTTTGCAGGAGCAGCAGGAACGGATACGGTCAGCGTTCTTCCCCGCTTTTCCAGCCCGGCCACAAAGTTCTCCATATGCTCTTTGAGGCAGCCCGCCAGTTCCCCCGGGTCTCCGCCGCCGTCAAAAAAGTTTATCAGCGTGTATACAGGTGCACAAAACTCCAGAGCCAGGAGCCTGGGGCTTAGCCCTCCCCTGTTGTTGTCGCCCATGGCGGCAAAGACCTTTTCCGTGTATTCCAGGACGCCGGAGCCGAAATAGCGCTGATACAGGGCGTTCATCTCCGGGTTCCTGTAGCGTTCAAGGGAAATGAGCTTTCTGAAGCGGGAGGCAAACTTGTCCTCGGTCCAGTAGACGAACTGGGCCATGGTATAGGCGCAGAGCTTCTCCACGCCGGTGTTCCTTAACCTTTCCGGCATTCCCTGCAGCAAGTCGCCGGGCAGCTCAAAGCGGCGGACATTGTCGTAATTCTGACGGTCCATGTGCTGGACTATGCTGTCGAATATGGCCCGCTTATTCAGATAATGCTTGTAAAGAGCGCCCTTGGTCATGCCCAGCTCGTCGGCTATCATGCTGACCGAGACGGCCTCAAAGCCGTCCCTGGCAAACAGTCTCAGGGCGCTGTCCAAAATTTTTTCTTTAGTATCCATAGTTTTCAAGACACAGGTAAACAAGCGTTTACCTACCACGATCTGCAGCTTATTTGTTCTCAAAAGGCCAGGGGCGTACATCATTTTTCTTTACGATGTAGGCCCTGTCCGCAATTTCGGCCATGGGGCTGTCGGTAAGGGAGTCCGAGTAAAAATTCTCCGTTGACGCTTTCGGAAAGGCCTCCCTGAATCTGCGCACCTTTTCCGTGTCATGGCAGTTCTCTCCGGATATGCGCCCGCTGTGCTTATCCATGCGGGTGCCCAGGAGCTTTACGCCCAGCTCCCGGCATATTGGCTCCAGAAGAAATTCCGGGGAGGCAGAGATGATAAGGTCCTCCTCGGTCTTCTGGGCCAGATACCATGGTGCAATGCGTCTCCTGTTCTCCTCCCAGAACCGGGCCACTGTAGCGTCTATATCCGGTATCTTCGGAAGAAAGGAAAAAAGCTGTTCCTTAAGCTTCTTGGCAGACAGCCGCCCAAATTTATAGGCGGCTGCCTTAATAAGCGACTTTGGAGCAGTGGGCAAGACTGCACCCGGAAATTTTCTCAGACAATAGAGATAAAATGTAACAGAGCTGTCTGGATAAAAGATGGTCTTGTCAAAGTCGTAGGTGTTCATAGGGTCACTTTGCGTAATACACATAGTTGGCCTTTCTGGGCTTCATTTCCGGGGCCTCGTCGGCGTAGCCGAGAATGCAGTTGCCAACGCCCACATAGTTGCCTTCCACGCCCCACTTCTTCAGCAGAGCCTTGCCCTCTTCCGTCTCAAAGACTTCCTTTGCCCGGTTTATCCAGCAGGAGCCCAGTCCAATGGCGCTGGCGGCATTCATCAGGTTGCCCATCACCAGGCTGCCGTCCTGCACGGCAAAGCTGCTGTCGGCCTCAGCCAGGACAACCAGCACCGTGGGTGCTCCGTAGAATGGGTCTGCAGTTGAGTTTCTCACCTTGGCGTTCAGCTTGGAGAGATAGGCTACATCATCGCTGTTTTGTACCACAACTATAATAGGAGACTGTCTGTTCATCCCTGTAGGGGCGCAGACTCCCGCCTTAACTACGGCATCAAGCTCATCCCGGCTTATCTGCTGGGGTTTATATTTTCTTATGCTGCGTCTTTCGTAAATTGCTTTCAGTGCTTCATTCATGTTCTTTACTCCTTCCATGACTTCATAGTTCTAAGCGAATTAATAAGGCTGAATATCACAACGCCGCTGTCTACTACCGCAGCTGCGGCGATTGGAACAAAGCCAAGAGCGCTGCCCGCCAGCAGGGCAAATTTTGCAATCAGGGCCAGGCCCGTGTTTTCCTTGACGATAAAGTGGGTGAACCTGGCCATTTTCACCGCCAAAGGCAGTTTGCCGATGTTTTCGTCCATAATAAGTACATCGGCATTTTCAAAAGCCTCTTGGCAATTCATTGCCCCCATGACTATTCCAACATCAGCCCTCTGCAGGACCGGCGCATCACTGACGCCGTCACCTACGAAGGCCACTGTACCTATTCCGCCCTTGTTGGTAATGAGGTAGTCCACGGCTGCAAGCTTATCCTCCGGCCTGAGCTCTGCCTTCAGCATGTCAAAATTCAGCTTTGAACCCAAAGGCCTTGCCACGGAGAGCACGTCTCCGGTGAGCATTACGGTCTTTGTCACTCCCTGGACACGCATATTCTCCAGAGCGTCAAAGGCGCCCCGGCGCACTCTGTCGCTAACCAGGATGTGTCCGCAGTATCTTCTGTCTACCGCCACATGCACAGCCGAGCCGCTGCGGTTGGGCACCTTATATCCGATGCCGTTTTCCTCCAGAAGGGCGGCATTGCCCACCAGCACCTCTTTGCTGCCTATATAGGCTCTTACACCTCGTCCGGGGATGTCCTCCGCCCTTACATCCTTGGCATCCACAATGGCGCTGCTGGCCTGCCTCAGGGCTCTTGCTATGGGGTGCTGGGAGTACATTTCAGCTGTTGCCGCAATGCCCAGCAGTTCTCTCTCCCCCAGCCCCTCAGGTACAACATCGGTCACAGCAAATTTGCCTTCCGTTATGGTGCCGGTTTTTTCAAATACAAAGGTATCCGCATTGGCAAGGCTTTCCAGATAGTCAAAGCCTTTTATCAGAACCCCGTTTTCCACTGCGCTTCCCAGACCGCCAAAATATGCAAGAGGCACCGACAGCACCATAGAGCTGGGACAGGATATCAGCAGGAATACGGCTCCCCTTTGTATGTACTCCAGCCACTGGCCGTTGAATATGGGCGGCACAAGGCCAATAAGTACTGCCAAAACCAGAACGCCGGGAGTAAAATACTTTCCAAAGGCGGCAATAAGCTTTTCCTGCCTGGATTTATTTTCCGGGGCATTTTCCGCCAGCCTCAGTATTTTACTCACTGTGGAATCGGCGTAGCTTCTGTCGGCCCTTATTCTAAGAGGACTTGTGATATTTATACATCCGGAAAGTACCCTATACCCAGTGGTGACCGCCACAGGCTCCGTCTTACCGGCAAGGGGTGAACAGTCTATTGTGCTTATGCCTTCCACTATCACTCCGTCAAGGGGTATGCGCTCCCCCGGCTCCACAAGAATGATGTCCCCTACATTAACATAGTCCGGGGTAACGGAAAGCACACCCTCCGCAGTTTCCACGCTTGCGCTGTCCGGCCTTATGCTCAAAAGCTCTGAAAGCTGTTTTCTCCCCCGCCTGACGGCATAGGATTCTATTATGTGGCACAGCCTGAAGAGGAGCATTATCAGCACCGCTGCAAAATACTGGCCTATGGCGTAAGCCGCAATGGAAGCAAGAGTGCAGGCAAGAGCCTCGCTAAAAAACTCCTTTTGGGAAATGCGCTCCAGGGCTTTTAATATCACGTCAAATCCGGCTATAAAATAGGGCAGCAGGAAACTCAGTGTCCTGAGCCAGCCGGTGGTGGGCAAAAACCAGAGAACAGCAAAGACCGCAGCCGCAAGCAGAGGCACTGCGATATCTCCTGCGCGCAGCTCCCTGTATTTTCTTACCTCTTTCCTGCGGACAGTACGTTTTTGCGCAGGACGATCCACAGACTCGATCTGCTCGGATTTCTCTGTGTATTCTCTCTCGATGCTCTCAACTGGAGCAGACCTGAGCACCGGAGCTTCTCTGCGCTCGTCGGGCTTGTATATCTTTACGTCGTCATCCGGCTCGTGCATGCCGTAATTTACAAAATCCTTGCTCATCGATTCACTCCTCTATGTGTTCAAGTCCCTGATTAATTATGCCGAAAATATGGTCATCTGCCAGGGAGTAGAACACGGTCTTACCGTCTCTTCTGTATTTGACAAGGCGGTTTGCCCGCAATGTCTGGAGCTGGTGAGACACCGCTGAATGGGACATGCCCAACTGCTTTGCAATATCCAGAACGCATTTTTCCCCATCCAGAAGCGCATATAATATTCTTATCCTGCTGGTATCTCCAAAGATGCGGAAAAACTCCGCCAAGCCGGACAGCCTGTCCTTGTCCGGTGCAGCGCCGCTGCCTGCGAGCTCTCGTTCCATACAGTCTCACCTCAAATATGTTTATCTGCTCATATGAACATGATAGAGCTGCCGGTCAGATTTGTCAATAGACGAATATACAGAAATTGCCTGAAAGCTGATGAATAACTTTTTCATCTTGGCAAAAGATAAGCGTGGGAAACAAAACCCGAATTGATGAAAAGGAGATGTAAACTATGGCTAGCAATTCCAGTAATCGTCTTGTGAACCCCTCTGCCCGTGAGGCTATGGATAAGTTCAAGATGGAAGCCGCTTCTGAGGTCGGCGTTAACCTGAAGAACGGTTATAACGGCGATCTGACCAGCCGTCAGGCAGGCTCCATCGGCGGCCAGATGGTCAAGAAGATGATCGAGTCCTACGAGAACGGCATGAAGTAAGCTTTGTGCTCATAAAAAATTACAGGTCGGCTTTTGCTGACCTGTAATTTTTTATTTTTAAAGAACCGCATAAACTGTCCGGTCATAGGTCAGCTTAGCCTGAACCGCTCCGGGTGTTTGTCTTTGGAGACGGTAGTCATTGCCAGGTTTACTATGGAAGTGACCATGTTCCGTTTTAGAATCTCATTTCATCTGTCAGTATAATTTTAGAAAGACCTGTGTCATTTTATAGTATCACTTTTGAAAAACCAGTGGGTGTAGCGAAACGCGACACCCACTGGTTTTTCTATGTTTTATCAAGATATAAATTTATATTCCGTGACCGTCTTAAGATAAAGCCCCACATCTCCGTTTAAAACTAAGTCTGCATACGCTGCCGGGTCATTGTAGATGAGATAGTCCAGTTCGGATCTCTGGAAGCGGTTGTGTGCCACCTGGTTCTCCAAGGCGGTACAGTCTATGGCAAGCATGCTGCCATCCCAATACTTCAGCTCTACACATCCGCTGTCCATATTAAACTTGCAGCTCCGGATAGATTTTTTCATCGTTTTTACCTCCTGATTATGTTTTCTTTTTCCTTGTCCAATGCTTTCTGGGTTTACTTGTGGGAAGTATGGGGAAACCGTTTCGGAAGTGAGTCTTCTCAAATTTCTCGAAATAAACAAATAATCCGAACCCGTCTCCCACTAGGAAAAACTGGTTCGGATTATCTTGGTTTGGTGCGGGTAACAGGGGTCGAACCTGCACGCCTCTCGGCACGAGAACCTAAATCTCGCATGTCTGCCAATTCCATCATACCCGCAGAACTTTGTTAATTTAAAAGCCTATTGCATAAGCAATAGGCTTTTATGGAGCGGGCAACGA
>CALWYF010000019.1 GCA_944385705.1 uncultured Oscillospiraceae bacterium | reverse complement strand
TACATCTCAATGAGAGCCTCTTCCACGCTGCTCTCCCGGCGGCGGTACCGCTCAATAATGGCAGTCTCAAAGGAGATTCCCTTGAGCTTGGGCACCTTGAGGGTGACATCCCCGGAAGTGGTGGTGAGATTGCGATTGTAGTGGCCGCTGCGGTAGCCCTGGCGCTGCTCATTGCGCTCATACCTGGCCGCCTGGGTCAGTTTCTCCGCTTCAGCCTCCAGCAGCTCATTGAGGGTTTCCTCTACGCTTCCGCGTACAAGTTCCTTGAGCTGCCCTTGATAATTTCCTCGTTAAGCTGTACAATTTTCTCAGACATGGTTTACAGGCTCCTTTCACAGAATGCTGTGTCGCGACTTCATTCTACCAGAGTTCTGCAAACCATGTCTCTTTATTTTTGCGAAACTTATTGTACCTTATCGGGGCTTCGTGGTTTGTACCTGTTCTTTCTCTCCGGCTCCATACTGCACACCTTGGCAATAAAGTTTCTCACCAGCTCTGACATCCGCCCCAGCCCTGCTTCCAACTCTTTACTATTCCCTCCCCGTTCTTCACTTCCAAAAATCGATTTTACAAAGTGAGTGAATAAATGAAAATCGACAAGCACCTGACGGCACTTGTCGATTTTTGGTTGCGGGGGAAGGATTTGAACCAACGACCTCCGGGTTATCGCTTCGCGCCGCCTTGCGGTGCCCGAAAAAATCTTCAGGCTTACGCTTCCCTCGATTTTTTCGACCGCTGCGGTATTTGCCCGCCGCCTTCTTCTGCCCCCGGCAGCGGCGGCGGGCAAACCCCAACGAGCCACGCTCGTCGGCCTCATAACCTGATGGACAACTGCTCTAATCTTCGCCTACAAATGGCTGAAGCAAACGCCCATCCTTTTGGATGGGCGTTTGCTTCAGTGGTTGCGGGGGAAGGATTTGAACCAACGACCTCCGGGTTATGAGCCCGACGAGCTACCAGCTGCTCTACCCCGCGATATTTTCCTGACTTGATTATATTATCACATCTCGTTTGTGTTGTCAACACATAATTTAGATACTGGGAGGCCGGGAACACAGCTATCTATAAAGCCCGGGAAAGGTGCCATAATCCCCCATCCGGCAAAGCGGTTTATTATAATCCCATGTATCAAGGCTTCCGGCTATACCGGCATCTTTCTAAAGCAAGCAAAGCCAGGCCGGGACAAATATATAATGTCCCGGCCATATCGCCTTTATTATTTGCCGCTGTATTTTTCTCTGATTGCCATTGCCTCAGAATAACCCAGGATGTCCTGGTATACCCTGCGGTCCTCAAAAATTCCCTCGTGGAAAAGGTCCATCGTACTTCCCTTCTCCTTGTACTCACGATAGAATCTGTTCATTGTGTATGCCTCATGCAGTATGGAGGCCAACGGGTGAATGACTATCTTATACCCCATCTCCTCCAGCTCCTTGTCGCTGAATATCTGGCCTTCAGTAAACTCACAGACATCATAGAGCACCACCGGTGTTCCGGGCCGGTTGGGGGAGCGATAAGCAGTCAGCTCCCGGGCAACTCTCTCCACGTCCTCTCTGGTGACGAAGTTTTCCGGCATGAGCACGTCGGCGCCTGCATCCCAATAATCCTTGCAGCGCTGGATGGAGGCCTCAATGCCCATGGTGTTGAAGCAGTCGGTTCTGGCAATTATCAGGAAGTTGGGGTCCCGTCGGGCGTCCAGAGCGGCTCTGATCTTTGCGCAGATTTCTTCGGTGGAGACCACCTGCACCCCTTCCATTGCGCCGCATCTCTTGGGCATGACCTGGTCCTCCAGGTGGATGCCGCTGACTCCGGCAGCCTCATAAGCCCGCACGGTTCTGAAGACGCTGCTCACATCTCCATAGCCTGTATCGGCATCACAGATGAGAGGTATGTCCAGTATGTCTGCCAGGTATCTGGCTCTGGTAATCATCTCGGTGGCCGTGCTCAAGCCTATATCCGGGATTCCCAGGTAGCTGGCCATGCTCCCGTTTCCGCCCATGTAGGCCACCTGGAAGCCGTTTTTCTGTATCAGCCTGGCAGTCAGGCCGTCATGGCAGCCCGGGGCTACTACTATCCCCGGCTGGGCTATCAGCTCTCTGAGTCTGGCATTTTTCTTCATGTCCATATTAATTTCCTCCTTCGCATCAGGCGAAAAATATCAGTTACTGAGCTCTTTTACACAGCTCAATAAGTGTGCTTATGTAATTGAAGGATGTCTTTGCTCCCCATTCGTAATCAGGGTCCTGAAGACCAACTTCCATTGCTATCCATCCGTTATAGCCCATAGCGTCCAAAACATCTATATATTCCTTGAAATTCATTACACCGGAGCCGGGTACGCCTCTGGTCTGGTCTCTGGTGCTGTCGGCAAAGTGGACATGGCCTATGAGCTCACGGCTGCGGACAAAGGCTCCGGGAATACTGAAGTCCTCCAGCATCATATGGAAAACATCCATAAGCAGCCGTACTTCATGATTGATACCGGAATTGATGTACTTTGTAAACTCTATCATTTCCTTTGTGGTGTGGTTGTAGTTCATCTCAAAACGGTTGATAGGCTCATAGTGGATATATATCCCGTATTTGCCCGCATACTCGGAGCTCTCTCTCAGGCAGTCAACAATGTATTTCTTTGCCTGAGCCAGGTCCTCTCCCGGCTCCAGCAGTCCCTGTATACGCCCCAGCAGGATATCGCAGCCGAAAAATCCGGCCAGATCAATGAGCTTTTTGAGCGTATCCACCGCTTTCCGGCGGATCTCAGGGTCCGGGCTGGTAAAGCGGAGGCCGGCCTTGTCGTATATGGCGCCGGAGCGCAGGCCGGATAATTTAATATTGTGCTTCTCCAGCAGTTTCTTTACAGCCTCTCTGTCCACCTTGTCGCCGTAGCATACGGAGGTCTCCGCCCCGTCATAGCCTATGGCGCTGAGGATACCCAGGTATCTGTCCAGGTCCTCAAGGGACAGCTCGTCAAGATTGGGAATAGAATAAGCGAGTTTCATATTTTTCCTTTCTGCCGCTGCCTGCTGCCGGTTTAGAACCGGCAGCAGGGCAGACCGGCTATTGTTTAAAGTTGAGTCTGAATGAGCCGGGGGTATAGCCGCTTATGAGTTTGAAGGTTCTCATAAAGTGCTGCTGGGTGGTAAAGCCAACCTGTTCAGATATTTCGCTTACAGGCAGCTCCGTGTCCAGAAGCAGGTATTTGGCTCTCTCAATTTTGTATCTGTTAAGGTAGTTCACAAAGCCCTGGCCCATACTCTCTTTGAATCTGCGGCTCAGATGCCCGGAACTGCAGCCTATGCTCTCGGCAGTGCTGCTAAGGCTGAAATCCTTTTGGGCATAGTGGGTATCTATATATTCCAGAGCGGCAGACATAGTCCGGCTCTGCCCGGATACGGCCTCCACCGTGATAAGCCGCACTGCCGTGTCGGCAGCCAGCTCGGCCCGGCATAGCACCGCCTGGATTTTGCAGCCCTCGTCCAGCATGCTCTCCAGCTTTTTGCCCTCCCTGACCAGCAGGGCCCCGGCCTTTTCACCGGGCTTTTCCTTTGCGGCATAGTCCTCCATGGCCTGGGCAAAGATATACATCGCCATGCGTACTTCAGTCTTTGCCATTTGACTGCTGCGGTTTATGTCTGCCAGCAGCGCCCTGACGACACTGGTGTCGCGCTTATTCAAGGTGGAAAACAGGGCCGTATAAATGCGGTTCTGCATACCCTGGAGATTTTCCATCAACTTGTTGGACTGTTCCTGGTTTTCAAAGCCCTCCCGTTTTTCGCCCATTCCGTGTGCCTGAGAGCTGGCAGCTATTTTCAGTCTTTTCACCGCCGGGCCCAGCTCTTCAACAGAATAGTCTGTCCTCTCGTAGATAAGGATGATTTTCCCGGTAAAGGCCTCATCCAGGCTCTCTCTTATGCTTCTTGCAGCCTCGTCCACATCGTCTTCACTGTCCGCTTGAGTCGTTTCTGCAAAGATCACCAGGGAGGTGTTCTTGTCTGCATTCACATAGTAAAAGTCAAAGTCTCTGCCTGAGAGCTCGTTTTCAACTATGCTGCGTATACTTAGCTCCAGCAGTACGCCGTCCTGCTCCCGGCTTAGGAATGTGGTGTCTCCGCCGGTAATGCGAACCAGCAGCAGGCCGTATTTCTTCGGGGTCTTTCCGGCTATCCCCAGAAAGCCCTTTATTTCTTCCAGCTCTCCGTCCTGCATCTCTTCGTTGGCATAAGCGGCCAGAACCAGCCTGCTTATAAGCATCTGGCTGAGCATTGAAACTGCCTTGCCGGTAGTTGACTGATGCTCGATGAGCTGCTTGGATACGGCGTTGAGATAGCCAAGCTGCATCCCGTTTTCCTCCAGCTCGCTGATGGAGCTGGAACGGGAGTTGAGCACCATGTTCACCAGCTTCTCAATGGGGCGGAAAACCAGGGTGGCAGCCATCCCTGCGCAGACAAACTGGAGGGCAGCCATAAACAGCAGCAGTATAAAGCTGGTGGTCATAGTTCTCTGATACCAGCTCTCCATGCTGTCGCTGGACTGTATGATAAAAAACAGGCCGCTGTAGGTGGATTTCTCAACAAAGAGCTCGCCCTTGCTGGTTTGGACATACTGTTCCTCCAGACCCCGCTCCAGCGTTTTCAGGTCATACTCCTCCCCCACCTTGGCGTGGTCTGAACTCATCAGTACTATACCTCTGGAGTCGGCGATAAGCACAGTCTCGTTTTCACTTACGGCCTTGCTTATCATGTCCTCCATCATCGTCCTCAGGTCTATCTCCACTGCAACGGTGTACATGACACTGTCGTATCTGGGAAAATCCCTGATAACGTAGGTCTTGCCCCCCTCGGCAAGCATTATCCTGGACTTTTCGTAGAGCCCGTTGCCATAGGCGTTCAGCATCCGGCGCTCCTGACGGTAGTCATTCACCACACTCTCCATGCCGCTCTCCGAGATAGGATAGATATTCATATCGCTGGAGAACACCGACTCGATCCAGGGAATGTAAATGGATATACCGGTTTTATAGCCCTGTTCTGCCATGGAATTAAGGAGAAGAATGACCCGGCGGTTTCTCGAATAGTCTTTCAGATCCGGGGTAGCTGCAAGGTTGATGACATCTTCATCCTGGGTTATGGTGTCAATGGTCTGATCAAAATCCTCCAGAATCACATCGGAGGTCTGACGCATAGCGGCGAGGGCAAGTCTGTGAGAGGTGAGCACATTGGCAGTGATGTAGTCCCTGCTGCTGAAAACCCAGAGCAGCCCCAACACCACCAGTATCACTCCGTTGATGGGCATTATGAGCCAAAATATTTTCTTTCTTGCACTTCTTTTCCAGCCAGAGTTCTTCATCTTGCCCTCCTGAATTTTGTTACAGGATATATTATATATCTTCACGGCCGGAAAGAAAATACTTATCCCTCTATCATCGAGGGCACGAACGTGGCCAGCTCCGGAAACAGCACTACGAGGAACATCACCGCTACCATGCACAGGATAAAGGGTATGGAAGCCTTGCCTATGCGTACAACCTTTTCACCGCTTATGGAGGATGAGACGAAAAGGCAAACGCCTACCGGCGGGGTGAGGGTGCCGATGACCACATTTATAAGTATCATCGTGCCGAACACCATGGGAGACACTCCCACAGCCGTCATGATCGGGGCAAAAATCGGCACGAACATAAGGATCAGAGCAAGCCCCTCCATAAACATGCCCCCAATGAGGAACACTATGTTGACCAGCAGGACGATAACCAGCTTGTTGGTGCTGATGCTCATAAGCAGCTGGGAAACCATGTTGGGGAAGTTATAGTATGTAAGTATCCAGCTGAAGCCGGAGCAGATGCCGATTATTATCAACACAGTGGCAGAGCTGATTATGGCGCTGGAAAATATTTCTTTAAGGTCTTTTACACGCACAGTCCTATAAATGAACATTCCCACCACCAGGGTGTAAACGCTCACTACCACGCTGGCCTCCGTGGCGGTAAAGATGCCGCCCATGATGCCCACCACTATTATCGTTGGGGCGAGCAGAGCCAGTATGGCGTCCAGGAAAGTCTTCCACAGCTTTGCCCAGCTGAACTGGGTCTTGTCGTTGATGGCATATTTTTTGGTGTGGCAAATAACGCCGGAGCAGATCATAAGCAGCAGGCCTATGAGCACCCCGGGTACCAGACCGGCCATGAGCATACTGCCCACAGACTGGCTCAGGACTCCTGCCAGGACCACCATGGTGATGCTGGGTGGAATTATGGCTCCTATGGAACCGGAGGCTGCAATGACTGCGGAGGAATATGCCTTCGGGTATCCCGCTTTCACCATGCTGGGAATGAGTATGCCGCCCAGGGCAGCCGTGTCGGCCGGTCCCGAGCCGGAGATGCCGCCCATGAGCATTCCTGCAAAAATGGCTACATAAGCCATGCCGCCGGTTATCCAGCCAACCACAGCATCGGCAAAGTTGACCAGCTTCTGAGTGATCCCGGATTTCTCCATAATGCTGCCGGCCAGCATGAAAAAGGGTATAGCCACCAGAGAGAAAGAGCCTACCTGCCTGGTAAAGGCCTGGGCCATAACCATCGGCTGTATATCCCCGGACACGAAAATCACCGTAAAGGCCGAAAGGCCTATGGCCACGGCAATGGGAAGACCTGCGATTATCAGCAGAAGGAACACCGCAAATAAGAGCAGTATCATGTGTTGTTCCCCTCCTTTTTATCTGTGACTAGGCTGGCCACAAGGAATATCAGGCAGATACCGCACACTACCGGTATGCTGATATACATGTATGAATATTTAAGCTGCAATATAGGCGAAGTGAGCATACCGCCCACCTTGGTGTATGCAATTCCCGAATACATCATCAGAGCATAAAACACCAGGCACAGGACCACATTTATCAGCTTGCTCAGCCTCTTCAGCTTGCCTGGGAGCATGTCCGTCAGGGCATCCAAGGCCAGATGGGCATTTCTCTTGACGCCCAGAGCGATACCCAGCAGGGCCAGCCAAACAAAGCAAAAATCCGAATATTCCTCAATCCAGGAAAAGCCTGAGTTGAAGCCGTAACGCAAAATGACCTGCAAGAACAGCAGTATCAGCATGGACAGGAATATGGCTGTGGCCACCAGGGATACCAGCTTTTCCAAAGTGTCTGAGATTTTCTGCACTTATCCACTTCCTTTCTGAGATGCCGCCCGCCCCTCTGCCCCTTGGCTTCGCCGCATTGGAGAGGGGCGGATGCTTTGTTTGCTTTATTTTTCCATATTGGCTATATCGCTGCGGATAAGCTCCATTACTGTATCGTCGATGTCGTCGGCGAACTTGTCATATACATAGGCGCAGGATTCGATCCAGGGGGTCTTGTCGGTGACTTCAGTGACGGTGACTCCGGCCTCTTTCATAATGTCTATATAGTCCTGCTCGGTGTCGCGGATAAGCTCTCTCTGGTACTCTCCGGCCTCATAAGCTGCCTTGGCCAGGATCTCCTGCTGCTCGGGGGTGAGCTTCTGCCAGGTGCTCTCGGAGACTATCTTCAGGTCGCCGTTGTATATATGTCCGTCCAGAGTCAGATACTTCTGCACCTCGTGCATACCCTGGGTGGTAAAGGCAAAGAGAGCGCCCTCCTGCACGTCGATAACACCCTGCTGGGCAGCCATGTAAACTTCGCTGAAGGGCATGGATACCGCATTGGCGCCCCAGGAATTCACCACGTCCATAAAGATTGCCCAGCCGGGGCAGCGGTACTTAAGTCCGGCCAGATCCTCGGGCACGGCCACCTCATGCTTGCTGTTGAGGGTGTGCCGGAAGCCGGATTCGGACCAGCTGAGGCAGCGCACATTGTAATTGAGCAGCAGCTCGGACAAGTATTTGCCGGTCTCGCCGTCCCGGAGCACAGCATCCACCTGCTCATAGTTTTCAAATAGGAAGGGGATAAGGAAGACATTGAAAGCCTTATCCACCGAGGCCAGACTGCCCAGGGAGAAGCCGCACATATCTATAGTGCCGGTCATGCAGCCCTCCAGGAGCTCCGTCTCATCGCCCAGCTGGGCGTTGCTGTATACATCTACTCTCATTGTACCGTTGGAGTACTCGTCCACCAGCTCCGCCAGTTTTACGGCTCCGGCGTGGAAAGGTGCGTCCTCCGTCTGGTTGTGCCCGTATTTAAGTACCAGTACTTCGCCGGAGGGTTCTTCCTCCGCGGCTGTTTCGCTGGCAGGGGATTCCTGGCTTGCCGCCGGTTCTTCACTTTCGCTGCTGCCGCATCCTGCAAGGCAGGCAACCATTATTGCCAGAGCCAACAGCATTGCAAGGGTTTTTCTGATTTTCGCCATTTTTTACCTCCAAATGTTCATTTTGTTTTTCCTGTTGTTTTCAACCGGACCTCTGCCGATAAGGTACATCCTCCCTATTTGTCCAGTCAATTATTGCTTTTTGTGTACATTCACATTTTTTGATTGCAAATAGCTCTTATACGCCGGTTTGATTGTATATATTGCTAAAAATCAATACCTTAAAACCGGCTGTTTTTTCTAAGGGGCTTTGGCTGCTCAAAAATTTTTTCATGCCTCCAGTCCCTTATTTATTGGATTTTGTTCATATTATCAAAAAAGTGCAATTCCCCTTTTTCCTTCCCGGTCTTTCAGATAAGGCCGATTTTTTCCGGCAGCTTTAACTGCAAAAATTGATATCCTCCCCATCAAGTTCTCTTAATTGACATTGTATTTTTGTTTTAGTAGACTTTAACTATGATAATCTGAATGGCCGTCTGCCCTTTGGCAGGGCCGTAATTTGCTTTGCGCAGGAACCTTACTGAAGGGGTGGAGAGAATAATGTACTTTATAGGCATAGACCTGGGCACATCGGCCGTGAAGCTTTTACTTATGGATGAGGCCGGGAACATCAAAAACACGGTGTCCCGGGAATACCCCCTGGAATTTCCCCAGCCGGGCTGGAGCCAGCAGGCTCCGGAAGACTGGAGGGATGCCGTACTGGAGGCCATTCCCCGGCTGCTCGCAGGCTTTGACGCCTCCCAGGTAATGGGCATAGGCTGCGGAGGTCAGATGCACGGTCTGGTCATTCTCGACAGCCAGGACAGGGCCATTCGTCCCGCGATCCTCTGGAATGACGGCCGGACTGAAAAGCAGGTCCGTTATCTCAACGAAGATATAGGCCGGGAGCGCCTTTCCCGGCTTACAGGAAATATCGCCTTTGCCGGCTTTACCGCCCCCAAGCTGCTGTGGCTCAAAGAAAACGAGCCGGACAATTTTTCCCGCATAGCCAAAATAATGCTCCCCAAGGACTACATTAACTATGTTCTTACCGGAGTCCATGCCTGTGACTACTCCGACGCTTCAGGTACCTTGCTGCTGGACGTGGAGCACAAGCGCTGGAGCGACGAAATGCTGGAAATATGCTCGGTCCGGAAGGAGCAGATGCCCCGTCTTTACGAAAGCTACCAGCCCATAGGCAATCTGAGGCCGGACATTGCCCGGGCCCTGGGCCTGTCTCAGCAGGTCTTGGTATGCGCCGGGGCCGGGGACAATGCAGCAGCTGCCATAGGTACAGGTGTTATAGGGGACGGAGGCTGCAATATAAGCATCGGCACCTCCGGCACGGTCTTTATTTCCTCCAAGAGCTTTGCATCTGACAGGAATAACGCTCTTCACTCCTTCGCCCATGCCGACGGAGCATACCACCTTATGGGCTGCATGCTCTCTGCGGCCTCCTGCAACAAGTGGCTCATGGAGGATATATACGCTACTTCTGATTATGCCGCTGAGCAGGCAGCCATTTCCGGCCGCAGGCTTGGGGAAAACCATGTGTTCTTCCTCCCCTATCTCATGGGGGAGCGCAGTCCCATAAACGATACCAACGCCCGAGGCTGCTTTATCGGCATCACCATGGACAGCAGCCGCTCGGACCTGACCCAGGCAGTGCTGGAGGGCGTGGCCTTTGCCATAAGAGACAGCGTGGAAGTAGCCAGAAGTCTGGGTATAGAGATAAGCTCGTCCAAGATCTGCGGAGGCGGCGCAAAAAGTCCGCTGTGGAAACGCATATTCGCCAGTGTGCTGAACATGAAGCTGGAGTGTCCTGCATCGGAGCAGGGCCCGGGCATGGGTGGAGCCATGCTGGCCATGGTAGCCTGCGGTGTATTCCCCGATGTGGAAACCGTCTGCCGGCAGCTGGTCCATGTGTCTTCCGCAGTAATGCCGGAAGAAGACCTGGTTGAGAAATACGAGAAACGGTACCGGCAGTTCAGGAAGATATACCCGGCATTAAAACCTCTGTTTCCCCAGCTTCAATGACTGCCGGCCGTGGATGGCTGCCTGAGTTCTCCCGGATATCTCCATAATATAGTCTGTCCTCTATACCTCTTGCCTTTCAGCATTCTTTTCTTCCGTCTTTGATGTACATGGGCGCCCCCTCATGTCCGGGCAGGGGGAACTGTTACCCTGTTCAAAATGAAAATACCGTGGAGAATCAAAGGTTCTCCACGGTATTCTTTAGAATTGTTCACATTTCACACCTGTTTATCTCCCCCGCCGCCCTTGGACTTGCCGTGATAGTAGCGACGGCGGTTGGGATTGCGCCGGCTCTGGCCTTCCTTGGGAGCGCCCTCCCCCTGGGCGGGCTTTTGTCCCCCCTCGGCGGCAGCATTGTGGAGCTTAGCCTCCACCTTCACCACCTTGGCTCCGGGCTTGTTTTTGTTGGGCCTGCGGCTCTTGTTGGGTTTGGGCTGGGGCCTGACCTCCTGGACCGCCTCGGAAGCGGCGGCGGGCTGGACCTTGGGCGCCTGCTTTTTCTGGCGGCTGCGGCGCCGTCCGGAGCTGCGGGCCTTGTTCTCTTTCTTCTCATTTTCAGGCTGGATCTCCGCTGCCGGCTCCACAAAGGGTATGAGCCACCTGTCCTCTATCTCTTCCTTCTCCTCTTCCGGTTCCGGCACATAGTTGAGCACATGTGGCGGAGTTTCCCCGTCCTTGGGACGGCCTCCGGGAACGGCAGCCAGTTCGTTGGCTTTGTATTGGCGCAGGGAATCGTCCCCATCGTCGTCCAGCTTTACCTTTACAGTCTGGCGCAGGAGATTGACCTGCACCGCCGTGCCGTATCCGTCCTTGGTCTCCACAAAAGCTCCCTGCTTGGGCACCTTCTTGATAAGCTCCTCATAGGCCTCCTGCTCATAGCGCAGACAGCACATGAGTCTGCCGCAGCTGCCGGATATTTTTGCAGGGTTGAGGGAGAGGGACTGGATCTTGGCCATCTTGGTAGACACCGGCTGGAACTCGTCCAGGAACTGGCTGCAGCAGTAAGGCCGGCCGCAGATTCCGATGCCGCCTATCATCTTGGCCTCGTCCCTGACGCCGATCTGCCTGAGCTCGATGCGGTTGCGGAAAATGCCTGCCAGATCCTTCACCAGTCCGCGGAAATCCACCCGGCCGTCGGAGGTGAAGAAGAACATGGTCTTGTTTCCCTCAAAGTTGCATTCCACATCCACCAGGCGCATATCCAGACCATGCTCGGCGATTTTCTGCTGGCAGATCTCAAAGGCCTCTTTTTCCCGGCGCTTGTTTATCTCTTCAACTCTCAGGTCATCCTGAGTGGCTATGCGCACCACAGGGCGAAGGGGCTGGACGACGGAGGTGTCCATCACCATATGGTTTCCCCGGCAGCAGTCCACTATCTCCAGGCCCTTGGAGGTCTCCACTATGACCTTGGTACCGGCCTCCACCTGGAAGCCGTTGGGAGCAAAGTAATAGCTCTTGCCCCGATTTTTAAATCTCACACTTATAACTTCTATCAATGACTTATCCTCTGTTTCCGCTGCCGGAGATGGAGTCCACCGCCAGCAGACCAAAAATATGTTTGACGCCTACGTTCAGGCGGAGATATGCAGCGCAGCGCTGCAGCAGAGCGTAGATATCCGTCAGCTGTTTACTGCTCAGTCCCAGGTCCTTTTTCCTGCCGCATAGCATGTCGCCCACCCGTTCCATGGCGCAGTCCACAAAATCGGCGGCTCTGCGTCCGTCCATGGCCTCGTTGCTGCTGCACCAGCCAAAGAGCTTGGCCCGGCTGCCGGAAGCCGCAGCTTTAAGGTAGGCCTCCGCCAGGCTTTCCAGCTCCTTGTCCTGCTCTCCGGCGGCAGTGCCGCAGATTATCCTTGTGCAGCGGGAGCGCACCGTCGGCAGCAGCTGGCTGGGATTGGTGGTGCACAGCAGGAAGACGGCTCCCAGAGGAGGTTCCTCCAACAGCTTCAACGCTGCGTTCTGGGCGGGGATATTCATGGTCTCCGCCTCCCGGATTATATACACCTTGCGCCGGGCCTCGTTGGGCAGGATGCAGGAGTCGGCAGAGAGGTCGCGTATCTGGTCCACGCTTATCTCCCGTTTGGGCCTGCCCTTGTCGTCCTCCAGCCGTCCCAAAATGATCACGTCCGGGTGGATGCCCCGGGCCACCTTCCGGCAGTGGCTGCACTGACGGCAGGGCCGGGGCTCCGGCCCGGTGCACAGGGCGGCGGCGGCAATATCCCTGGCCGCAGTCATGGCCTCGTCAATGGAGGCGGCGCAGACAAGAGTGGCCTGGGAGACCGGAAGGGCATTTTCTGTTCTGATCTCCTCCACCGACTGCACCTCCCCATTAAAGATTTCAGCTCTACAAATGTTTATTTTACCTTTTTATTGCCCCTGAGTCAACAGTCAACTATATTTAGTCTTTTCAATTCACATTCAGAATTATTAATAATTTTCCACTTTACCTCAAAATCCCACAATGCTATAATATAATGAACTAACTGAGAGGAGGCGGCGTAAATGGCAGCCACAAAAAAACGCCTTATTACGGGTCTGATATTGATTTGTCTCTGCCTGTCCTTCTGCGCCCTTTCCCCGGTGCAGGCCAGCGCCGACGGGGAGATAAGCAAGGTTTTGGTCACCCTGTCCCGGGAGCCGGTGGTCATGGACGGAGTGTACAGCGCCACTGCCGCCACCAGTACCGAAGGCTGCACCATTGTCAGCTACGGCTGGTATGACTCCAACGGCAACCCGGCCAACGATACCTTCGGCACCGGCAACTACCAGGTGCAGATAACGGTCAACGCCGTGGACCCCTACCACTTTGCCGACACTATGGAGGTCTACCTGAATAATTCTGCCGTAAACTATACATTGAACGGCAGCTCCAGTCTTACCCTTTACCGGGACTATACTCCCCAGGTCTGGGCGCCCAGTATCACCAAGAACCCCACCAGTGAGAATGTGGAGGTAGGGGAGCTGGCCTCCTTTGTGGCCATCGCCACATATACCGAGACCTATGAGTGGACCGCCGTCAGTCCCGACGGCAAGACCACCTGCAACTGCAACGACCTGCCCGGGCTGTTCCCCGGCGTCTCTATCGGCGGGGACGGTAAGGAAAAAATGAACATCCGCAATGTTCCCAAGGAGCTGGACGGCTGGAAGGTACGCTGTACCTTCACCGGCCCCGGAGGCAGCGCTACCTCCAACTGGGCAACGGTGAACGTGAAAGTCCCGGCCACTCCAAGTCCCAGCCCTTCTCCCAGTCCCTCGCCCAGCCCTTCCCCCAGTCCCTCGCCCAGCCCCTCGCCCACTGCCAGTCCCAACCCTGCCGATGACCCCAACCACGTACATACCTACTCCGGCACCTGGTCCTTTGATGACAGCAAGCATTGGAGAGAGTGTGACTGCGGCTCAAAGACCGACGAGGCCGAGCATGACATGGAGTGGACCGTTCTCACCGAGGCCACCAAGGAGACACCCGGCACCGAGCAGGGCGTCTGCAAGGTCTGCGGCTATACCACCCAGCGGGAGACCGAATACAAGGGCATGTCCCTGATAGTGAAGATACTTCTGGGCCTTGTCATCCTGGCCCTGATCCTGGGCGCCGCCTGGTTCATCCTCAATACCATTGCCGATAACAAGCGCCGCAAACGGCGCAAAAAGAGCGGCCGCAGCTCCGGCGGCTACAGCAGCCGCAGTGAGAGCAGCCGACGCAGCAGCGACTACAACCGCAGCGAGAGCAGCCGACGCAGCAGCTATGACGACTACGGCAGCAGCGATTACAGCGGGCGAAGCAGTGGGAATCACGGCGAACACAGCAGTCATCACGGCGGCAGCCACAGCAGCCATGAGCACTACGAACCCCGCCACGGCCGCCATGACGGCAGCTCCTACGACCAGTGGGATGACTCCCGCTGGGGCGACAGATAAATTATAGGCCGTAAATAAACAGCAGGCAGTTTTGAGCTGCCTGCTGTTTTTTGCTTTCTGCCCGGGCATCAGCCCTGGCCGATGAGGCTGTACTTCAGAGTATCGGCGATGTAGTTCATATCTTCCTCCGTCACGCCCTCCTCGCTGTGAACATGCATTGCAAAAAAGGAGTTTTCCAGATACACATATATGTAGGCGTCCCGGCCGTTGGATAGAATGCTCAGCTCCGTGCCGTCGGGAGCGGTATGGCTGCGTTGGGTAAAGGCGTCTAAATTCCTCTCCCAGTTTATGACTTCCTTTCCGCTGGACAGGGTGGAGTACATGGAGTTGTAGCCGTAGCAGGTGACCCGCTCCCCGCTGGAGGGCAGATCCACATAATAGCTGACGCAGAAGGTGCCCTCATCATACCAGTATACCTTGTCAAAACCCACCGGGGTCTCATAGAAAATGTTCCCGGCGCAGCCAATCTCCGCCGTCTTTTCCGCCAGCTGCTGATTGGTGATGAAGCCCGCCCCGCTCATGCCGGTGGTCTCGCTGCTCCACAGCAGCTGATGACCCTTCCGCAGTTTCAGACCGTACTTTGCGGCTATCTCCTCCAGCTTGTCCGCATCCTCCTGAGACTGCACCTTATAATTGAAGTCGTAATCTCCGTAAGTACCGCCTGATTGCCGTTCGCCCCAAGCTTCAAACTGTTCAAATTCCTCAGCGCTTACAGTCATAAACTCGCTCTCGCCATTATCGATTATTTCCACCGTGACGCTGCCGTCGTCATTTTCCGTCACTAGCAGGCCACAGCTCTTCTCTTTCACAAAGCTGAATGCCTCCGGTAGACCTATCCCATTGTAACGGTAGTCCTCCCACTCCGCCCAGGCGGCCTTGGAGGCGGCCAGTTTCTCCTCCAGCTCATCCGCATCCTTCAGGGCATTTTCCTGAATCCCGGCCGTTTCCGTCTCCTCCGGGACGGCCTGGGGCTGGGTTAGAGATATCTTGGAAAGCTCCTGCCCGTCCCACTCCACCGTCTCATCCAGCAGCAGGGCCCGGAAGTCCAGCAGCCCGGCGGCGTAGGCAGCGGTGACCATGAAGGAGGCGATGATGGCGGCGATCAGCAGGGTCCTGTATACCCTCTTCCCGGAGCCGCCCTTGGCCTTTCTGCCCGCCGCCGGGGCCAGGGCCTCCTCAAGCAGCTCGTCATCCATGTATTGGAGTATCTTGTCCCAGTCATAGTGCTTCATACTGCGATGCCCTCCTTTTTCAGGTAGTCCCTCAGCCCCCGGCGTATACGGTACAGCCGGGAGGACAGCACTTTTTTCGACTCCCCAAAGTCCCTTGCCAGGCTGTCCATGTCCTCCATGAGAAAGTAGCGGCGCAGGAACAGCCGGCGGCTCTCCCCGCTCAAAGTGCGCAGATAGCCGTTTATCAGCTCCGCCAGTTCCTTTACCTCCATGTGCTCAGTGATGCTCCCTGAGGAAGCCAGGCACTCGTCCAGTTCGGAATACAGCACGGCTCCCCTGTCGTCCCGCTTCTGCCGGTGCTTTTGCCTCAGGGCCATAAGGGCGCCGTTGCGGTTTATCTTGGCGGCATAGGCCAGCAGCTGCCGGGGCCGCTGGGGCGGTATACTGTCCCACAGCTTCATGTATGTGTCGGACACCACTTCTTCAGCATCCCTGGGGTCTTTCAGAACGTTCAGGGCGGCGGAGCGGAGAATGCCCCCGTATTTTTTCTCCAGCAGCTCCAAGGCCGTCTGAGAGCGCTCCCAGAACAGGGCCGTTATCTTTTCGTCGTCCATAGCCTGCTCCCTTCTTTCTTGTGTCTCACCCATAAAGATGCCGAATGCCCGGAGATATCACGGCGCCGGGAAAAATTTTTCTGATACGCTCCACCGGCAGCGCCATATCTTTTCAGGATGCAGAAAGTCCCGCCCGGTGGGGCGGGACTTTTGAGCCTTGCCTGTTTTATTTGCTTATCACCTTGCCCAGCACCCGCAGAGGCAGCTCCGGGGAGATGACTATGTCATCATACTTGGGGTTCAGGGAGTGGAGGGCCAAGGCCTCCCCCCGTACGGCCAGTTGCTTTAAATAGGCGCTGCCGTCGTAAAGAAAGATGCCTATCTCTCCGGTCATCAGGCTGCGCTGCTGCCGGACCCAGATGACCTGGCCGTCATGAAATTTGGGCTCCATGCTGTCTCCGGCCACGCGGACGCCGAAATTGGCCCCATCCGGCACCTCACGGCCAACCTCCACCATCTCGTAATCCTCCCCGTCCAAAAACTGGCCGGTACCGGCGGAGACCGCCAGAGAATAAAGGGGCAGACTGCGCAGTTCCTCCTCGTCCTGCCGGTCGCTGTAACGTCCGGTGTCTCTCAGCAGCTGCACGTAGTCAATTACCTTTTTCCGTCCCTCCCGGTTCAGCCCTGCCAGCAGGCCCTCCCCGTGGCCGGAAAAGACCCCCCGTATATCGTCAACGCCCAGGGCATCGCACAGGGCCAGGAACTGCCGGGCATTAGGCAGGGTTGAGCCGTTCTCCCACTTAGACACCGCCTGATTTGAAATCTGAAAGCCCAGCATGTTCAGGCAGGCAGCCAGCTGGGCCTGGTTCATCCCCAGCTGTTTTCTGCGCCGGGATATGAGTTCTCCTATATTTTTATACATCCTATCACCTTTTCTCTTTGTGCATCCATTATATGCCATAATTAAGAGAATTGCAATTGTAATTTTATCCAAATAAGATAAGTTTATGTTTTGTGGCCGTTTTCCCATATTCTGCGCCCTCCCTTGCGGCTCCTCCGGGGCATATGCTCATCCCTTTGCCTTTCTCTCCCTCTCTGCGGCTTGGAACTTTAGGTCACGTTATTAGGCCGCTTTATAGGTAAAAATAGCAATTTATAGTTATTTTTTGAACATTTTGGCAATAAATGGTAATGTTAAATTATTGTGAAGTGGGTCTTTGTTATTGATTTACTGATAAAAATCGTATAATATTGTGCTAGAAGATATGGGAACTTTTACTAATATTATGGGGGAGTGAGGAATAATGAAGTCAACCGGAATAGTGCGTAAAGTGGATGAGTTGGGGCGCATCGTCCTGCCCATTGAGATGCGGCGTACTTTGGACATTGCGGAGAAGGACACCCTTGAGGTCTATGTGGAGGGTGAGAGCATTATTCTTCGCAAATATCAGGACGCCTGCGTCTTCTGCGACAGTGTGCGCGATCTTGTAAATTACAAGGGACGCTGCGTCTGCACTGAGTGCATTTCTGCCCTCAGCCGCAAGCTGTAATTGAAAACACATGAGGCCGTATCGTTGGATACGGCCTCATGTGTTTTCAATAGTCCAGGCTTTTTACCATATGGTCTTTTGTTTGCCGGGAGGTCTTTTCTCCCGGCCTTTTTCATTCCTCTGCTGCGGTCTCCAGGCTTTTCTCCCCCGGGGCAGACTCCGCCGCCGGACTGCGGCGAAAGACCCTGGCCAGAAGGAAAGGCAGGAAGATGATACCGTTTAGCACCAGTGACACCAGCACATCCATCCAGCCCAGGGCATAACCGCTTATCTGGGTAGTCCCGCTCACTGCCACAGCCAGGTTGTTGTTGGCAAAGTGGAGTATCACCGGCACCCAGATATTCCCTGTGCTCATATAGGCAAAGGCGAAGAACACCCCCAGAGTTATGCAGGTGACCTGGTGGGCCGCAATGCTCTGGATGGCATAGCCCGGACTGTAGAAGAACAGGTCCAGAGGCAGGTGCCACAGTCCCCATACCACGCCAAGAAGTATGGTGCCGCGGATGAGGCCGAAGCGCTTTTGCAGCAGGGGCTGGAGGTAATAGCGCCAGCCGTACTCCTCACCGAAGAAGGCGGCAAAGCTGAGGAAGAAATTGGGTATCAGCACCGCCATAAGTATGTAGGGCGCAGAGGTCTGCCAGTAGGGAAGATACCCGGCCATCTGTCCGCTGAGGGCTACGGACAAGAAAGAGCGGGCGATGTATATGGCCACGAACAGCAGCAGCATCAGCAGGGAAAGCCAGGTCCTGGACCAGCGAAGCCCGTAAGCGGCCCGGCGCTCTTTTCCCGCCGCCAGCAGGAAGATCCAGGCCAGTACGGAACCGCCGATTATTCCATAGGACTGAATTGTAGTTCCCATGGCCGACCCCGAAGGCAGGGCAAAGTTAATAAAGCAGCAAAGGGCCATCAGCACCGTAAAGACGATGAAGAATATAAAGAAGCGCCTGGGCAGGGTCCCCCTCTCCTCCGTGGTCTCCCGGCCCGGCCTCCTCCCTGTGACAAGGCAGGCCAGCATCACCCCGGCCGCAGGATAGAACATCTGGGCGTTGGGGAAGGGGTAGGTGTCCAGGCCCAGATTATAAGCAATTCCAAGGGGCACTCCCATCAAGAAGGTAAAGCCGTAGGCCACCAGCAGGAAAAATTTCAGCTGGCGCTTTTCAATGTTTGAAAGTCTGTTTTCTGTATCCATGTTTTCCTCCATCAAGTCTCCACCGCAGCTCATATCCGGTGGTATATCCTCAAAACTTCCTCCGTCTCCCGCCCATCGGGACCTGTGAGTATCAGGGAAGGCAGTATATCCAGGCCGGGCCTGCCGCCCCGGCGGCCCTCCACCAGCACCAGGCTGGGAGCGCTGCCCGCCCTATGGCATACCAGGCGCAGGCGTTTGGGCTCCAGACCGTGGGCCGTCATGGTGCACAGGAGCTCTGACAGCCGTTCCGGCTTATATACCACGGAGAAGCTGCCCCCGGTGCAGCAGAGGTAAGAGGCGGCGGCGCAGATGTCCTCCAGGGTACAGCTCAGCTCTCCCCTGGCTCCCGAGCGTTTTTCATCCGTGGAGAGCTTCCCTCTGTCCACCGGGAAGTAGGGCGGGTTTGCCACCACCAGGTCAAAGCTGCCGCTTTTGAAGAGCTCCCGGTGGCGGCGTATATCCCCCCAAATTATGGAGCTTCTGTCCTGAAGGGAGTTTGTCTCCATGTTTTCCCGGGCAAGCTCCGCCGCCTCCTCAACAAGCTCCAGGCCCGTCATGTGGAGCCTGGGGCTGCGCCAGAGCAGCAGCAGAGCAATGGCCCCCGAGGCGCAGCCCAGGTCTATGCCCCGCTTGCGTCCGGAGCTGTTCACGAAATCCGCCAGAAGCACGCAGTCGGTGCTGAGCTTGAAATGCTCTGCCTGGGCAAAAGCCGGGCCGCCTTCCCACAGAGCCGTAAATTCCGGCATAGCCTTCTCCTTTCTACGGTGAAAAGGGAATAAACTTTCATTTTAAAAATACTATACAAACAGAATGAGGGGCGATAAACATCGCCCCTCATTCTGAGACTGTCAAAAAGCCTCGCAAAGTTTTTTCGCCCCGGCGAAAAAACAAATTTAATCGTTTTCTGCGGCGGCATGTACGTCGCAGAAAACACTTCTCACGGAGCTGAGTGTCGAATTGTACGCCTTTGGCGTACAACCGAGGCATGAAGCGCAGTGCAAGCCTTTTTATCAAAGAAGGCAGAGCCTTCTTTGATAAGTTGAGAATGAGGGGCGATAAGCATCGCCCCTCATTCTATGTTGTTTAGAAGCTCACTCCTGAACAATTGCCTCGGCAGGGCACTGAGCTGCGCAAGCGCCGCACTCCAGGCACTTGTCGGCATCGATCTCGTAGTGCAGTTCGCCCATGTCAATTGCTTCGGCGGGGCACTGAGCTGCGCAAGCACCGCAGGACAGGCACTCATCGGTAATAACAAAAGCCATGATGTTACCTCCCATGTTATTTGACCACTTGGGCCATCGTTGGCTACATTGTAACACATCTTATGCAAAAATCAATTATAAAATTGCGCTGTGAAAATAAATTTACTGAAAGCTGTCAATAATTTTTCCTGTCGTCCACGGAATTCGTCTGTTTTGGCAGGGCCTACTGTGGATAATATATTATCAATATACCTTTTAATATGCCTTTCAGAGGGGGTATGCCTTATTAAGAGCAACGAAAAATTCACCCAGCGGGCGGAGCTGGCCATAGAGAACGCCCGCATAGCCGCCGGCGAGCTGGGCCACGGCTATGTGGGCACGGAGCATCTGCTGCTGGGCATCATGATGGAGCAGGACGGTCTGGGTGCCAGGGTGCTTCAGCACCAGGGTCTGGACAAGGCCCGGCTGTGGCACATAGTCCAGCGCTCCAACGGCAGCGGCAGCCCCGGCAGGCCGGAGCAGGGTCTGACCTTCCGGGCCCGGCAGGCGGTGGAGAAGGCGGCCCAGGAGGCAAGGCAGCTGCAGCAGGGCTATATAGGCACCGAGCACCTGCTGCTGGGGCTGCTGCGGCAGAACGACTGCGGGGCCGCCGCCACTCTAAGGGAGGCCGGGGCGGACCTCAATGACATCTATACCGAGATCATGGCGGTCTTCGGCAACCCCGGCTCCAATAACCGCTCCCAGACCGGCACGGCCCGCAGCACCGTACGCCGGGCGGACACCCGCATTCTGGACCAGTACAGCCGGGATCTCACGGAGCTGGCCGCAGCCGGGCGCATAGACCCGGTGGTAGGCCGGGGCAACGAGATACGCCGGGCCATCCAGATTCTCTCCCGGCGCAGCAAGAATAACCCCGTGCTGGTAGGGGAACCCGGCGTGGGCAAGACCGCCGTGGCGGAGGGTCTGGCTCTCTGCGTCAGCCGGGGCCAGGCGCCTGCGGAGCTGAGGGACAAGCGTATAGTATCCCTGGATATCCCTGCCCTTCTGGCAGGCACCAAGTACCGGGGAGACTTTGAGGAACGGGTTAAGTCGGTGCTGCGGGATGTGCGCCGGGCCGGAGACGTCATCCTCTTCATTGACGAGCTGCACACCATCATCGGCGCCGGCAGCGCCGAGGGGGCCATAGACGCCGCCAATATACTGAAGCCTGCCCTGGGCCGGGGAGAGGTGCAGATAATCGGGGCCACCACCCCGGAGGAATACCGCCGGCACATTGAGAAGGATGCGGCCCTGGAGCGGCGCTTCCAGCCCATAAAGGTGCTGGAGCCGGACCGGGAGCAGACCATGGAAATGCTCCAGAGCCTGCGTCCCGCCCTGGAAAAGCACCACGGCGTCAGCCTGAGCCGAGAGGCTCTGGAAGCGGCCTACGCCCTGTCCGTGCGGTATATAAACGACCGCTTCCTGCCTGACAAGGCCATAGACCTGCTGGATGAAGCGTCCGCCGCCATACACGTAGAGGGTCTGCGCCGGGAGGTGGAGGCAGCCGATATAGCCAAGGTTGTGTCTCTCTGGACGGAGATCCCCGTCTGCTCCCTGGACGAGAGTGAGAGCCAGCGGCTGAAGGCCCTGGAAGATCAGCTGAAAAAGCGCATCATCGGCCAGGATGAGGCGGTGGCGGCGGTGGCCCGGGCCATACGCCGCAGCCGGGTGGGTCTGAAGGACCCCCGGCGTCCCGTGGGCAGCTTTCTCTTCCTGGGCCCCACGGGGGTGGGCAAGACGGAACTGTGCCGGGCCCTGGCCGCCACGGTGTACGGAGACGAGAACGCCGTCATCCGTCTGGACATGTCGGAGTATATGGAAAAGCACTCGGTGAGCCGTCTCATCGGCTCGCCCCCGGGCTACGTGGGCTACGAGGACGGGGGCCAGCTGACGGAAAAGGTGCGGCGAAAACCCTGGAGCGTGGTGCTCTTCGACGAGATAGAGAAGGCCCACGAGGATGTGTGGAGCATCCTGCTGCAAATAATGGATGATGGGCACCTCACCGATTCCGGTGGCCGCCGGGTGGACTTCAGCAATACCGTGGTGGTCATGACCTCCAACATTGGGGCCAAGGCCATCACCGAGAACCGCCCGCCCCTGGGCTTTGCCGACGGAGGCGGGCAGGACGACGAGGCCATGAAGAGGAAGGTCATGGAGGAGCTGAAAGCGACTTTCAAGCCGGAGTTTCTCAACCGGGTGGACGAGACCATCGTCTTCCACCGCCTCAGTGAAGATGACATGTACGCCATTACCCAGACCATGCTGGGGCAGCTTAAGGAGCGCTTCCGCTCCCTGGATATCAGTCTTGCGGTGCCGGAGGAGTCGGCCCGGTGGCTGGCCCACCGGGGCTATGACGACAAGTTTGGGGCCAGACCTCTGCGCCGGACTCTGGAGCATTGGATAGAGGATGCGGCGGCGGAGCTGCTGCTGGAGGGGGCCATCGCCCCCGGGGACACGGTGACTGCCGCCCTGGCCGGAGACTGTCTGGAGCTGAGGCCATCAGCCCAGACGGTATAAAAGAAGCAGGGGACTCTATCGCTTTTAGAGTCCCCTGCTTTACAAAGTGTAAGCGCTTATTTTTAATCTCAAACAAGCCTGATGTAGGTCGTGCCGCACAGGTCGGTGAGCTCCACATCTTCAAAGGCTTCGGCTGCCTTGTCCCAGTCCTTATATTTACCGATGAGCACGCAGTACACATTGTCTATGCTCTCCACCCGGGCGTCCTGGCCCTCGTCCAGCATGGAGTCACGGCAGTCCTCAGCCTGCTCCTTGTCCTTGAAGGAGCCAACCTGGATGGCATAGTTGCCCTTGTCGTAGCGGTCGTACATGGCTCTCGAATAGGCGGCCATAGCATGGTCATACAGGAAGAAGAACTCGTCAGGAGCCTGGTTGCTGGTCTCCCCGTCATCGTCTATCCACTGGATGATCTCGCCCTGGGACAGATAGAACCGGTACTCCTCTCTTGAGCTGGTATTATCATTGTAGCACAGTGCAAAGAAAGGCAGCCCGTCATCATAATAGTATATCACTGAGTAGTCCTCCAAAGGAGAATAGCAGCTGTTTTCCGGGTTCTTGGCTTCGGAGTAGATGGGTGAGAACACCTGAACCTGTCTTATCTCCTTATTGATTGTCCTGACCAGGGAAAAACCGTCGGGCATGGTGGTGCCCACCTTGCTGACATATTTGGAATCGTCCTGATAATCTCTGTACTTCTGCTGGCACTCTTCCAGGCGATCTTTCATGGATTTATCGGAGACTCCCACGCTTTCTTTCTCGCTGCTGTCATCGGAAGGCAGGCCGAATATCAGCTTCCCGTTACCCGTGGCTCCATAGGCGGTAACCGGCAGGGAGGTGACAATTCCCAGGCACAGGCAGAAGCTGAGCACAGCCGACAAAAATCCGGCAAATTTTTTCATTTTCTTCTCTCCTTTTAGTTGTTGATTTTATCCTCTTGAAAAACACCTGATTTTTATTCTTTTTTATTCTTTTATAATACCCGGGGGATTTCAAGTCAAGAGCCGTACCGCCTGTGGGAATAATCTGTCGGATTTTAGTAATAACTTGCAGCTTTCATACACGGCCGGGCAGCCCGGCGCGGCACCGGCCATGAGTTTTCGCCGGCAGCTTTGCAGGACATCCCCGGTACCGGCGCCAATGCTTAAAATTAATTAAGCATTGGCGCTTGACATAACACTTTTAAAAGGCTAAAATATATAAGGCGATATTGTGGGGTGCCGGGGAGCTCCCCATTATATTTCTTTTAGAATACGACGGATTCGTTTTATGGTCCGTCTTCTTTAAATTTGTTTCCAGCAATACCTAACAAATAAACCCACCGCAAAATTCTTAAAGAATGGAGGTGTGTTTACTTACTATGCCAACTCCTTTATGGATCCTTATAATCGCAGTTGCTGCGGTTTTATGTTTTTTGCTTGGTATCCTGTACCGGAAAAAAGTGGCTGAGCGGGAGATCGTCAGCGCCGAGGAAGAGGCCAAGCGCATAATCAATGAGTCTATAAAAAGTGCGGAGAGCAAGAAAAGAGAAGCTCTCGTAGAGGCAAAGGAAGAAATACACAAAAACCGCTCCGAGTACGAGCGGGAAGTCAAAGAGCGCCGCGCCGAGCTCCAGAAGCAGGAGCGCCGTCTTCAGCAGAAGGAAGAAAACCTGGACCGGAAGCTGGATTCCATAGAGAAGAAGAACGACACTCTCAGCAGCAAGATAGCCGCCGTGGAAGCCCAGCAGCAGGAAGTGGCCATGGTGAAGAAGAGCCAGCTGGAGATGCTGGAGAAGATTTCCGGCTTCACCGTGGACGAGGCCAAAGCCTACCTCATCGCCAACATCCGGGACGATGTCACCCATGAGATGGCCCTGAAGGTAAAGGAGATCGAGGCCCAGTACAAGGAGGAGGCAGACTCCCGGGCAAGGGAGATCATCGCCACCGCCATTCAGCGCTGCGCCGCCGACCACGCCAGCGAGATTACCGTCTCCGTCGTACCTCTCCCCAACGACGAGATGAAAGGCCGTATCATCGGCCGTGAAGGCCGTAACATCCGCAGCATTGAAACTCTCACCGGCTGCGACCTTATTATCGACGATACCCCCGAAGCCATCACCGTCTCCAGCTTTGACCCGGTGCGCCGGGAAGTGGCCCGCCTGGCTCTGGAGAAACTCATTCAGGACGGCCGCATCCACCCCGCCAGAATCGAGGAGATGGTGGCCAAGGCCCAGCGGGAAGTCAACGCCGTCATCAAGGCCGAGGGCGAAAGGGCAGTATTTGAGACCAACATCCACGGTCTAAACCCCGAGATAATCAAGCTCCTGGGCCGCATGAAGTACCGCACCAGCTACGGTCAGAACGTGCTGAACCACTCCATCGAAGTCTCCCACATCGCAGGCCTGCTGGCCTCCGAGCTGGGCGTGGATGTGAACGTGGCCAAGCGGGCAGGTCTGCTCCATGACCTGGGCAAGTCCATCGACCACGAAGTTGAGGGCAGCCATGTCACCATCGGCGTGGACATTGCCAGAAAATACAAGGAGTCCGAAGCCGTCATCCACGCTATCGAGGCCCACCACGGCGACGTGGAGCCCCACACTGTGGAAGCCTGCCTGGTCCAGGCGGCAGATGCCATCTCCGCCTCCCGGCCCGGCGCCCGGCGGGAGAACATCGAAAACTACGTCAAGCGTCTTGAGAAGCTGGAGGAGGTCTCCAAGAGCTTCCCCGGCATCGCCAGTTCCTATGCCATCCAGGCCGGCCGTGAGATACGCATCATGGTCAAGCCCGAGGAAGTCAGCGAGGATCAGATGGTCCTGCTGGCCAGGGACATTGCCAAGAAGATTGAGGAGGAACTCACCTACCCCGGTCAGATAAAGGTCCATGTCCTTCGGGAGACCAAGGCCGTGGATTACGCAAAGTAAACAAGAAAGCATTTCAGCCGGTTTTCCGTAAAATACGGAAAACCGGCTGTCTTTTTCAGTCTTCGCTTTTCAGTCTGCAAACACGCTGTCTATGCTGCTGCTCACATAGTCGGAGATACGCAGCTCCTCCAGCCTACTGTCCTTCAGCAAAAAGCAGCGGTCAGCCACCTTCAGGGCGCTCTCCAGATCGTGGGTCACCAGCAGCATGCTGAAGCCGTGGCTGTTTTGCAGGCTCTTTAAAAGCCGCAGGAGATTGGCCTTGCTGGAGGGGTCCAGCATTGAGGTAGGCTCGTCGGCCAGCAGCACAGCCGGCTCCATGGTCAGGGCCCTGGCTATGGACACTCTCTGCTTCTGTCCCCCGGAGAGGGTCTTTATCCTTTTGTTCAGAAAGCTCTCCTCCCCCGGCAGGCCCACATCCACCAGAGCGGAGACCGCCGTCTCCTCCTCCCGGCCCAGCTTTGCCAGGAGCCGAGGCTCCGATACCGCCTGAAGCACCGTCATGTGGGGGTTAAGGGCAGTCTCGCTGTCCTGGAACACCATCTGCACTCCCCCCTCCCGGCGGTGGAGCTGCTCCATGTCCGCCGCTTCACCTTGAAACAAAAGACTTCCCTCTTGGAAATCCCGGAGGTACCCCCCCAGTATCCCGGCCAGAGTGGTCTTGCCGGAGCCGGAGCGGCCTACCAGAGCCACTACCTCTCCGCTGCGGACCTTTATGGACACATTTTCCAGCACCTGCTGTCTGCCGTAGGCCTTGGATATCTCCCGGCCCTCCAGCAGGGTAATGATGCCGCCCCTGAGGCAGGCAATCAGCCGCCCGTCGCCCCAGTCCTTCAGCTCCGGAGCCTCCCGGCCGCACAGGGGCAGGCTCTGGGTGCAGCGGCCGTAAAAGGGGCAGCTGTGGTGGGGCTTGTCCACCTCCACTTCCGGCCGTATGCCCCATACGTCCCGGACAATATTCAGCCCCGTGGAGGCGTTTATAAGCCCTCGGGTGTAGGGGTGCCTGGGATAGTCCAGAATACCCGCCGTGCTCCCCATCTCCTCCACATGGCCGTTATACAGCACCATCATGCGGCTGCTGAGCATGGCGGCAAGCTTCATGTCGTGGGTGATTATAACAAAGGCTATGGATTTCTCCCGGTTCAGCCTCTTTACCAGTGCGGCAAAGGAGTCCCTTGCCGCCACGTCCAGGGAGCTGGTGGGCTCATCCAGCAGCACCAGCCTGGGCTCCAGGGCGATGGCCGTGGCCAGAAGGAAGCGCTGGGCCATGCCGCCGGAGAGCTCCCTGGGATAGCGCCCCAGATCCTCCGGGCTGAGCCCCACGGTCTCCATCAGCTCTCTCATCCGGCCCGGCAGCTCCCTGGCGGGGTAGCCCCGGTGCAGCACTTCCTTCAGCTGCTCCCTGAGGGTCATGCTGGGATTGAGCCAGGCGGTGGAGTTCTGGAAGGCCACTGCAAAGGAGCGCATGCGCAGCTGCCTGCGCTGCTCCTCTTTCATGCCAAGAAGCTCCCGGCCCTCCAGCAGCACCTGGCCGGAGACCTTCACTCCCTCCTCCCAGAGGCAGCTTAGGCCCTTTAAAAGGGTGGTCTTCCCGGAGCCCGACTCCCCCACTACCGCCAGTATCTCCCCGTAGTCCAGGCTGAAGGACAGGGGGTGGAGACTGAACTCCGGATAGGACAGGCTTAAGTTTTTGACCTCCAGCAGTTTGTTCATCTCTCTCACTCCTTCTCCAGCCAATAGCTCTCCAGCGCCCTGGTGAGCAGGCGCAGCAGCAGCGTGGACAAAACCAGGGACAGCACCGGGGGCAGCAGCCACCAGGTCCAGAAATTTGTAAAGTATATGCCCTTGAAGGCGGTGCAGCGGGCTATCATCAGCCCCCAGGACTTGGCCAGGGGGTCGGACAGGCCCAGGAAGGCCAGGGAGGACTCCTGAACTATGGCCCGCCCCGTCACTGCCAGAGAGCTTATCGCTAGCAGGGGCATGATGTCCCTGCTCATGTGGGTTTTAAAAAGATACCACAGTCCCCCGCCGTAGCTCCTGGCCAGCACCAGATAGCCGCTCCTTCTCAGGGACATGGTCCTGGCCCTGACCTGCTTTGCTATGGGGGCCCAGGAAAAGGCGGCGATGATGCAGATAATGTTCAGACTGCTCTGGCCGAAGAAAGCCCCGGCAACTATCATTATAGGCAGTTGAGGCACGGAGAGGAACAGGTTTATGAGAAACTCCACCAGCACATCCGTCTTGCCTCCTGCATAGCCTGCCGCCACTCCCAGGACGCCTCCTATAAGGAAGGCGGCCAGGGCCGTGGCAAGACCTATGCTCAGGCTGTGGAAAAAGCCCTTGGATATCTGGGCAAAGATGTCTATGCCCAGGTTGTCGGTGCCCAGCCAGTGCTCCGCTGAGGGAGCCTCCAGGGAGCCTCCGGAGGGCAGTTCTGCGTCCATGGGGTAAAAGAGCACGCCCCAGGCAAAGAGCAGCACCAGCAGCATAAGAGCCAGGGCGATAAGGCATATCCGCTTCACAGGCTGCCCCCCTTTCGCCGGTCGTTGAGGGCGTTTATCATGTCCGCAGCAAAGAGGCTCAGCAGCACAAGAAGGGTGCTGAGAAGGAACACCCCCTGGATGAGGGGGTAATCCCGGTACTTCACCGCCTCCCTCATAATCGTGCCCAGGCCGGGGTAGGCAAAGACGTTTTCCACCAGCATGGTGCCGCCTATGGCTCCCCCAACGCTTAAGAAGAAGCGGGCAACGATGGGCGGCAGGGCGTTTCGAAAAACGTAGTGCCAGCGTATGCGCCCCTCTTTAAGGCCCTTGGCCTTGGCGGCCAGTATATAGGGCCGCTCCAGGATGCCCAGGAAGCTGGCTCTGGCGGTGAAGTAGAAGCCCGGCACCGTCACCAGAGTCATGGCTGCAACAGGCAGCAGAGCGTGGAGCAGCACATCCTCTATCCAGTCCCATTCGCTGTAGTATATGCCGAAAGCGGTCACAGCCCCGGAGAGGGGAAGCCAGTCCACCCGGGCCGCCACCAGGAACAGCAGCAGTATGCCCACCAGAAAATGGGGCAGCTCCCCCACAAGGGAGAGCAGGGCATAGAGCCCTCCCTCCAGTTTTTTTCTCCGCAGGCCCAGCAGGGCCAGGGCCGTGCCCAGGATAAGGCTCAGCACCAGGGCGGAAAACATTATAAGGGCTGTCCAGGGCAGCCGTTCCAGCAAAAGGACGGACACCTCCTGCTTATAGTGTATGCTGTAGCCCAGGTCACCCCGGAGGTTGGCCTTGACGTTCTCCCACAGCTGGGTGAAAAAGGGCTTGTCCAGACCGTAGTAGGCGCGGAGGTATTCCTTCAGCTCCTCCGTCATCTCGGTGCTGCTCTCCTCCCCGGCGGCGGCGCTCTGATAATCAAAAGGGTCCCCAGGCATCAGCCTGGGGATGGTAAAGTTTACAAGATAAATTACCACAAAGGAGCAAAGCAAAAGCAATATTTTCTTTTTCATTTTGCCTTTCTCTCCTCCTTTGCGGCCATTGTGTCTCCCGGGTATTTACCGGACCATATAGGACAGACGGTTCTGCTCCGCCTGCTGATAGGCATAAGTCTTCATCCAGCCGTCGTAGTAGTCCTGCCGGTATATGGAGTAGGAGGACTGGTTGGCCAGTACGATGAGAGGTATCTCCTCACTCACCAGCAGCTCCAGCTCCTTGAACATCTCCTTGCGCTTTTCAAAGTCCGTCTCCTTCAGCTGGCCCTCGGCAAGGGCGGTCATCTCCTCATTGCTGTAGCCTCTGGGCCCCATGGAGGCGGGGCTGGTGCTCAGGTACTTGGATTTATCGGAAAACAGGGTGCGCATATAGCTGGGCGGATTGTTGCCCCAGCCGCCGTTGCCCACGATGGCAAAGTCGTAGTCTCCCTTATTCACCCGGTCGTCCCGGCCGGCGGAGTCCACCGCCATCACCGTGACCTCCATCCCCGCAGCCTCCAGGCCGTTTTTCACTATCTCGGCAATGCTTATTCCGTCAGCGGAGTCGTCGGTAAGCAGGCTTATCTCAAAGCCCTTATCTCCCAGCGCTTCCTTTGCCAGCTCCGGGTCGTAGTCGTATTTCACCACGTCCTCGTTGTAAAACAGGCTGCTCTCCGGCACATAGCCGGCGCTGCCCACGCTGCCCATGCCCCTGAACACATTGTCCACTATGGACTGGCGGTCCAGGGCGGCATACACTCCCTGACGCAGGGAGATGTCCAGAAACTCCGGCAGCTTTTCAAAGTTTATAAGCATCTTATAGCCCATGTCGTCGGCCTTTTCCACAAAGCCTATTTCAGGGTCGTTCATATACTTGTCCTTCAGGTCGGCAGGCATGGAGGCTATGTCTATCTCCCCGTTTTCAAAGGCCAGCAGCTCGTCGCTGACAGGGACGAAGAGTATGCGCTGTGCCGCCTGCTGCCCGTTCACCCAGCCGTCAAAGGCGGTGAACTCATAGCTGCCGGTGGCCCCCTCATAGCCGGTACACATATAGGCCCCGCTGCCCACCAAGCAGTCCGGCACGTTGTAAGTGTAGGGGTCCTCCACATTTTCCCAGATGTGCTTTGGCAGTATCACAAAGCTGCCCAGGTTTGAAAGGGTGTCGGCGTCGGCCTCCTTCACGGTGATGGTGATGGTATAGTCATCCACTATGGAATAACTCTCGATTATAAAGCTCTCCCCCACCCCCAAAGTGTTGGTCACCGGAGGGTACTGCCGGAAATAGTCTATGGTAAAGGCCACGTCCTCAGTAGTTAGGGGCTCCCCGTCCTGGAAGCTCAGGCCCTCAAACAGGGTGAAGCTATAGTCATTGCCTTCAAAGCTCCAGCTCTCCGCCAGCCAGGGCACGTCCCCCGTCTCGTCCTTCTCCAGGAGGCTGGCAAAAACCAGGCGCATCTTGGCCTGGCCCGGGCCCCGGGCCACATGGAGATAAGGGCTGGGCATGCCCCAGTCGGTACCCCCGGCCAGCTTCAACGTGTCCACAAGACGGGCCGTCTCCGCCGCCCTGCCGCTCCCGGTCTCTCCGGATGCTTCTTCTCCGGTAACGGCCGGAGCATTCACATGGCTCTGGCAGCCGCTGAGCAGGCTCAGGGCCAGACATATTATTAAAAATAAGGAAATAAGTTCTCTTTTCTTCAAGGCTGTCTCGCCTCCCTTTTTACAGTCTGCCGCGGCAAGTTTATTGTATATTAACTAAAAAGTCCCTGCAAGCCCCCGGGGGGGATATGATAATTATACAATTTATCGTCTTGTGTATAAGTTTTAACGATCTATCCCCCCGGGGGGCTTGCGGTCCGGGGCCGCCTTTGCTATCTTTGATATACGGCTTAAAGTCAAGCCTGATATTCTTTCTTCCCAGGAGGTGGGCTATGGACGCTGCAAAATGGGACAAACAAGCCGGAGACTACCAGCGGGTATTTGAATCCGGTATAAGTGAATACAACCGAAGGCTCCTGGACTTTCTTCTGGGTTCCGGCATGCTGCGCCCCGGATGCAGGGTGTTGGATGTGGGCTGCGGCGTGGGAAAATACGGCAGCTACTTTGCCGCTCTTGGCTGCGATGTCACCCTTAACGATATCTCGGCGGAGATGCTCCGCCGGGCGGGGGAAAACATGAAGCCCTTCACCACCCCATGGCGCACGGTACTGGGGGATTTCCTGACTTTGGAAGCTCCCGCTCTGGCCCCCGCCGGGCCTTTCGATCTTTCCATATCCACCATGAGCCCCGCCATCCGGGACCTGGCCACGGTGAAAAAGCTCAGCTCTCTTACCCACGGCTGGTGCCTTGTCACCAATTTTGTCTCCTGGAGTCAGCCTCTCCGGGACCGGTTTTACAGTTCTCTGGGTTACGAGCCCGCCCAGTCCATGGCCGGGGGGCTGGACAGCATAGGAGAATTGGAGCAGGCGGTGGCTCTTGCCGGCTACCGGCCCAACCTCCGCTATGAGGACTACAACTGGCAGGATGAGCGAAGGGCGGAGGAAGCGGCCCGCTATCTCATAAGGAGGCACCCCGCCATGGATGAGGAGGACCCGGAGCTTTTCAAACGGGCCGTGGAAACGGCCGCCGGGCTCTGCGACGACAAGGGCATATTCCTGGACCGGGTCTTTACCAAGGTGGCCTGGCTCAGCTGGAAAACTAAAGAGGAGGACTGAACATGGATATACACGAATATTATAAGCAGGCCGGCAAGTTCCACGGCCATTGGTGTCCCGGCCTTGCCATAGGGGTGAGAGCGGCCTGGGAAGCAGGGAAGGCCCTGGGCACCCGGATGGCCGACCGGCACAATCACATCCAGTGTCTGGCGGAATCCTCCGCCTGCTGGCTGGACGGCATACAGTTCGTGCTGGGCTCCACTCTGGGCAACGGGTCCCTGAAGCTGGCAGACTACGGCAAGTCCGCTTTTAACTTCTATAATCCTGAGACCGGGGAGAGTCTGCGCTATTATCTTCTGGACCTGCCCCGGGAAAAGCCCCGGGAAGAACTGATAGATTACATTCTCAGTGCCCCTGCGGAAGAGATATTCCGCCAGACTCCCGTCAGCGGCCCCTTCCCGCCCCGGAAAGAAAAGGCCGGGGAAACGGTCTGCTCCCGCTGCGGGGAAAAGTTCAGGGAGGACAAGGCGGTTTACTGGGAGGCCTTGACTCTCTGCCCCCACTGCCTCTGAAGCCTCCGACGGCTCTCTCATTTATCTATTGACAAGGCACCGGTTCTGGGGTTAGAATGAATTTTTGGGTAACGGAAACCAAAAGTTGCGCTCTGCCCCACAATTTTATACAGATACAGGAGAGCCTAATGAGAAATCTTATAGACATTACAGATCTCTCTGTGGAGGAGATCGACCGGCTGATAGCCACAGCTGAGGACATTATCGCCAACCCCGCCAAGTACAGCCAGGTCTGCGCAGGCAAACAGCTGGCCACCCTGTTCTTTGAACCCTCCACCCGCACCCGGCTCAGCTTTGAGTCCGCCATGCTCTCTCTGGGGGGCAGCGTGCTGGGCTTTTCCGAGGCCAGCTCCAGCTCCAGTTCCAAGGGAGAGACCGTGGGCGATACTGTCCACGCCGTCAGCTGCTATGCGGACATAATCGCCATGCGCCATCCCAAGGAGGGTGCTCCCTACGCCGCAGCTCAGGTGGCCGAGGTACCCATCATCAACGCCGGTGACGGCGGTCATAACCACCCCACCCAGACTCTTACGGACCTGCTCACCATCCATCGGGAAAAGGGCAGACTGGACAATTTTACCGTGGGCTTCTGCGGCGACCTGAAGTTCGGCCGCACCGTCCACTCCCTGGTCAGTGCCCTCAGCCGCTATGAGAACATCAACTTTGTGTTCATCTCTCCCCTGGAGCTGAAGCTGCCCAGATATGGGAAAGAAGAAGCTCTGAAAAAGAAGGGTATACCTTACACCCAGACCACGGATCTGGAGTCGGTTATACCACAGCTGGATATCCTGTACATGACCCGCGTCCAGCGGGAGCGCTTCTTCAACGAGGAGGACTACCTCCGCCTGAAGGACAGCTACATCCTCACCCCGGCAAAGCTGGAAAACGCCAAGGCAGACCTGTCCATACTCCACCCCCTGCCCCGGGTCAACGAGATCCAGGTGGCCGTGGATAAGGACCCCAGAGCCGCCTACTGGCGTCAGGTGAAAAACGGCAAATTTATCCGCATGGCCCTTATCATGAAGCTGCTGGGCCTTGAGATATGACGGGAGGAGACGAGCTAATGAACATAGACAGTATTCAAAACGGTGTAGTTCTGGACCATATCCAGGCAGGCAAGAGCATGGACATCTACCGCTATCTTCATCTGGACAAGCTGGACTGCTCCGTGGCCATTATCAAGAACGCCCGCAGCGCCCATCTGGAGCGCAAGGACATCATCAAGATAGATTCTCCCCTGGAGCTGGACCTGGATGTGCTGGGCTATATCGACCCCAACATCACCGTGAATATCATCCGTGACGGGAAGCTGGTGGAGAAGAAGCACCTGGAGCTGCCCAAGCGCCTCACCAACGTCATCCACTGCAAGAACCCCCGGTGCATCACCGTCTCCGAGCCTCAGCTGGACGCCATCTTCCTTCTCAGCGACAGGGAGAACCGCCGTTACCGCTGTGCCTACTGCGAGACGGAATTTCACAAATGAGCACAAGCTTTTTATAATGCAAGGGCCGCCATTTTCGGCGGCCCTTGTGCTTTTTATTATTTGAATATCTTTAACTCTTAAAATTCAAAGCTGTTATTATCTTTGTCCACCAAACCGGTAAACACCTGGCAGCCGAAGTCCTCCCTCAGCAGCCGGGCCAGCTCATCTCTGGCGGCCAGGACGGAATCCAGATTCACTCCCTTGAAGCCGTCGATGGGGAAAAAGACATTGCAGGTCTCCGGGCCTATCTTCCCGTCCTCGCTCTGGCGCCATATCCAGCGGCGGGTCTTGACGGTGTTTGCACTGACATACACCAGTTCTCCCTCCGGCATGGTCTCGGTCTCCGTCTCCCCCATGGGCCGGAAATGGTCGGCGGAAGTGGAGAAGCGTATCTCCATGTCCCCTTCCATCTTGTCCACGTCGTGGGCCCCCATTGGCAGCTGATAGTTCAGGGAAAAGGCGTTGCCCAGGTCCACCACGGTGTTGATATGGGGCAGAGCTCCGCTCTTCTGTACTCGTTTCATGAGAGCCTCTATGGAGCACATGAACTTATTGGGGTTCATGCCCAGAGTCAGGAAGGCCTCCCGGCAGGCTTTCACCCCCGGCAGTTCCCTTATATTGGTCTCCTTATTGGCTGCGGCAAAGGCGGCAGCCGCCTCATCCAGCAGCTTTTCCAGAGCCTTATTGTGCTCCCGGTTATCAAGGCCCAGGGCCGCCACCACGCCCACGCAGTAGTCAGGCAGCTTTTCAAACACGGCCTTATCCACAATAAAACGTTTCATATAAATCTGCTCCTTTCCTATCTGTCCAGCCAGGCGCAGGCCGCCAGGGCGGCGGCGGAGCCGTCGGCTGCGGCGGTGGTCAGCTGGCGTACGGTCTTTTCCCGGCAGTCCCCGGCCACGAATACCCCGGGAGTTCTGGTGAGGCAGTCCTCCCCGGAAGCGGCATAGCCGCCGGCCTCCAGCTCTATCAGGGAGCCGAAGGCCCCCAGGTCCGGGGCATGGCCAATGGCCACAAAAAGGCCCTCCAGAGCTATCTCCCGGCTCTCCTCCCCGGTTTTCACCACTATTCCTCTCAGCTCATCCTCCCCCACCAGGGCGGTGATGCGGCTGTTCATTACAAATTCCACATTCTTCCGCTGCTTCAGGGCTTCCACCAGCTTTGCCTCTCCCCGGAAGCTGTCCCGCCGGTGGATGAGGTAGACTTTGCTGCACTTCTCGCTGAGGAGCAAAGCGTCCTGAAGGGCGCTGTTGCCCCCGCCGTTTACTGCCACCACCTTGTCCTTATAAAAGGCACCGTCGCACACGGCGCAGAAGCATACCCCGTTTCCCACCAGTTCAGCCTCTCCAGGCAGACCCAGCATTCGGGGCTTGGCCCCGGCGGCAATTATCAGGCTGCGGCAGCGAAACTCCGCTCCGGAAGCGCAGGTGACGGTCTTTACCTCTCCTTCCCCGCTTACGGAGACGGCCTCCTCCAGTTCCACCTCAGCCCCCTGCTCCATGGCCTGTTCCATGAACCTGTCCCCCAGCTCAGCTCCGCTTATGGAGACGAAGCCGGGGAAATTTTCCACCTTGGGGGACCAGGTAATCTGGCCGCCGAAGGTCTCCTTTTCCAGTACCAGGACGCTCTTCCCCGCCCGGCAGCCGTAGGTTGCGGCGGTGAGGCCCGCCGGGCCCCCGCCAATTATCAGAATATCATATATCATTTAAAAACTCCCCATGTCTATGGAAAAAATGCCCGGCTCTTGCCGGGCATTTTTTAATTAAATAAAAACAGTAAAACCAGTAAAATAAGTCTCGCCAAAAATCAAATATGTATGTTTATCACTGGGATATGTAGTTCCTGATGGCGCCGGCTCCGGCGTACTTCTCAAAGCCGCCGTCCTTGGTGATTACCAGTGTGGGGGCCTGCTTCACGCCGTACTGCTTCGCCAGCTCCGCATTGTCCTCGGCCATGAGCTTCTCGTACTTGAAGCCCGCCTTGTCCATATAGGAGCAGGCCAGACGGCAGTTGGGGCAGGTGGGAGTGGCAAAGAGGATGGCCCGGCTCTCGGCGCTTGCAGGAGCGGCGGCGGGGGCATCGGCCTTGGGGACCTGCTCGCCTTCCTTCAGAGGACCGTTATGGCGCAGCACGGAGTGGCCGATGACGTACTCCTTGCGGTCCTTATACTCCTGGGTCTTGCCCACGTTCCAGTTCTGCACCGGACGGTAGTAGCCGGTTATGCGGCTGTAGACCTCGGCGCTCTCCCCGCACTCGGGGCAGGTGAACTGCTCGCCGGTGAGGTAGCCGTGATTCTTGCAGACGGAGTAGGTGGGAGACAGGGTATAATAAGGCAGCTTGTAGTTCTCGGCTATCTTCCGCACCAGATTTGCAGCGGCCTCCCAGCTGGGCAGCTTCTCGCCCAGGAAGGCGTGGAACACGGTGCCGGAGGTGTAGCGGGTCTGGAGATCATCCTGGATGTCCAGGGCCTCGAAGATATCCTCGGTATAGCCCACAGGCAGGTGAGAGCTGTTGGTGTAGTAGGGCTCTCCGCCGGGCTGGGCGGCGGTGATGATGTCGGGATAAGTCTCCACATCGTGCTTTGCCAGACGGTAGGCGGTGGACTCGGCGGGAGTGGCCTCCAGGTTGTACAGGTCGCCGTACTGCTCCTGATAGTCGCTGAGGCGCTCACGCATATGGTCCAGCACCTGCTTTGTGAACTCCTGGCACTTGGGGCTGGTCATGTCGGCCCTTATCCACTTGGCATTCAGGCCCGCCTCGTTCATGCCCACCAGGCCGATGGTGGAAAAGTGATTGTCGAAATTGCCCAGGTAATACTTGGTGTAGGGGTAGAGGCCTGCGTCCAGCAGCTTGGTGATGACGGTACGCTTCACCTTCAGGGAACGGGCTGCCAGATCCATCAGCTTATCCAGCCGGGCATAGAAGTCCTTCTCGTCCTTTGCCAGATAGGCCAGGCGGGGCATATTCAAAGTGACCACGCCGATGGAGCCGGTGCTCTCACCGGAGCCGAAGTAGCCGCCAGACTTTTTCCGCAGCTCTCTCAGATCCAGGCGCAGACGGCAGCACATGGAGCGCACATCGGAGGGCTCCATATCGGAGTTGATGTAGTTGGAGAAATAGGGGGTGCCGTACTTGGCGGTCATCTCAAAGAGGAGCTTGTTGTTCTCGGTGGGAGACCAGTCAAAGTCCTTGGTGATGGAGTAGGTGGGAATGGGATACTGGAAGCCACGGCCGTTGGCGTCGCCCTCAATCATGATGTCGATGAAGGCCTTGTTGACCATGTCCATCTCCGCCTTGCAGTCGCCGTAGGTGAAATCCATCTCCTTGCCGCCCACGATGGCAGGCAGGTCCTTCAGGTCCGCGGGGACCGTCCAGTCCAGAGTGATATTGGAGAAGGGAGCCTGGGTACCCCAGCGGGAGGGGGTGTTCACGCCGAAGATGAAGGACTGGACGCACTGCTTGACTTCCTTATAGTTCAGGTGGTCCACCTTCACAAAGGGAGCCAGATAGGTGTCGAAGGAGGAGAAGGCCTGAGCGCCCGCCCACTCGTTCTGCATGATGCCCAGGAAGTTCACCATCTGGTTGCAGAGGGTGGACAGATGGCTGGCTGGGGAGGAATTTATCTTCCCCGGGATGCCCAGGCCCTGCTGGATGAGCTGCTTCAGGCTCCAGCCGGCGCAGTAGCCGGTGAGCATGGACAGATCGTGCAGGTGCAGATCGCAGTTGCGGTGGGCGTTGGCTATCTCCTGGTCATAGACCTCGCTGAGCCAGTAGTTTGCGGTTATGGCACCGGAGTTGGAGAGGATAAGACCGCCCACGGAGTAAGTGACGGTGGAGTTCTCCTTCACACGCCAGTCCTCTATGTTCAGGTACTTGTCCACAGTCTCCTTGTAATCCAGGTAAGAGGACTTGGTATTGCGCAGTTTCTCCCGCTGCTTGCGATAGAGTATATAGGCCTTGGCCACGGCCTCATAGCCGCCTCTGGAGAGCACTGCCTCCACACTGTCCTGTATATCTTCCACGGCTATCTTCCCGTCCTTTATCTTGGGCAGGAAATCCGCAGAGACCTTCAGCGCCAGAAAGTCGATGACGCTGTCGTTATAATCTGTATTGGTGGCCTCAAAGGCCTTCTTTATGGCAGCGGCTATCTTCTGGATGTCAAAATCCACAACCTTGCCGTCCCTCTTTACTACCTGATACATATTCTTGTCCTCCTTGTCGTCTCTCTGTATCTTGTCATACTCCTCTGACCTGCACCGAGGGCACCAAGTCCCTCAGCCCCTCGGCCAGAGCGTGCATTTCCTTTTCGTTGAAGGCGTCCAGGCCTGCAATGTTCAGCACATTTCCCGAGTCCTTGAACTGCTGTAGGTAATACTCTTTGGCTCCCTTTATCCACTCGGCAGCTCCCCGCAGGCTCTCCTGGGTGTGCAGGCCCTTCACCACCGTGGTTCTAAATTCATAGTCCACCGTGCCGGTGAGCAGGAATTCCTTGGACCTCTCTATGGGGGCCATATCCAGCTTATCCAGGCCCACGGTATGGGCGTAGAGCTCCGGGGAGTTCTTGATGTCCATGGCCACCCGGTCCACCAGCCCCTCTCTCACCAGCTCCATGAGCAGCTCCGGGAAGGAGCCGTTGGTATCCAGCTTGATGCTGTAACCCAGAGCTTTTACCTTGGCAAGAAAGGCCCCTATGTCCTTATGGAGCAGCGGCTCCCCGCCGGTGACGGCCACCCCGTCCAGCACGCCTACCCGCTTCTTCAGAAAGCTCAGCACTTCCTCCTCGTTGGTATCCTGCACCATCTGTTCAGACAGCACCAGAGACGCATTATGACAGAAGGGGCAGCGGAAGTTGCAGCCGCCGGTGAACACCGTGCAGGCTACCCTGCCGGGATAATCCAACAATGTAAGTTTTTGAAGTCCTGATATAAGCATAAGCATACCTCTCTTTTTCGTGCTCAACTACATTACCACCATATGGCCCCCTTGTCAATAGCAATTCACTATATATTGAAACAAAGACAGGCTTGTAACCATTTTGACCACAAAATATAGTGTCGGGCTGCGTATAGCCGCAGCCCGGCACCGAGGGATATTTTACTTCATAAGCTCTCTTATTTCAAGAGCAAACATCCTCTTTTTTCAAATCTTGTGGATTTTCCCAAAAATTTGGCCAAAAATTCTACATAGTATTTTCTGCCATGACGGCATAGCCGGCTCACTTCTTTCCCGCGGCAACGGCAGCCAGCTTCCGCTCTCTGCGCTCCAGAACCTCCTGACTCTTGGGGCGGATGTCCCCGGCCCGGGTCAGAGCCCACTTGGTCATGGAGGGTCCTATGAGCTGGTACACCAGCACCGCGAACAAAACGACGTTGCGGATCATGGTCCCGTCCCCCGGCAGGGTGGAGGCGGTGACGCACATTCCCAGAGCTACCCCCGCCTGGGGCAGCAGGGTGATGCCCAGGTTCTGCACCACCTTTTCCTCACAGCCGGCATACTTTGCCGACTCCCTGGCGCCTATGTATTTGCCCAGAGAGCGGAAAATGATATACACCAGCCCGATTACCACACTGCTGAGCTGACTGAACACCCCCAGCTCCAGCTCGGAGCCGGATATGACGAAGAACAGCACCAGCAGCGGTGCGGTCCAGCGGTCGGAATTGTCCATTATCTCCTGGGACAAGGGGCAGAGATTGCAGAACACGGTTCCCAGCATCATGCACACCAGCAATGAGGAGAAGCCCAGGGTGGCAGGGCCTATGGGTATGCTGAGCATAGACAGGGCCACGGTCAGAAATACAAAGCCGATGGTCATGGCAAGACGGTTGGTGTTGGAATGGAAAAACTTCTCGATGTGGCTCAGGCCCAGACCTGCGACGGCTCCCAGGAGCAGGGAGGCAAATATTTCCAGACTGGGGTTTATTATAATGGTATAGACATCCACGGCCCCGGAGCTCAGGGCTTTGGCTACACCAAAGGAAACGGCAAAAAGTATAAGCCCCACTGCGTCGTCCAGAGCCACTATGGGGAGAAGCAGGTCAGTGAGGGGACCCTTGGCCTTATACTGGCGCACCACCATCAAAGTAGCGGCAGGGGCAGTGGCGGCGGCAGTGGCACCCAGGGTCAGAACCGCAGGGATGGTCATGGCCTGGGGCATAATGAAATGCACCACCAGCAGCGCCAAATCTACCACTATGGTGGTGACAACAGCCTGGGCTATGCCTACGATGAAGGCCTGGCGGCCCGTTTCCTTCAGCTGCTCCAGACGGAACTCATTACCTATGGAAAAAGCTATGAAGCCCAGGGCCAGATCGCTTATGACGCTCAGCCCGTCCAGCTGCTCATAGCTGTTGAAACCCAGCCCCGGCACCTTCAGCGCCCCCAAAAGGCAGGGTCCTATCAGCACTCCCGCCACAAGATAGGCGGTAACATCCGGCAAGTGCAGTTTTTTCAGCGCCCGGGTCATCATGAGCCCGGCAAACATGGCAACAGATATGGAAAGCAGATCAGTCATTGTCCATCCCCCTTTTTGCCGGATAATTATAGGCCGAAAATTCGGGGATTTCAACTCGAAAATACTACCAAAACATTTCCCCTGCTCCCCTTGTTTTTTTAGCTGCTTGACAGTGGTGCAAAGCCATGCTATACTTCAATTAACAATTAAGTTAATTGTTAAGGGAGTTGATATTTGTGGGCCTGCAAGATACCCTGCGGGCGCTGGCGGACCCCATACGTCGGGACATTCTCAGCCTGCTGAAGACCGGGCCACTGTCCGCAGGAGATATATGCAGCCATTTCTCCGTGACGGCGGCGGCAATATCCCGGCATTTGTCGGTGCTGAAGGAAGCCGACCTTATAAGGGACCATCGGGAGGGCAAGTTTATTTACTATGAGCTGAACACCTCCGTTCTGGAGGAGATAATGTTTTGGATTACCGAGCTGAAAGGAGACAGGGACGATGCTTAAAAAGAATATGAGAGCAATAATAATCAGCAGCCTTATAATCCTGCTGCCCTTGCTGGCAGGGCTTATACTGTGGCAGCGGCTCCCGGAGCAGCTGCCTATGCACTGGAATGCCGCCGGGGAGATAGACGGCTGGGGCAGCCGGGCCGCCGTGGTATTCGGGGAGAGTCTGGGTTTGCTGGCCATACACTGGCTGTGCATCGTCGTCTGCTTTGCCGACCCCAGGAACAAGGGCCAGAGCGGCAAGGCTCTGGGTCTGGTATTGTGGATATGCCCGGCCCTGGCCGTGCTGATTGGGGCCGTCACCTATCTCACGGCTCTGGGTCTCCAGCCCTTCAGCATGGATAAGATAATGCTCATATTCATGGGGCTTCTGTTCATAGTCATAGGCAACTACCTGCCCAAGTGCCGCCGGAACTATACCATCGGCATAAAGGTACCCTGGGCCCTGGACAACGAGGAAAACTGGAACGCCACTCACCGCTTTGCCGGGAAGCTGTGGGTGATCTCCGGAGCGGTGATCGTAGTCTTGTCCTTCCTGCCCTGGGCGGAAGTGGTTTTCTGGGTAAACATAGCCATAATTCTTATTGCCGCTGTAGCCTCCGGACTTTACTCTTTCTTCTATTATAAAA
>CALWYF010000018.1 GCA_944385705.1 uncultured Oscillospiraceae bacterium | reverse complement strand
GGTATTCCTTTTGGCATAAAAAGCACCCCTCTTGTTATTCAGTATACCATACTGTCTAACAAATGGGGTGCTGTTCACAAAAGCTCTGCGGTTTTTGCCTGTGTCCTATGCCATGGCCACATAGCCCTCTCCGTTGGAATACATCACCGGGGCCATGCCGGAGACCAGCAGTACCATGTCCTCCACCGGCGTGGTGCCGCCGCTGCGGCCGTACTGCTCCCGGAAGCTCAGCTCCTGGCTGAGATAGCCGTGCTCCGCCCAGCTGGGCAGCTGCCCCATAATGAACTGCCGCAGGGATGAGAGCAGCTCCTCCCGCTGTTCTACGCTGCCCAGATACACGCCGCTTATATATACGGCCTGGTGCAGCTCCACCTCAGGAGTGCTGTCCAGCATGGCGGAGCTTATCTCCGCCGGGCTGCCTTGGGCCGGGCGCAGGCTCAGCCGGTAAGACCTGCTCAGTTCCGGCGGGAGAGCCGGGCCCGGGCTTATTTCCTCCGCCGCAGCTTCGGCAGCCCTGAGCCCCCGGTCCGCAGCGGAAAGGGAATATAGCCCCTCCAGTTCCCGGCCGTCCACCGTGACGGCACAGCACAGCTTCAGATTGGACAGCCACAGAAATGCCAGTGCGGCAGTCAGCAGCAAAATTTTCCTCCCCATGTCAAAACCACCTCCGAAGTTAACATAATATAAAAAGAGCTCCGGGTCAATGGCTTCGACAAAACTGGTGCTATTGTTGAACACTATTATAAGATAAGCGCTTCTTCCTGGGTCACCGGTTCAATCTCCGTGACGGAGACCTCAAAGGCAGTTTTCTCCACCGGGCCGTCCTCGGTGAGTTTTATGTAGTTGCGGCTCTGTATGCGGCCCTGAAGGCGCAGCTGAGTGCCCACGGTCCACAGAGAGGCTTCCCGGGCCTTCAAGCCCCAGCAGATACAGGGCAGATAGTCGGAGCGGCCGTAGCGGCGGTTCACCGCCAGCATCAGGTCACAGATGTCCCGGCCCATGGGCGTGGTGCGCAGATTCGGGGCCTTGCACAGGGTGCCGGTGAGCTGCACCAGGTTCTCGTCCTCCCCGTCGCAGAAGCCCAGCTGCCGGGCCAGCACCGTTATAACCAGCTTTGCCCCCTGGCTGTGGCGGTTGTTGAAGGTGCGCAGCTGACCCTCCACCCAGAGCTTGCTGCTGCTCTGCACCGCCAGCTCCGCCAGCTGCTCCCGGCGCACCACAATGTTAATGATGTCCCGGTTGCCGGAGAGACGTTCTATTTCCAATGGAAAGATATAAAACTGCTGGGCCCGGCTGGAGTGGGAATAGGCCGGGCTGCCGGCCATACTGCCGCAGAGCCGGGTGTAATTGTTGTCGCATGTCATGTCCATGGTCTGTGCCGTCCTTTTCGTTGAGATACTAGAACATATTCCCGGAGCGCTCTTGAATATGACAGGGAAAATGTTATAATGAATGCGGCATCGAAAAAAATAAAAGGAGAACCGACATGGACATAAAAGAAATTCTGGAAAAATGCGACCATACCCTGCTGAGAGTTGATTGCACCAGCGAGGAGATAAAGAAACTCTGCGACCAGGCCATCAAGTATAACTGCGCCAGCGTGTGCATTCCCCCCTGTCATGTGGCCGGAGCCCGGCGCTACGTAGGGGAAAAAATGAGGATATGCACAGTCATCGGCTTTCCCAACGGCTATATGACCACCGCCGCCAAGGCCTTTGAGGCTGCCGACGCCGTGGCCAACGGAGCCGACGAGATAGACATGGTCATCAATGTCTCCATGGTGAAGGACGGCTGCTGGGTGGATGTGGCCAACGACGTGCGTGCCGTGAGAGACGCCACCCGGGGCAAGATACTGAAAGTTATAATCGAGTGCTGCCTGCTTACCCAGGAGGAGAAGGTGCACATGTGCAAGATAGTTGCCGACTGCGGCGCCGACTTCATAAAGACCTCCACCGGCTTCAGCAAGGGCGGAGCCACCCGGGAGGACGTAAAGCTCCTGCGGGAAAACTGCCCTGAAAAGGTGAAGGTGAAGGCTGCCGGCGGCATATCCAGCCTCCAGGACGCCATGGACTTTATTGAGCTGGGGGCAGAGCGCCTGGGCACCAGCCGCATAGTGAAGCTGGCAATGGAGCTGGAAAATGAGGAGGGCGCTCCCAACGAGAGCTACTGAGCCTTTGTAAAACTATGTAAGCTGCCGGGGACTAAAGAAGCCTGTGCAGCAGCCGCCGCAGCCCGGAGCAAAGCCAGAGCCCGGGAAGAGACAGGGCCAGCCACAGCAGCAAAAACTGGGGACAGACCTGACCCAGCAGATTGAAGGGCAGGGCGGAGTAGTCCCAGACCTGCCAGTGGAGCCGTAGATTTACCAGGCAGCCGGTATAAAACTCCACGGTGCTTATGGCTGCGGTACTGAGGACGCATTTGCGGTACAGAGGAAGCGTCATGGGGGCAATCAGATACATGAAGCAAAAGCAGATCCCGCCGCAAAGGAGCATCGTCCAGTGGGTCCAGCCCCGCCAGCACAGCTCCAGCAATCCATATAAAAATGCTCCGCTTAAATACACAAGTATATATTCCAATTTCCTCAACTCCCAAAACTAGCTTTTGTACGAAGAGGCATTATAATACAGGCTGAAGCATAGAATAAAAATTGGAAAAAGCCTTGACAAAAAGCGCCAAAGCTGGTATATTATCAGCGCTAAAACAAAGAAGGCTCGGCATCCGCCGTCCTCACCCAGGGGCATGAAGGCCCGCTGCGGTCAATAAAGCACAGCCCCAACAGGGCTTGGAGTGTTTTTACGTGCGGATGTCATCATCCGCACTTTTTATTTTCCGGAGGTGTTAACAATAGCAAACGCTGTTCATCAAATCAACGAGGAGATACTTGACAAGGAAGTCCGCCTGATAGGAGATCAGGGCGAGCAGCTGGGCATCATGTCCGCTCAGGAGGCGCTGAAGATAGCCGCAGAGCGGGAGATGGACCTGGTCAAGATAGCTCCCGGCTCCAATCCCCCCGTCTGTAAAGTCATGGATTACGGCAAGTACCGCTTTGAGCAGACCAAGAAGGAAAAGGAAGCTAAGAAGAATCAGCGGGTCATCGAGATCAAGGAGATCCGTATGTCTCCCGGCATCGGCGAGAACGACTTTAACACCAAGCTGAAAAACGGTCAGAAGTTCCTGAACGACGGCGACAGGGTCAAGGTCTCCGTGCGCTTCAGAGGCAGGGAAATGGCTCACACCGAGATAGGCGAGCAGCTGCTGAAGGACTTTGCAGCCAAATGTGCGGATATCGCCACTTTGGACAAGAACCCCAAGCTGGAGGGCCGGAATATGTCCATGTTCCTCTCTCCCAAACCCCAGACCCCGGCCAAGAAGCCGGCCAAGCCCAAGACTCCCAAAACCCAGGAGCCTAAGGACGAATAAACGCCAGCAACAGGCAGCCCTCTGCCTGTCATGCAGATACGGAAGGAGAAATTATCATGCCCAAACTGAAAACCCATAGCGGTGCCAAGAAGAGATTCAGCCTCACCAAGTCCGGCAAGGTAAAGCGCGCACACGCTTTTAAGAGCCATATCCTCACCAAGAAGGACACCAAGCGCTGCCGCCGTCTGCGTTCCGAGGCTTATGCCGACGCTACCAACGAGGCAACCATCAAGAAAATGATCCCTTACAAATAAGGGCAGACGCTATATAGGAGGATAATCAAATGGCAAGAGTTAAAGGCGCAATGATGACCCGCAAGCACAGAAGCAAAATTCTCGGTCTTGCTAAAGGATACTGGGGCAACAAGTCCCGTCACTATAAGATGGCTAACGAGCAGCTGATGAAGTCCGGCCGCTACGCTTACGTAGGCCGTAAGCAGAAGAAGCGCGACTTCCGCAAGCTGTGGATCACCCGTATCAGCGCAGGCTGCAAGATGAACGGCATGAACTACTCCACCTTCATGCACGGCCTGAAGCTCGCCGGTGTCGACATGAACCGGAAGATGCTCTCCGAGATGGCCATCCATGACCCCGCTGCCTTCACCGCCCTGTGCGACATGGCCAAGGCTGCAAAGTAAAATAAGGCACATAAGGCAGAAGAAACAGCCCGGGAAACGGCTTAGCCGCTCCCGGGCTGTTTATAGGTTTATGCCGGCAAGAGCAGTGAGCAGGCCGCAGCAGGGAGAAACTTTGGAAGAAACAAAGGTACAAAAGGGGAAGACAGAAGTGAAAAAGATACTTATACTCATGGAGCTCAGCTCCGGGCAGAAAGAGAAACTGGAGATTGCCGGTGCAGGCAGCATGCTGACATTCAGCAGTCCGGACCGGGTGTCGGAAGAAGAGATACAGGCGGCAAATGTTATAATCGGTCTGCCCAGGGCGGAGATGATAAAGGCCTCGGAAAACCTGGAGCTTTTGCAGCTGGAGTCGGCCGGCGCCGATGCCTATATAGTCCCAGGCGTGCTGAACGGGAAGACCGTGCTCACCAACGCCACCGGAGCCTACAGTCAGGCTGTGGCTGAGCATGCCTTCGCCCTTACCCTGATGCTGCAGAAGAAGCTGCACCTGTACAGGGACGAACAGAGGGCTGCACGTTGGAGAGACAGGGGCACCGTCAGTTCCCTGAGGGGCGCCACAGTGGCCGTGGTGGGCCTGGGGGATATCGGAGGATATTATGCAAGGCTTGTAAAGAATATGGGGGCCTATGTGATAGGTGTGAAGCGGAGGCCCTCTTCCTGCCCGGAATGTGTGGATGAACTGGCTCTTACGGATGAGCTGGACCGGGTGCTGCCCAGGGCGGATGTTATTATGTCCGTACTGCCAAACACCGCCGCTACCAGCCATATATACACCGGGGACAGGTTCCGGCTCATGAAGAACAGCGCCATATTTATAAACTGCGGCCGGGGCAACGCCGTATCTGCCGATGTGCTGTACAAGGCCCTTTCGGAAGGACAGATAGCCGCTGCCGGGATAGACGTGGCGGAGACCGAGCCTCTGCCGGAGGACAGTCCGCTGTGGAGCCTGGAAAATCTTATGATAACTCCCCATATCTCCGGGAGCCACCATCTGCCTGAAACTGTGGACAGGATAGTGGATATCTGCGCTGAAAACCTCCAGGCCTTTTTAAACGGCGGGAAACTAAAAAATGTGGTGGATATCAGAACCGGATACAAGACCTGAGGCTTATTTACAGACCCGTATCGGCTGAGGCAGAGAGCGTGGGTCCTGCTTTGGGTGCAGGCATTAAGGCCTCAGAGGGCCTGCTGCGTTAACGCAGATAATTGATTGCAAAGACCGGAACTGGGAACAGAACGGCAAAAACTAAATCCCCGGCTCACCATGACGGTGAGTCGGGGATTTAGTTTATAGGATTCAAAAAGAAAGAGAGACCTTGATCAATCAAATAGGCGGCACATTACGAAATGGTCCTTGTCCACTTCCTTTAGGCTCAGGCTGCCCTCCAGGCACTTGTCCGTGCAGTATTTACATCTGGAAGCAAAGCGGCAGCCGGGCTTGGGGTTGATGGGGTTGCTCACTTCGCCCTGTATTACTTCACGATGTCTGTGCCTGCTGTTTATGGAGGGGACGGGGATTGAGGACAGCAGCATCTTTGTATACGGATGCAGGGGGTTCTTGAACAGCTCCTTTGACGGGGCCTTCTCTATGCACTGCCCCACATACAGCACGGCTATCTCGTCGGAAATATGCCGTACCACCGACAGGTCGTGGGTGATGAACAGATAGGTCAGGCCGAACTGATCCTGCAGATCCATGAGCAGATTGAGTATCTGGGCCTGGATGCTGACGTCAAGAGCCGAAACAGGTTCATCGCAAACAATGAATTCAGGCTGCATCGACAAGGCGCGGGTAAGACCTATGCGCTGCCTGCGTCCGCCGTCAAGCTCATGGGGATAGCTGTTGACAAGCCTTGGTGAAAGACCGGCTATGTCCATCAGCTCCAGCACCCGCTGCTCCAGGGCTCCTTTGTCCTTGTACAGCTTGTTTAGCCTGATAGTCGGAATACTCGTTCTTGATGAGGTCAAAGGTAAAGGCCACGTCCTTGGCGGTCAGCTCGCTGCCGTCATGGAACTTTATTCCCTGCTTGATGTGGAAGGTATATTTAACGTTCTCTTCATCCCACTCCCAGCTCTCTGCAATGTTGGGGCAGATATTGGCTTCCTGGTCCAGGGTCAGAAGACCGTCGTAGATGTTGGTCAGGACCTGGTTGGTAACAATGTTCTGCATACCCAGTATGCTGAGGGTCTGAAGTTCGGTGGCCAGGGAGACCACCAGGGTCTGATTTTCGTTCTTCTCTGCAGCAGTCATGGTAGTGCTGCTGCCGGTGTCTGCGGTCTGGCCGCTCTCGGCGCTTGTATCCTCACTGCCGCACCCAAAAAGGGAGAAAGTCATGAGGCATACCAGCAGGATGCTTATAAATCGTTTCATTTTTTCCTACTTATTTTTCTTTCTTATATACCTTACCGTCTTTCATGACGAAGGTAACCTGTTGCATGGTGCTGATATCTTCCAGCGGATTATTGTCCACGGCGATGATATCAGCCAGTTTCCCCCGGCTTATGGTGCCCAGTTTGCTGTTCCAGCCCAGGAGCTGAGCGGCAATCCTGGTGGCGGAGTGGAGGGCATGGGCGGGCTTCATTCCGGCCTCATTTACCATAAAGACGAACTCCTCTGCCTGAGTGCCGTGATACAGATACGGCGCGCAGACATCGGTGCCGAAGGCAATCTTTACGCCCTTGCGATAGGCCATACCGATATTTTTCGCATGGACCTCGGTACAGCGCCGGGCTTTCTCAATTACGTTGGGTTTTATTTCGCCGGGCTTCATGCACTTGAACATCCTGGGATCAACCACCAGCGTGGGGACGAGGAAGGTGCCTCTCTCCATCATCATCTCGGCGGCCTCTTCATCTATGAATGTACCGTGCTCGATGGAGGTGACTCCGGCTCTGACTGCAACGTTTATACCTACACGCCCTTCAGCATGGGCACAGGAGGTGTAACCTCTGAATTCGGCAATTTCTATGGCTGCCCGCATCTCCTCATAAGTCAGTTCCTGAGGACCCGGATCATCGCTGCGGGAGAGAACTCCGAAAGTGGCCATAAACTTCAGGCAGCTTGCACCGTATTTAAAGTTCATACGGGCCGCCTGACGCGCCTGGTCCGGGCCGCATATTATTGCGCGAACATTGTCTTTGCCAAGCCCGGAAAAAGGAGGCAGGAAGCTGTTGTCGCCATGGCCGCCCGCAGCATTCAGCGTAAGACCGGCAACCATCATGCGAGGTCCGGGATATGCTCCGGAGTCTATGGAATCCCGAATACATACATCCGCCCACTCGGGACAGCAGCCCAGATCGCGGATGGAAGTAAAGCCGGCCATAAGATCGTCACGGGCGTAGTTGACACCCCGCAGAGCGTAAGTGGCGGGGAGCCTGGAATAGCGGACATCGTCTCCCAACTCATCGAAGGTGCCGTTGACCGCTACATGGGTGTGGCAGTCAAACAGACCGGGCATTACGAAACGATCCGAAAGATCTATTACCTCGTCATAGATATCCCGGTTGAGAACGGCGGCAGCAGGGATTATCTCCTCAATCTTGTTGCCGTTCAAAACCACGGCCATGTTCTCCTGCACGGTCTCGGACTCGGCCGTAAAAAGACGGCCGCAAATTAAAAGTTTTTTCATAGAAATTCACCTGCTTTGCAACGTGGTTAATATTTTATGTCACTTTGACTTTCTTATTTCATCCAGGAAGGTGTACAGGCTGTATTTGGTAATATTAAGAAACTCACAAACACGCACGCTGGATTTGGTTATGAGAAAAACATGCTTGCTTTCCAGATATTCAACAGCCTTGAACTTGTCTGCTCTGTCCATGTTTTCCGGACTCTTGCCTATAAGCTGCTCACAGGCGTTGAGATGGTACTCCAGGACTTCATTTACGTCGCTCAGATCTCTCATGGAGTTGTCCTCAATAGCCCAATCCAGGGAGCGGACCAAACCCTGGAGCTCGGAGATGTCGTAGTTGATACACACAAATCCGGTTATCTTATCTCCGTCCTGGATATAAGTGGTGGAGGAGAGGAGCTCTCTGCCGTCCTTGGACTTCATGTGGTATACGGGATTACGCATGAAATCTTTTTCAAAGAATTCGTCGAGAAATTCGTTTGTGCTCAGATCGCCAACCTGACGCCCGGTTATGTAGCCGTTTTCAATGTGGGTTATTAATAAATCTTCTCCTTGAAATTCGTGAATTGCAACCTCGCAGTTTCTGCCGAACTGCTTGGTTATATTGGACGCCAATCTGCTCAGAAAATCTTTTTGACACTGATCATTTTCCATAAAATCCCGCCCTTCTAAAAATTAAATAATTTTATGTTTATTGTTACGTATTTATAAATTGTTGCATTTATAGCATAGAGAAAAAGAAGTGTCAAATATTTTGTCTGAATATAACTGTATAAAACTTACGGAAAAATCAGGATAATTTTTTACAATATTTATAAAAATTCATTGAGGAGCGGCATAAAACCGCATACAAACAAACTTTTTGTTTGACGAAATTTTTTGTGCAAATTGTCTATATAATGGCTGCTCCATATAGGCCAAGCGGAGGTTGCCCTGGGCTGGAGAATAGAAGATTTGACCTTAAGAATTGTAAAAGAAATTGTCAAAAAAGCTGAATCCGGGCGCCGATAAAGCCTATAAGATACAAAAATACCGCCCTGTCGGAATAGCTCTCTCCGGCAGGGCGGTTTGCTTATTAACTTGTTTTCTTAGAGCAATTGATAGAACCTAAGATCCGAGAATTTCTTGTCGTTTTCTTTACGTGAAGCATTAAACTTAAGATAGGTTTTCCAGAATTTTTTATTGTAAAATTAACGGCTGCTCATTTTTCTGCTGTGTTTCATGAAAAATATGCAGACAAGCATAGCAGACAGGCTCAGCATACACAAGCTCACATACAGAGCCGGTTCAGCCTCGTCCCCGGTTTTTGGCGTATCTGTTGGAGGATAGGCGTATTTGTTGACGAATTCTGCCTGCGCAGTCTTGACCTGGGCTCCCGCAGGATACATGGCGATTGCAGCTTCAAGGCTGCTGCCGTCGGCACCGTAGCTGACGGTGATCTTTACAACATAAACGGCGCTGTCATAGGTGCAGCTGCTGTTGCTGCCCTTCGCCTGGAATACGGTATAGGTGTACACCCCCACCCGGTCAAAGACGATAGCCGGAAAGACTGAGGATACCGGACCCCGGACGCCCAGGGTATAAACTCCGTCCTTGCTTCCGGCGGGCATCGGAAAGTCAGGCTCATCTGCCTGAAGTTTCAGTGTGTAGGTTTCAGGGGAGCTGGGGCGGTTGCCGCTTGCGGTGATTTTCACCGGCAGAGAGACGCTGACCGTACTGTCGGCAAAGGCGGTATACCCGCAGGTAAACAGGCATAGGGAGATCATTACCATAGCCAGAAATGTACGAAATATATTCTTTTTCACATTAAGCTCCCTCCTGAGTCGTGGATTGACAGGGATTCATGAATGCCAGAATAACTGTTCTGGCGTCGGTAAATTCTGTGGAACAGGTGGAAAGGGCCAGAATTTTAAATCCGTTTTCCGGCTCCGGCCCATTCATGGGCTCCTGCCGGAAATACAGCGCGTTTTCCCTGGCATAGTCCATGAGTGCGTTCGTATCGGTCTGCCAGTTTGTGGGCTCAAAGATATATTTATCTGAGGCATCCACCAAAAGGCAGGCAAAAATTTCAAGTTCATAGCTGAGCCCGGGAAGCATCAGCCGGCCCGTAGTATTTTCCTGAAAAAATTGGCTGTCCTTATACAGATCCAGATCGCCGAACATCCCGCTGTTTTCCATGTGGTGGCCATAAAGCAGGGAATAGGCGTCGCCGAAATCCCGGCTGTTGCGGGAATCCAGGAAAATACTGCCGGAGAGGGAAAAATTCCCGTAGATATCGGTGTTGATATAGCTCATGTTGTCTGTCCCCTGAAGAACAGGATGGTCTATCTTGGTGTTGTCCAGAGTGACCCAGGCGCAGACGTCGGGGTTGATGGCTGTAAGCTCATCAAAGGTAGGGGGCTGCCCGTCTTCCCCGGCTTCCGGCTTGAATTTGAGCATATCTTCCCGGACATTTTCAGCGGCTGAATAAATCTGCGCATTGTCCCACAGGGCATACCCGGCATAGACACCGGACAGAAAAAGGCAGAAGACAACAATAAAGCTTAAAAGAAAGTTTGCTGTCCGAAGAAAGATTCTGAACATTGCTTTACCGGGGATTCAGCCCCGCTCCTTTCTCTTGAAATTTCCGGGAAAGAGGCCGGCTCCGCCGGGGACGCAGGCAGATTCCTGCCTGCCAGGGCGAAGTTCAGGACTCCCGGGAGGAACGCCTCTTTACTATAAAGACCACAGCGCCGGTCAGAGATATTACAAGCAGCAGGATGTAGGGCAAGCTGTCCAGGCTTATGCCGGTATCTACATTGGCGCCTTTATTATTGGTAATGTCTACTGTCTCGGAGGAACTGTCCACGGTTTTGGTTGTTCCGGCGTCGCTGTATGTAATGGCCGGGGTATCGTAGCCGCCGTCTTCCTCAGCGGTATAGTTTTCCTCGGTGACAGTATAAGTCACGCCGTAGGGCAGGTTTGAAATTGTAAAGGTCTCTCCGTGCTTGAGGTAGAAGGTGGCCGGAGTGCCTATGAAAATTGTTGAGGTGGTGGCGTCGTCGGTTCCGTTTACAAGCTTGGTGCCGCCGGTGACCGTGTAGGAAGCGGCATAGGTCTTGTCAGCTTCGCCGGTAAGAGTGACGTTTATGGCGAAATATTTGCTGCGGTCGCCCATATTGCCGGTGACGGTCTTTGTAACGGCCAGGGACCCGGCGGAGTAAGTGTTGGTAATATCATCAGACTTTTCGCCTTCGCCGCCTTCAGTATGTACGGCAGCCACACGGAGCAACCCGTCGGCGTCCTGGATGACGGTGACCACCAGACGGATATCGGATGCCCAGTAGCTCACTCCGGCTTTGTCCCCGGCGGTCTGAGTAATGGTATAGGTGTAGATGCCTACGCTGGTGTAGAAAGGAAGCGTGATGGTGAGAGTTTTTGTCATATCGGTATCACCGGCGTCACCCTCGGCATAGCTGACGGTGCCCAGTGTTGGAGTGGGCATGTTGGAGGTATCCACTCCGCTGGCAGCGTCGGTAACGGAAGTGTTTGAAATAGTGAAGCTAAGATCTTCGGCAGGAGAAGTGGAACCATCGTTGGTCTCGTTATAGTTGATGGTGAGAGTGACCGTGCTCATATCCGTGTAAGTGGCGGAGTTGGCAAAGGCGGCGGAGCTGAGGGACATGACGAGAAGCAGGGCAAGGAGCATGGATATAAGTTTTTTCATATTGTTTCCTCCCAAGTAAAATCTTTTGTATGTATATCCCGGTGGGGCAAAAGGAAATTTAAAGGACTTACAGGCCACGGCGGCGGAGAAGGGTGATGACTTTTGCCTGCACGTCATCCAGAGATACGGCGCCGAAGTCCCGGCTGTCGCTGGACTGGGTGCGGTAATCCCCAAGAATGAAGAGGGAGTCCTCCGGCACATGATAGGGATAAGTTAGCTTGTCCCCGGGGTAGGTGGGATAGAGTATCTCCCCGGTCTGGGCAGTGCCGTTTACCAGAAGCTCCCCTTCCGGACTGATGTCCACATAGTCGCCGGGCCCGGCGGCAATGCGGCCCACATGCCTGCCGTCCTCCAGGTCATACACCACTAAATCGCCTTTTTGGTATTCACCCTGGAGACGGAAGCCCAGAACCAGATCCCCGTCCTTCAGGGAGGGGAACATGCTGTTGCCATGGACCTGGCTTATGAGAAAGACCTGGCTGAATATGAGCCAAAGCACTATGCCCAGCAGAACTATCCGCAGAATAAGAGACAGAAATTCCTGCCGGTCCAGAGCCCGGTTTCGCCGTAGATTGATTATCTTTGCCAGATCCCGGCTGTGCCCTCTGTAATCAGCCACCGGCATTCTCCTTCCGGGCCTGCTCCAGAAGAGCCTCGTATCTGGCCCGCTCGGCACAGAGGGCGGCCTCATACATGTCGTTGAGCTCGGCTATTTTTTTCCACACGTCGGCTTCGCTGACCCCGCCTATGAGCTGCCGCCTGAAGCGGAGCTTGCTTAGCCAGGGGCCTATGGCCTGCTGGGCATGGTTGAGATGAAGTTCATTGGAGCCGGCAGAGGACTGGGGACCACCTCTGCCGCCCCGTTTCGATGCGGTCTTAACCGGATTTTGAGACATTACGAGACACCAACCCTTCAGTTATCGTCCCGGCGCTTGCGCCTGCTCACAAGCAGGACGCCGCCTGCCGCAGCCAGCCCCAGAATCACAAGATAGGGGAGACTGTCCAGGACAATACCGGTGTCCACGGTGGCATTTTTAGTGTTTGTTACCTGAAGACTGACAGTCTTCGTACCGTCGGAGGGGACGGTGTATTGATTGCCGGAAACAGGCACACCTCCGGAAGTTAAGCTCATACTGTATCCCTGGGCATTGGTCTCACTTATTGTGATTACGGAGCCCGGCTCCAGGGTAAGAGTGATGTCCTCCTTGTGCCCGAGAGTGAATCTTGCGGTCTTGCCGTCCTGAGAAAGAGTATAGCCGGAACCATGTTTTATGGGCTTGTCAGACTGCACGGTAAAATCAAAATCTCTGCTCAATATACCGAAGCTGCCGGCAACAATTTTCTCAATGTTCACTTCAACGGCCTGCAGGGTGTTGACCACTGTTTTGCCTGTGGTTACCCAGCTGTTGCCGTCCCATTGCTTCATGGTAAAGCCGGTGCCCTGAAGCTCTACAAGATACACTGTATCCGTGCCCTTATAATTCTCAGGTGCGGAATGCTCAATGAGGTAGTAGTTGCCGGTTGGCACATTGCCGAAGCTCACAAGACCGTTGGTGTCGGACACAGCCTGAGCCGGAGTTCCAAGGCCCTCCAACACATTGAAACCATCGGAATCTTTTCCAATGTTGACGGGGCCGGGCTCTGTATCCTCTCCTTCATCGTTTACCGGATACAGATAAAACACCGCACCGGGAAGAGGGGCATTATTCTCATCTACTTTGCTGAAGCTCAGCCCGCCGGTGCTTCGCCTGTTGCTGACTTTCAGGTAGATGCTTGCAGCCTCCTCGGCCTTGTCTGTGGGCTTTCCATTGGCATCACGGTACTCCATGGAGGAATAGGTCACGTCGTAATAGCGGTAACCGTCGCCGCCGTATTCCTCAGAATAGCTCCAGTCCCCGATTTCCGTTTCAAGGAGACTGTATTTTACAAGATCTCCGCCAATATACAGGGGTACGTTCCGGGAAAAGGTGTGGCTCCATGTGGTATCTTTGAGCTCCACATTGAAGTCTGTGGCCATATGCTGGTCATTGTAATAAAGCTGCAGGGTGACGGGAGTGTTTTCTCCGTCTGTCCATACCTTCTCCACCGTCAAGGGCACAACTCTGGAGTAGTTATTGACCTGCAGCTCCATTCCGTCGTTTATCTGGGTAAAAATCCTGTTCTTGCTCTGATCGGAATTTGCTGCTGTTGCAGATTTTATGCTGTCCTCACCCAGAACGACGGTAATATCTCCGGGGCCGTCATAGCCATTGGGAACACTCTCTTTGAAGATAAAGGTCCCGGTTCCAAGATGGAGGAAAGCCTGTCCGCTGGCATCGGTGGTGATTGTGTTGCCCACGGTAGGTTTGGCCCCAGCTGCAGAGCTGTCCACGGTGTAATGGCTGCTGCCCAAATCATAAAGGATAAAGCTGCCGTCGTCGTCGTTCACTTTTTCAATGGTAAAGCTCACATCAGGCATGAAGGAATGGGTCAAAGCGTCAACCTTTATCAATGACATGGTGCCGGGCTTGGTATAGGTATTGATGAAAGAAACTGTGAGCTGCTGGGTTGATTGGGCGGAACTTTGACCGGTGACTATAAAAGTACCGGGATATTCCTGCCAGCCGCCGGTGTTCTGGGCGCTGAACTTGGAGTTATAAACATTATAGCGGGCGGCAGTCTTGACATAGCTGTTGTCGGTTTTGTAATTTACTTCGCTGATCTCATAGTCAAGGTATTGATCCACGGGAATATCCCAGGTATAGGTGTCGGAAGCACTGTCATAGTTGCTGAAATCATCCAATGTCAGTGTAGTTCCCGGATTGGGAGGAGTAAAGCCCTCATGGGGTTGAGAGGCTACAGTTATGGAATAGCCGCCTTCCTTGATCTTCTTGACAACATCCTGATCGCCGGAGAAGGTCTTGGTAATGCGCATGTGACCGGTCTTTGCCACAAGCACGCCGTCTATATGCCAGCCGTCGGTAGTGTCAAACTTGAACACATGCCATTTAATTGTAAAGTTTGCAGAGGTCAAATCCGAGGCATAGGCGGTTTTACCGTTGAGAGTTATGGGCTGGCCTCCGTCGGCTATCATGGCGCGGACGTGGCGCAGAACCTCTTCGTCAGTGGGGAAACTGACCTGGAATGTGTACTCCTTACCGTCGTATGCCCCTGTTTTTGTCAGCCCGTTTGTGAGCGTACCGGTAAGATCATCATGTATCTGATTAAGGTCATTGCCGCTGGTGGCCCCCATTACAATGTACTGGACAGCCTGGTTGACGGATTGGCTGCTTTCATACAGGTGCTGATTCATTGCTGCTTCCCCGGTAACATTGCAGCTGCTGGTAAATACGGAATTCGTAAAGAAATTGGAGTGTATACTGCTGGTCCAGCTGGCGCCTCCCTCAGGAACGGCCGTCAGGGCAACAAAGAAGTTGACCATTGAGGATTGGGCAACCTGACCGCTGTTACCGCCCAGCTCCGTTTCCCACTGAGCGACAAGGGTGAGAGTATCCATGTCCTGGGAAATTGTGTGTATTTGGCCGGGCTGAAGCACGGTATCAACCTTCTCCATTACGGCCCAGCCCTGGAACCTGGCAATTCCCAGATATTTGCCGGAAGAGTAGAAATATTCCGTGATGCTTGGGGCAAGCACCGTATGCTCGGTTCCTTGCTCAATAACCGTGTGGGTGTTGCCGCCGCCTATAGTGGGGCTTTCGTACTCCGGATCGCTGGGCTCATAAGGCAGATTTATATCGTATAAGACCTGAAACTCATCCTCTTCCAGAGAGGGTGAAATAATGTAGGGCTGATCGATATTTTCAATGTTAAAGGTTACTGTCCCGTCGCCATTGTCAATACCTCTAACTATGCTGCCTTTCGAGCCGATGCACTGCCAGTCTACTCCCGCCGCTGTCTTTACGGTCACTGATGCGTCATCCCCGGTGAGAGTAAAGGGCGGAACCGGAAGAGACTCGCCCACGGCATATACTTTGTGGCCGGGATCGGAGACCAGTATGGAGTAAAAGCTGTTGGCCTTTACAAAATCCTCTCTAGGGCCGCTGAAGCTGGCGGTGGAGGCATTTGGCAAATAGTACACGTCACAGTCAAAAGGGTTAGACAACATTGGACTATATAAAATGCCGTCAACTTCCCGGACCATCACGTTTGCCCAAATACTATTGTCGCCCGGACTGGTGTGGGGGAAGAGTCTGTCGCCGTGTTTAAGCGCAGCGGCGCTGAAACCATAAGATCCGTATACGCTTTCCAGCTGGGCTGCCGTCAGGCAATATCTGCCACCGGGATATGCCGAAATATAGTGTACGGACATTTCCCGGCTGTCCAGAAGCACCCACTCATCGTCAATTGCTATATAAAAGTTTATTATGCCGGAAGGCAGCCCCTCAGTGTTTTCACTGTAGGCGGCAATATCCTCAGTAATGCCGTCCGCTATCAAAGCCTGAAGGTCGAGTTCTGTGCCGTCTGTACCATCCTCTGTCCAGCTATAGGTACTGAAATCCACGCCGCCAAGGACAAAATCAGCGGTGTTCATGGGCTGGCCTTCGCGGGAGAAGATGGTGAGAGTGACGGGCTCAGCATCCTGCTGCTTTAAAGTCAGGGACAACTCATAGCTGTAAGTATACAGTTCCATATCACCTGTGACCGGAGCATCGGCAGCGACGGGAACATTTAAGCCGTCCTTGTCTATGGTGTACCACAGGCAATTTTCTATAGGAGTGCTGTCAGTCCATCCGGCCCTGCCGGCAGAGACAATGGCCTGGGAAAGCGGAGTACCGGACTCCACCTCCAATATAATTTCCTCAGAGGAGCCGTCAGCTTTTACGTCATAGAATGTGAGGGTATGGGTCTGGGTTTCGATAAACCGGGCCGTATATGTTGTGTCGGCAGATATAAGGGTATCGGCTGTTGCATATTGAAGATTACCTTCAGAGTCGGTGTATTCCCAGCCCAGGAAGGAAAAACCCTCGGGAGCTTTTACAGTGGGCAGGCTACCCAGCGGGGAGCCGGCACCGTACTCGCGGCTATCCGTTTTGCCGTCGCCATAATCAAAGGTGGCGACGACATGGGAGCTGGTCCACACCGCATATACCTTTATGGAGTGATTGCCGTTTTCCACATACTCCGCCGTGATGGGAACACCGGGTCCGAAGTCCACCATCTCACCGGTGGCCGCAACTTTCAGCTGCCACTTGAGAAAGGTTTCGCCGTGGTCTTTGCCATGGGTACACAGTTCGCTGTGGTAGTTGGCATTTATATCTGAGGGACTGGGAATATAGGCTTCGGAAACACTTTGCCCCAAAGTAAATGTGGCAGAGGGATATCCGCCCAGTATATAGGTGATGCTGTGCCCCTCTTCGCCGCATACAAAGTTCAGACTGTAGTCCTCTTCAGCCTGGTAAAGATAAAGGGAGAGAACGGTGTCCGCTTCAATTGGGGCCTGAACATTGAAAGCCGTGCCCTGAAAATCCACCCAAGAATAGGGAGACTGGTAAGTATAGGTATTGTTGTCGCCGATATTCGTTACAATGATTTTTGGCAGAGACAGGCCATTGCCCTCCAGGCTGCTGCCGGCGGGCAGGGTATAGCTGCATAAAACTCCGGTGCCTGACACGGCATAGCGGCCAGCACTCTGGATGTATGTAAGGTCCCCGCCCTCAAAAGGAGTCTCCGCAGTTATATGAGTGCTTCCCGAACCTGGGTCATGGGTATAGTTTTCATTGAGAATCTGAAAGCTGACCGTTACGGTTTCCGCAGCTTTTTCAGGAGCCCTTTTAGGGGCAAGAGTACTGGTAATATCCTGAGTTTTATCAGTAATATCAGGAGTGGCTGACGGTTTTACAGTCATGTTGCCGCTGCTGTCTCCTGCTTCCGGCTCTGTATTTTCGGAATTGTCCTTTGTCTGTTCGGCCTCGCCGTCGATTTCCGAAGAGCCGGCATCCTTGGAAGAATCATTCTGGATCTCAGCCTTCGTGTCGGGAGATTCACTTTCCGCTTCGCCAGGTTCGGGCTGCTCAATCCCGCTGGTTTCCATAGGAGTGGCCGGGGAAGGAACAACGCCTTCCACCGCAAAGACCTGGCTTTCCACCACGGTAGTCAACATCAGTACCACCAGTATGAAGGCAAGTGTTCTTTTAAAGCGCTGAGCCATGTATCCACCCCAATTCAACATATATAAAAATATATAATAAAATCCAGCTGCATTCTTTTATAAAAAGCCGCTGCGCAGCCGGATAAAAATCCATAATACAGAGCAGGAACTGGAATCAAATATTTTTTAAAACAAATTGCGCTGTATGTTGATTTTGTATAAATCCTCTGTTAACAACTTTATAAAAAATTAAAGTTACAATTAAATTTTAAAGGTAATATCAGGGAATAATAAAAAGGGCTTATATAAGTTTAAGAAAAGTGCTGAAAAGAAAAACAGCACTTCAATAATTCGCTGCTTACATGACTTCTTATAGACAATGGAAAGCCGTCATGAGAAAGGTCTTATTAAGTAAAATCTAACATTAAACTTTTTAAAGAATTAGCAATTTTTAATAGCCTTATATAAAAAGCTTATGCACTCAGTATATATACTGAGATTATATATGTCAACCAAAAAAATAGCCTGCAATTCCATATTTTTCCAAATTAAGGAACTATAATATAAAAATAGGCACTTTCGGTAGAGGCTAATGAAAATACAGATTATATAGATAAGCACTATGTTTTATTCGCAGAGGTAAATTTGATGGATTACACTAAATGGTTTGCTGAGCGCTTGTCGCAACTCAGACTTGAAAAAGGTGTATCTGCAAGAGACATGAGCTTGTCTCTGGGACAAAGCGCAAGCTACATCAACAAGATTGAAAACGGGCGTACAATGCCGTCCATGAATGGATTCTTTTATATATGTGAATACCTGAATATAGAACCCAAGGATTTCTTTAATTATAGAAACAATGCTCCTGCTATAAATGCGGAGCTGGTCGATTCAATATCCAGACTCCCACCCAACAAGGCGGAGCATGTCAGAATGATAATAGAAGACTTATCCGAGTGATATCAGGCGAAATAAAAAAACAAAAGCTCATCAGCTCCCCCCACACGGCACGGCCAGGCGGGGGGAGCTGCTATATCTATGAAGGGATGGCGTAATTGCGGGGACAGATACTTCATGCCAGGCAAACCGCATACACCTATGCTGCCCGGGCTTTTCATATAGCGGTCTATATTCTCATATACATTAAGCACGAGAGTATGGGGAGTGGTGTATTTGTATACAAATATCGAAGAGCGGGCCTGCGATCTGGCCGCATACATCATTGATAACCGGGCAACCGTCCGCTCCGCCGCCACAGAGTTCGGCATTTCAAAATCAACGGTACATAAAGATCTAACTGAGCGGCTGCCAAAGCTGAACACCGGACTATACAAGCAGGTGCGGCAGCTGCTGGACATAAACAAGGCGGAGAGGCATATCCGGGGCGGCCTGGCCACCAGGAGAAAATACAAGGGCGAGGACTGAGCGACTGGGCCTAATCCCGGAAAGCAGTAAAAATCAAGCAGCATTTTACGAAGGGCAAAATGCTGCTTGATTTTTAAAACTTCAGATTTTATTCGGCTTCTCCGGAGCTTTCCAGAGGCTCATAGAACATGTCCAGGTATTCCTCCAGCGTGACTCCCAGTTCATATATCTCCGCTGCGGCCTCCTCGCCCACATAGCGGTAATGCCAGGGTTCATAGATGATGCCGGTTATATCGCTGCTTCCGTTGGGGTAGCGGAGGATAAAACCGTAGCGCCAGGAATTTTCCATAAGCCACTGCTGGGTGGAAGTTTCCTCCTGACCCTTGTCCAGATTGGTATAAAAGAAGTCGATTATGTCCACGGCCAGACCCAGCTGATGCTCGCTGGTGTTGGGCTTTGCCACGCTCATGGCGGCAATATCCGGGGCCTCGTCCGGGTCCGTACCCTCAAGGACAAGGCGGCGTATCTTGTTGTTGAAAAGGAACTGCTGCTTTTCAAGAGAACGGTAAGCCGAGCATATGTAAGGATGATTTCCGGCGGCTTCGCAGTCGTCTATCATCTGCTTGAGTGCATCAGCACAGCGCACGTCCACATACAGCGGGTCTTCGGTATCTGCCTGAGGTATCTCCTCCAGCTCCGGCTGATAGTCCTCAGGCAGTTTGTTCCAAGGATTCACAAGTATGAGCAGATCTGTAGGCTCCCGGAGCTCCGGCGTGGGTTCCGGAGTGGCCGTGGGCGTTGGCGTCGGACTGGGCTCCGGGGTGGCTGTGGGGCTTGGGACGGGTGATGGGCTGGGTGTAACGGCGGACTGAAAGAGCACATCAGAGCCAATATTCATGAGCAGTAGGCTGAGCATGCATATACATGCAAACAGCAGCACGGTGAGCAATACTATTAAAACAGTTCTGTCTCTATTTTTAAGCTTCAATTCAGACTCTCCCTTAAAGGCTGGCTGGGGTTCCGGTAGATAGGCCGGGAGCAGATAAAAAATCCAGACTTACATGGCAACTGTACAATATGTTTACAAAAAAGTCAAGGAATCCGCTGTAAAATGGTATAAAATTCATGGTGTATAAAGAAAATATAACCAAGAGGGACAGGCGAAAAATGTGGAGCTACATACTGGGAGAGCTGCCGCCTGCTTCTTCAGCGGGGATTGCAGTGCATGAAGGAATTTCCATTGGCCGCATATGGATAATTCCGGTGAAACTGCGCTGACATTACTGGCGGCAGAGTGGAGAATAACTATGCAGGAAGTTTATGAAATGCTGAAAAAGGCGGGAACCTATTATCTGGCCACCTGTGACGACGGCCAGCCCAGAGTGCGTCCTTTTGGTACGGTTAACCTATACAAGGGAAAGCTGTACATCCAGACCGGAAAATCCAAGGCAGTGTCTCATCAGCTCCATGCCAATCCCAAACTGGAGATATGCGCCATGGTGGACGGAGACTGGCTGAGAGTGGAGGCCAGCGCCGTGGAGGACGACGACAGAGCTGCCCGGGTCAGCATGCTGGAAGCCTATCCCGAGCTGCAGGCCATGTACTCCCCGGACGACGGGAACACCGAGGTGTGGTATCTGCGTAATGTAACTGCCACGCTTTATTCCTTCACTAACCCACCTAAGGTATATAAGTTCTGACGTTTTTGGGGCACAAAAGTGCCCCAAAATTTTTTCTGTTTATATAAAGCCTGTGTAAAAGCTTCCTTGCGTAACATTTCCCGCCTCAGATGCTATGATAATACCGAGGTGAGAGCAATGCGGGACATAGGTAAAAACATCAAGGAACTGCGCTGTGCCAGAGGCCTGACTAAGGAGGAGCTGGGGGAGAGGCTGCATGTGACGAGGCAGACCGTCTCCAACTATGAAAACGGCTGCACCCGGCCGGATATAGACATGCTGCTGGACATTGCCGCCGCCCTGGACACCGATGCCAATGCCCTGCTATATGGCACGCCCCAGATGGAGGACAGGCGCCGGGAGTACCGGCGGCTGGCGGTCTCCTTCGGGCTGTTCTTGTTCCTGTTTGTCTGCTACAAGCTGCTGAGGCCGGAGATATTGGAGATCCAGGCTGCTTATTTTGAAATGCTGCCCGGGCTGCTGCTAAACTGTACTCTCAAGCCCATGTATATGCTGGCCCTGGGATGGACCGCCGTTCAGAGCCTGGCAATGATTTTAAAGGCAAAGCCTCTGAACAGACCCTGGGTGAAATATGCCCGCCGGGGGCTGCTGGGGCTCATAGGAGCCGTCGCTCTGTTTCTGCTGCCGGTGTGTATACAGATGGTCACCGTGAGCATCTCAGCCATATACGGCATTGGCCCGGGGGCGTTTATGGGACAAGGGGGCTATGTCAATACTGCGGTATATATGGCCATTGATGTGGCTGCCTATTATTATGTCTATGCTGCCCTGGGGGCGGTACTGTGGATACTGGACTTCCCGGCAGGGAGAAAAAACACCGAGGCGGGAAAAGACGGGGCGGAAAACGGCGGAACTTCAGCCTGAATTAAACTTTGACAAACTGTGAATAATGGAGGGAAAGGGCCGGAAAAGGCCCTTTCTTCTATTGTAAAAAATAAAAAAAGTGATATAATACCCTCTCGAAATAAAATACATGGAGGCATAACCATGACTAAGATAGACATTTTTTCCGGTTTTCTGGGCGCAGGCAAGACCACCCTTATCCGCAAGCTGATAGCCGAGGCCTATCAGGGCGAGAAGCTGGTGCTCATTGAAAACGAGTTCGGCGAGATAGCCATTGACGGCGGCTTTCTGAAGGACGCCGGGGTGGAGATCACCGAAATGAACTCCGGCTGCATCTGCTGCACCCTGGTGGGAGACTTCACCAAGGCCCTTAAAAAGGTGATGGCGGATTACGCTCCCGACCGTATAATCATCGAGCCCTCCGGCGTGGGCAAGCTCAGCGACGTGGCAAAGGCCGTCTCCGGCGTAGAGGGGGCCCAGATAGGCGCAAAGGTCACTGTAGTGGACGCCGGCAAGTGCCGCATGTACATGAGAAACTTCGGCGAGTTCTTTAACGACCAGGTTGAAAACGCCGACCTCATCGTTATGAGCCGTACCGACACCGCCTCTCCCGAGAAGATACTGGCCGCCACCGAGCTGCTGAAGGGCCTGAACGACCATGCCGGACTCATCACCACTCCCTGGGACAAGATCTCCGGCAAGCAGATAGCCGAGGCCATGGATGAAAACGGTCTGAAGGCGGAGATGGAGCGGCTGGCTCAGGAGCATCATGAACACCACCATGAGCATGAGGAACACGAGCACCACCACGACCACGATGAGGAATGCAGCTGCGGCTGCCATGACCATGAGCACGAGCATCATCACGACCACGAGCATGAGGAGCATGAGCACCACCATCACGAGCATGATGAGAACTGCACTTGCGGCTGCCATGACCACGACCACGAGCACCACCACCATGCCGACGAGATATTCACCAGCTGGGGCATGGAGACGCCCAGAAAGTTCAGCGAGGAGGAGCTGCGCAGCCTGCTGTCCGCCCTGGGCGATGAGGAACGCTTCGGCACCGTGCTGAGAGCCAAGGGCATCCTGGACTCCAGCGACGGGGACTGGATATACTTTGACTACGTGCCCGGCGAGAGCGATATCCGCCGGGGCGCCGCCGCCGTCACCGGGCGCTTCTGCGTCATCGGTTCCAAGCTGAAGGAACAGGCACTGAAGGAGCTGTTTAATATTGAGTAACAGAAAAGACGTCCCTGTATACCTCTTCACCGGCTTCCTGGAGGGGGGCAAGACCAAGTTCATCCAGGAGACTCTGGAGGACCGGCGCTTCTGCAATGGGGAGAAGACCCTGCTGCTGGTCTGCGAAGAGGGGGAAGAGGAATACGCCCCGGAGCAGTTTGCCTCCGACACCGTGCAGATACGGGTGGTGGAGGACCAGGACAGCCTGACCAGGGAGAACCTGGAGAAATGGCTGGCCGAGACCAGGGCCGAGCGGGTGGTGGTGGAGTACAACGGCATGTGGATGCTGGATGTGCTCTACAACGCCATGCCGGAAAACTGGATGGTATATCAGGAGTTCATGTTTGCCGACTCCACTACATTTTTAAGCTACAACAGCAACATGCGCCAGCTGGTCTATGACAAAATGAAGAGCGCAGAGCTGGTGGTCTTCAACCGCTTTGACGAGAAGACCATGGACAAGATGGCCTTCCACAAGATAGTCCGGGGGGCCTCCCGCCGGGCGGATATCGCCTACGAGGCCAAGAACGGCAAGGTGGTATATGATGACATTGAAGACCCCCTGCCCTATGACCTGAACGCCCCCATAGTGGAGATAGGGGACGAGGACTTCGCCCTCTTCTACCGGGATATGGCCGACGAGCCCAAGAAGTACGAAGGCAAGACCGTGCGCTTCAAGTGCCGCTGCCTGGTGCGGAAAAAGCTGCCCGCCAACTGCTTCGTGGTGGGCCGCCATGTGATGACCTGCTGCGTGGAGGATATCCAGTTCGCCGCTCTGGTCTGCCAGTGGGACAAGGCAAACACCGTGAAGGACGACAGCTGGATGATACTCACCGCCAAGGTGGAGTTCAAGTTCCACCGGGCCTACAACCGCCGGGGACCCGTCCTCAGCTATATCTCCGCCGAGAGCTGCGAGGCCCCCGAACAGCCCGTAGCCACGTTCTATTGAGAGGGAGCAGATATGAAAGATTATTCTGCATTTTCCAAGCTGGCCTTAGCAATATGCTTGTGCCTGATTATTCTTGCCGTGGCAAACGGCTTTACCGGATTTATCAATCCCAAACTGTCAGCCAGCGGAACTGTAATTTGCGTTGTGGTACTTTGCATAGCAATTTTTGCGGTTACCGTGCTGGAAAAAGAAAAAAAGAAACACGGATGAACTTGATTCTGCGAGAAGTTATATGAGATACAAATGCCTTGTCTTTGACCACGACGACACCGTGGTCAACAGCACCGCCACCATACATTACCCCTGCTTCGTGAAATATCTGAGCCTCCACTACCCGGAGCGCCGCTGCTCCCTGGAGGAGTACTTCCTGAAAAATTTCCACCCCGGCTTTGTGCAGATGTGCAAGGAGGAATTCGGCATGACCGAGGAGGATATGGACAGGGAAGTGGTGTTCTGGACCGACTATGTGAAGGAGCATATTCCCCAGGCCTATCCGGGGATGAGGGAGATAATGGAGCGCCAGCGCTCTCAGGGAGGCCTCATCTGTGTGGTGTCCCACTCCTTTGAGAATTACATACTCAGGGACTACAGGGAAAATTCCCTGCCGGAGCCGGATGCAGTGTACGGCTGGAGCCGGCCCCTGAACGAGCGCAAGCCCAATCCCTTTCCCCTGAAGGACATCATGGAGCGCTTCGACCTGAAGCCGGAGGAACTGCTGATGATAGACGACCTGAAGCCGGGCTATGACATGGCCGCCTCCTGCGGCGTTGACTTTGCCGCCGCCGGCTGGGCAAGCGACATTCCCCAGATAGAGAGCTTCATGCGCCAAAACTGCCGGTACTATTTCAAAACGGTGAAAGAGCTGGCGGAGTTCCTGGCCTGAAAAAGTCACACCGACAGACACTGCCCCCGGGCAGCGATGCTTGCATCGCCGCCCGGAGGCAAATCTTCGGCTTGTTTGGGGGATATGTCACCAAAACCCGCGTCCAAAAACCAAATTGAAGCCCGGTGCGCAGCACGGGTTCGATTTGGAAAGGAGGAGCAGCGGAATGAGCGCACTCTGATTTTTTGCCATGGGCATAAAAATCGGAGCAAGCGATATGAAGCTTGCTCCGACGCTGGTCCGAGTGGAGGGACTTGAACCCCCGGCATCGTGGTCCCAAACCACGCGCGCTACCAACTGCGCTACACCCGGATACAGTATTTTCAATGGTTTTTGGCCTTGATGCACCTGGGAAATTCTTAATTTTTATTAAGGAAAATTAAGGATGGTAAGGAAGGAAAAAACCGGGAAATGCCCAAAGAATCAAGGCTCTCCGGTCTCAAGGCCTAAAACATTATACAACAAGACAGACAGTAAAGCAAGTCATTTTTCATTGATGTTTTTATCCGCTTGTGGTATGCTGGAATAAGGAGTGTGATCCGATGAGAATGAGGAAGCGGCCCAACCTGGAGCCCAGAATGGAGAAATGCGCAGAGCTTATAATAGACCGGCCTGAGGAACTGAAAGGCCGGTGGAAAGCCGCCGGAAGCGAGATAATGAACAGAGAGGCGGAAAAGCTCTATCTGGAGCTGGGCTGCGGCAAAGGACGCTTCACTGTGGATACCGCCGCAAGTATGCCGGAGGTCTTTTATGTGGCCGTGGAGAAGGTGCCCGACGCCATGATAATTGCCATGGAGCGTGCCATGGAGAGGGGACTGGACAATCTGCGCTTCATAAACGGCGACGCTGCCGGACTCTGCGAAATGTTTGAAGAGGGTGAAGCGGACAGAATATACATAAACTTCTGCGATCCCTGGCCAAAAAGCCGGGACGCAAAGTTCCGTCTCACTTATCCGGGCTTCCTGCGGAGATATGCCGCAATACTGCCCTTTGGCGGACAGATTCACTTCAAGACCGACAACCTGCCCTTGTTCCAGTGGTCGATTGAGCAGCTGGAGAGAGAGGGCTGGCAGCTGTCGGAGATCACCAATGACCTGCACAGCCAGGGTGGAGAGATAGTAATGACCGACTATGAGGCCAAGTTCTCCGCCGAAGGCATAAAAATAAACCGCCTGGTGGCGGAAAAGACGGAAAAGACCCTGGACCTCTCGGCACCGCCCCTGGAGCGGATGCGCTTTGCCGCACTGAGGGATGCCCGGGGATACGCCGAAAGTCTCAGAGATAAGGAGACAGCAAAATGAGATTTATTTCCTGGAACGTGAACGGCCTGAGAGCCGTATACAAAAAGGGCTTTGAAGACGTATTCTGGAGCCTGGACGCCGACTTCTTCTGCCTTCAGGAGACCAAGCTCCAGCAGGGACAGCTGGAGCCGGACCTGCCCGGCTATGAGAGCTACTGGTGCTACGCGGAGAAAAAGGGCTACTCCGGTACCGCCATATTCACAAAGCACACGCCCCTCTCCGTCAACTACAACATAGGCATAGAGGAACACGACAAAGAGGGCCGCTGCATCACCCTGGAATATGAGAATTTCTACCTGGTGTGCGTGTACACTCCCAACGCCCAGGACGGCCTGAAACGTCTGGACTACCGCATGAGCTGGGAGGACGACTTCAGAGAGTACCTGAAGGAGCTGGACAAGAAGAAACCGGTGATAGTCTGCGGAGACATGAACGTGGCCCATGAGGAAATAGATCTTAAAAACCCTAAGACCAACCGGGGAAATCCGGGCTTTTCCGATGAGGAGAGAGAAAAGTTCACGGAGCTTTTAAATGCCGGCTTTACCGACAGCTTCCGCTACCTTTACCCGGATAAGACCGACGCTTATTCCTGGTGGAGCTACAGGGCGGCGGCACGGGAGCGGAACGTGGGCTGGCGTATAGACTACTTCGTGGTCTCCGACCGGCTGAGAGACAACATCAAAGACGCCTACATCCTCCCCGAACTCATGGGCTCCGACCACTGCCCGGTGGGACTGGACATGACATGGTGAAGATAGGAAAAGTGGAGATAGCCGGGAGGCTGAGCCTGGCCCCCATGGCGGGGGTGACGGACTTCGCCTTCCGCCGGGTATGCCGGGAACAGGGAGCGGCCCTCACCACTACGGAGATGGTCAGCGCAAAGGCTCTGGTATATAAGGACGAGAAGACAAAGTCACTGCTGTACATCCCGGAGGACGAGCACCCCTGCGCCGTGCAGCTTTTCGGACATGAGCCGGAGATAATGGCCCAGGCGGCCCAAATGGCCCTGGAGCTCTCCGGGGCGGACATAGTGGACATCAACATGGGCTGCCCGGTGGGCAAAATAGTAAAGTCCGGGGACGGCTCGGACCTGATGCGCCACATGGACCTGGCCGGGGAGATAATCAGCCGGGTGAAGCAGGCGGTGGATGCGCCGGTGACGGTGAAATTCCGCAAGGGCTGGGATAACGGCAGCGTGAATGCGGTGGAATTTGCCCGCATGTGCCAACAGGCCGGGGCCGACGCCATTGCCGTCCACGGCAGGACCCGGGTCCAGATGTATGCCGGCCGGGCGGACTGGGATATCATAAGAGATGTGAAAAAGGCCGTGGACATCCCCGTGACGGCAAACGGGGACATCTTTACTCCGGAGGATGCGGAGCATATCCTCCGCTATACCGGCTGCGACATGGCCATGATAGGCCGAGGCAGTTTCGGCAACCCCTGGCTTTTCCGGCAGGCCAATGCCCTTCTGAAGGGAGAGCCGGTGCCGGAGCTCCCGCCTTTGAGAGAGCGGATCGACAGGGCAGTTTCGCAGATAGAGGAGCTGAGCTCCCGGGTCGGGGAGCGGATAGCATGTCTGGAGGCCAGGCACCAGCTGCCCTGGTACCTCCACGGAGTGGCCCACTCGGTATACTACAAGCAGCAGCTGGTACATGTGGAGACTTTGGATGAACTGCGGCGCATTGCCGAAGGAATAAAAAGGGATCTGATCTGAGCGCCGTAAGAAAGGACGGAGCGGACAGACAAACAGGAGGTGGCGGCTTGACACGAGAGCAGGAATACCTTATAGTGCAGCAGGTACTTAAAGGTGACGTCAACGCTTTTGAAGAGCTGGTACTTGAATACGAAAAGAAAGTTTATAACGTGGCTTTGCGTATCCTGGGCAACAGCGAGGATGCGGCGGACATGACCCAGGAGGCCTTTATCAAGGCTTACAACTCCCTGTCCGGCTTCAGAGGAGACAGTAAGTTCTCCGTGTGGCTGACCAGGATAGTGTCCAATTTGTGCCTGGACTTTTTGAGAAGCCGCAGCCGTCGGCCTACCGTGTCCCTCTCCGTGGAGGACGACGGGGGAGACGACGTGCAGCTGGACATCGCCGACAACAGCCAGAGCCCGGAGCTGCTGCTGGAGAGGAGCCTCACCAGAGAGAGCGTGCGCCGGGGGCTCAAAGCCCTGCCTGAGGATTACAGGGAAATCCTGCTTCTCAGGGAAATACAGGGCCTGAGTTACGATGAGATAGCCGCAGCGCTGAATATAGAAGTGGGCACCGTCAAGTCCCGTATATTCAGAGGCAGAAAAAAGCTTTGCGATTATCTTATAAAAGACGGGAACATTCCTGAATTTGCATCGTCTGGAAAAACGAGAGGAGGTGAACTGCCATGAGAAACTGTGACTACTACCAGGAGCTTATAAGCCGCTCGTTGGACGATGAGCTCAGTGTGGAGGAACGAAAGGCACTGGCGGTTCATCTCGCAAGCTGTCCTTCCTGTAGCCAAATGCGTCAGCTTATGGCGGATATTTCCGGATTGATGGAAGAGGATATGGAAGAACTGCCCGACGGGCTCCATGAGGATATAATGGCCTCGGTCCGCCGCAGCGAGATGATAAAGAGGAATGGCCGTACCGGCAGAAACGGTAAAAACAACGGCCGCAAAAGCATTAAGATTTCCAGACCGGTCAGAAACCTTCTGGCCACGGCGGCCTGCATGGCTCTGGTCATAGCTGCCGCTGTGGGACTGAATCCCGGCGAGCGGGCGGAATCCGTGGTTATGGCCAGGAGCGCTGCGAACAGCACCCAGACGCAGACCGTGACGGAGAGCGCTGCTCCTGAAAGCACCCAGACCCCGGCGCCTACGGCCAGCCCCACGCCCAGCCCGGTGTCTACCGAAAGCCCCAATGTGCAGACGGCCACCCTTCCCCAGACAGGGACCACGGCCGTGAACGAGGGCACCATAATCACCACTCCGGTCCCCACGGTGGACCCCAATGCCGACTGGCGTAATCCCATTTCCTCCGGAAGTGAGGACAGCTCAAACCAGAACCGGGTCATTATCAACCAGGCAACTCCCAGCCCCAGCCCGGTGGTGGTTTCCACGCCGGCACCGACGCCCACTCCTACGCCCACTCCTACGCCCTACAATGAGCCCTTGCCCACTCCCGACCAGACAGAGCAGCCGGCAGCGGCGGCAGAGGAGGAGCAGGGAAGCGCTTCCCAGTTCCAAGCGGCGGAGACCGGCCAGGCCCAGCAGCCGGAGACCGGCAGCCAGTCTGAGATCAGCGGCGAAGTGCACAAGAAGGCGCCTGACAGAGTGTTCAGCCTGTTCCCCTCCCTTATGGAGCTGACCCCGGCCGAGACCGTACCGCCTCAGGATGACGGCAACGCAGACGACAAGGCCGATGCGGTACAGAGCACCGGGGAGCTGCCCCAGGTAAGTCCCACTCCCTGCCCCGATGCAGAGGAGTATGACATGATGGACGACAAGGAAGGCAGCAGAGAGCTGCTGCTCCAGCTCATGGGCATGGAAGATGAAAACGGCGCCGCACCTGAGGAAGCTCAGCTGCCTGAGGGCCAGTGCGACAGAAGCTATGTGATAGCCATGGTCTTTGACGATATACCCTGTGAGGTCGTGGTGAAGGTCTACGGAGAGGAGCTGTACTTCTCCCTGGCGGAGATAATCATCGATCCTTTGGAGACTGCCGAGGACCCGGCAAGTGTGGAACCGTCCCAGCCGGTCGAGCAGCCTGCTCCTGAGGAGAATACCATGGAAGCGGAAGCTTATGATGTTGCAGGAGCCGAGACCCAGATCCAGGTCCAGGTCCAGGCCCAGGACTCCAGCGAGGACTTTGAACCCATATGGTTCAGGGCCAGCTGCAGCCTTGCAGACTTCACTGCCAAGCTGGACAGCCTGACAAAATAATTAAATCGGCAAACCCGAAACTGCCCCGCCAACGCTTTTAATGTTGGCAGGGCAGTTCTGCTTTATCCAGATGGGGCGGCTTGCCAAAATATGTTGCTTCTGGTAAAATGTGGCGTATGTCAGAAAAAGGGAGAGAGTGCCTATGGAACTTCTGTACCTTGCAGGGGTCTTTGCAGTCATAGTGATTCTGCTGGCGATAAAACGGCCGTTGTGTCAGGCTATGCTGGGCGGACTCTTGGCTACGGCGCTGCTCTATAGACTCAGCCCCGGCATAATGCTGCGTCAAACGCTCAGAGTGTTTACGGACTGGAATTCATTCCAGGTTCTGGTATCTCTGTATCTTATCACCTACCTCCAGCGGATGCTGGAATCCCGGCAGATGATAAAGCAGGCTCAGCAGGACCTCAACGGTATCTTTCACAACCGGCGAGTCAATGCAGGGGGAGCTCCGGTATTTATAGGTCTGCTGCCTTCGGCGGCGGCAATGATCCTCTGCGCAGATATTGTAAAGGATTCCACCGACGGCTATCTCAAACCCAAGGAACAGGCTTTTGTGACCAGCTGGATGCGCCACATTCCCGAAAGCATTCTGCCCACTTATTCCGGCGTGCTGATTATGACCAGCATTTCCCAGGTGCCTTTGCCAAAGTTCATGCTGGGCATGATAGTACCTACCCTGATGCTGGCAGCCTTGGGTTATTTCCCTTATCTGCACCGGCTGCCTCGAGATCCCGGAACACCCGAGAGTGAAAACCGCCGGGGCGACATGGTAAAGCTGTTGCTGCATCTGTGGCCACTGCTGCTGATAATAGGGCTTATACTGGTTTTCAATATCTCGGTGGTGCCTGCAAGCCTCATATCCATGTTGGCCATGGCTCTGGTCTGCCGCTTTAAGCCGGGTGAGCTTGGCCGCTTCATTATAAGCGCCTTTGAGATAAAACTAATACTTAACACCTTCCTGGTGCTGGTACTGAAGGAATTTATAGGCTGCACCGGAGTGCTGGAGCGCATGCCGGAGACCTTGTCTGTGCTGCCGGTGCCAATGTATATGGTGTTTGCCCTGCTCTTTTTCCTGGGCGGCATAATCAGCGGAGCCTCGGGAATAATTGCCCTGGGCACACCCCTAGCCTTTGCCGCCATGGATGGAGGAGTGCCGCTGATGGTGCTGCTCATGTGCATGAGCCATGCGGCCAGTCAGATCTCGCCGGTGCATGTGTGCCTGGTGGTGGCGGCGGATTACTACGGAGTCAGTATGGGGGAGCTGATACGAAAGAGCATAATTCCGTCCCTGCTGTTTGCCCTTTTGATGCTTGGGTATTATCAGATATTGCTGGCGGTATGCTGAACAGATAAAAAAGGAGCGCTGCAAAAAAGAATTTGCAACGCTCCTTTTACATACAGACGAATTGCTTTCTATGGGTATAAAAGCATTACTTTCCCGCAGCGCAGGCGGCGGACTGTTCCTCCAGCTCCTGCTGATGATGCAGGTCCTTCATGGCGGCGGAGAGCATCAGCTTTATGCGGTTGAGCTGGTTGACCTCGCTGGCGCCGGGGTCGTAATCCACGGCGGCAATGTTGGCCCTGGGATAGGTCTTGTGCAGGGCTTTGATGACGCCCTTGCCCACCACGTGGTTTGGCAGGCAGGCGAAGGGCTGGATGCACACGATGTTGGGGGTGCCGCTGAGAATAAGCTCTGCCATCTCACCGGTGAGGAACCAGCCCTCGCCGTACTGGTTGCCGATGGACAGGAAGGGCTTTGCCAGTTCCGCTATCTTCTCAATGGGCATGGGGGGCTCAAAACGGCGGCTCTTTTCCAGGGCCTCCAGGGCGGGCTTGCGCAGGCTGCGGATGATGGACACCCCCAGCTTTGCCGTGGCGGAGGAGGTCCAGCTCTTGCCCAGGAAGCGGTGCTTATAGTCGTTGTTGTACACGCAGTAGTTGAGGAAGTCCATCAGATCCGGCACCACCGCCTCTGCCCCTTCGCTCTCCAGCAGGTCCACCAGGTGGTTGTTGGCCAGAGGCATGTACTTCACCAGTATCTCGCCCACCACGCCCACTCTGGGCTTGCGGATGCTCTCATCTATGGGGAACTTGTCAAAGCTCTCCACTATCTCATGGCAAAGCTCCTTGTAGCCGGGAGCGGCGCCGGGCTGGGTCAGGGAGAGGATGCACTTGTCCCTCAGCTTTATGTACAGCTCATTGGCGGAGCCGGGAGTGAGCTCGTAGGGCCTCACCCGGTACAGGCAGCGCATGAACAAATCTCCATAGACCACGGCATGGCCGGCGTCCAGAATGAGGGAGGGGGAGAGCTTGAAGCCGGGATTCTTCTCCATGCCGTTGGCATTGAGGGAGATGACGGGGATGTGTGACAGCCCGGCCTTGTCCAAGGCCCGGCGTATAAAGCCCACATAGTTGCTGGCCCGGCAGCAGCCGCCGGTCTGGGTCATGGCTATGGCCAGATGGTCGGTGTCGTAACGGCCGGAGAGCACAGCCTCCATTATCTGGCCCACGGCGGTCATGGCGGGGAAGCAGGCGTCGTTGTTCACGTACTTAAGTCCCGTGTCTATGGCAGAGCGGTTGTCGTTATCCAGAATGACCACGTTGTAGCCGTGCTTGCGGAATACCGGTTCCAAAATGTCAAAGTGTATGGGGCTCATCTGGGGGGCGATGATGGTCCAGCCCTCCCGGCGCATCTGCTGGGTGAACACGGTGCGGTGGTATGCAGCGGGCCGGGGCTTGGCGTGGACATTCTTGTCCCGGCGCATGTTCATGGCGGCGATAAGGCTGCGCACCCGGATACGGGCGGCGCCCAGATTGTTCACCTCGTCTATCTTCAAAACGGTGTACAGCTTGCCGCTGCCCTCCAATATCTCGGAGACCTGGTCGGTGGTGACGGCATCCAGACCGCAGCCGAAGGAGTTGAGCTGGATGAGCTCCAGGTCGTCCCGGTGGGAGACGAACTCCGCCGCGGTATAAAGCCGGGAGTGGTAGACCCATTGGTCGTTGGCCCGGATGGGGCGGCCGGGGACAAAGTCTATGGGAAGGCTGTCCTCGGTAAAGACGGTGAGGCCGTAGGAGGCTATGAGCTGGGGGATACCGTGGTTTATCTCCGGGTCGATGTGGTAGGGACGTCCCGCCAGGACTATGCCCCGGCCGCCCTGCTCTTCCATCTCTTTCAAAAGCTCTGCGCCCCGACGGCGCACGTCGTCCTTGGCCCGGTGCTGCTCGGCCCAGGCCAGCTTTACCGCATGGCGCACTTCCTGCTCCGGAATGTCCCACTCTTCCCGGCAGAGCTTCACCAGCCGGTCGGCGGCCACCCGCTCGCAGGTAAAGGCTATGAAGGGGCGGATATAGCGCACGTCCCCGTCGGCCACGGCCTCCACATTGTTTTTCAGGTTCTCAGGGTAGGAGACTACCACAGGGCAGTTATAGTGGTTCTGGGCTCCCGGGGTCTCCTGGTGCTCGTAAAAGACGCAGGGGTGGAAGATAGTCTTGATGCCCTGGTCGATGAGCCACTGGACATGGCCGTGGGCCAGCTTTGCCGGATAGCACTCCGACTCCGAGGGGATGGACTCCATGCCCAGCTGGTAAATCTTCCGGGAGGAGAGGGGAGAGAGCTCCACTCTGAAGCCCAGGGCCTTGAAGAAGGTGGCCCAGAAGGGGTAGTTCTCCCACATGTTCAGCACCCTGGGTATACCAATGACGCCCCGGGGAGCATCCTCCAGAGGGGGATAGTCGAAGATACGCTGCTGCTTGTATTCCACCATGCTGGGGGCCCGCTTCAGCTGAGAAGAGCCGCCCAAGCCCCGCTCGCAGCGGTTGCCAGTGACATGGCGGCGGCCGCCGGGGAACTTGTTTACCGTCAGCAGGCAGTTGTTGGAGCAGCGGCCGCAGCGGGCGGTAGCGGTGGTGTACTTGAGATTGACAATCTCCTCCAGGGGCAGCATGCTGCTCTCCTGGCCGGTATAGCGTTCCCGGGCGATGAGAGCGGCGCCGAAGGCACCCATTATGCCGGAGATATCCGGGCAGGTGACCTCCACCCCGGCTATGGCCTCAAAGGCCCGGAGCACCGCTTTATTATAGAAGGTGCCGCCCTGGACAACGATATGACTGCCCAGCTGGGAGGGATCGGTGAGCTTTATGACCTTATAAAGGGCGTTTTTGATGACGGAATAGGCAAGACCGGCGGAGATGTCCTGAACGGAGGCCCCTTCCTTCTGGGCCTGCTTTACGTTGGAATTCATGAACACGGTGCAGCGGGTGCCCAGGTCCACTGGGTTCTGGGCAAAGAGGGCCTCCTTTGCAAAGTCCTCTGCGCTGTAGCCCAGGGAATTGGCAAAGTTTTCGATAAAGGAGCCGCAGCCGGAGGAACAGGCCTCGTTCAGAAGCACGGTGTCCACGGAGTTGTTCTTCAGCTTTATGCACTTCATGTCCTGGCCGCCGATGTCCAGCACACAGTCCACCTGTGGGTCAAAAAAGGCGGCGGCGGTGCAGTGGGCAATGGTCTCCACCTCCCCCTCGTCCAGGGCGAAGGCGGATTTCAGCAGGTCCTCGCCGTAGCCGGTGGAGCAGGAGCGGACTATGCGGGCCCTCTCAGGAAGCAGAGAGCGCAGCTTGTCGATGGCCTCCATGGCGGTGCGCACGGGGTTCCCCTGGTTATTTGAATAGTAGGAATAGAGCAGCTGACCTTCCGAGCCGATAAGGGCCAGCTTGGTGGTGGTAGAGCCGGCGTCTATGCCCAAAAAGCAGTCGCCGCTGTAAGTCTCCACCGGGGCCTTCTGCACCACAGCCTTCTCATGGCGGCGGCAGAAAGACTCGTATTCCGCCTCATCGGCAAAGAGGGCGGGCAGGCGCTTTAGCTCGAAGTTCATCTTCACACCGGAGGAAAGGCGCTCTATGAGTTCATCCATGCTGTGGCTTTCGGCATCCTCTGCCTCCAGGGCTGCGCCCAAAGCGGCAAAGAGGTGGGAGTTTTCCGGGTCCACGGTGGTCTCGGGAGTGAGATGCAGGGTGCGTATAAAAGCCTTCTTCAGCTCCGGCAGGAAGTGGAGAGGTCCGCCCAGAAAGGCTACGCAGCCCCGAATGGGCTTGCCGCAGGCCAGACCGGAGATGGTCTGGTTCACCACTGCCTGGAAAATGGAGGCAGCCAGGTCGGCTTTTGTGGCCCCGTCGTTTATAAGGGGCTGGATATCCGTCTTGGCAAAGACACCGCAGCGGGCGGCAATGGGGTATATCTGCTTATAGTTGGTCGCCTCGGCGTCCAGCCCGGCGGCGTCGGTCTGGAGAAGAGAGGCCATCTGGTCTATAAAGGAGCCGGTGCCTCCGGCACATACGCCGTTCATCCGCTCTTCCAGCCCGCCGGTGAAGTATATTATCTTGGCATCCTCGCCCCCCAGCTCTATGGCTACGTCGGTCTGGGGTGCGGTATGCTGCAAAGCCGTGGCCACAGCCACGACCTCCTGTACGAATTTTATATCCAGAGCCTTGCCCAGATTTATTGAGCCGGAGCCGGTTATGCCCGCCGTGAGCTCACATTCTCCGGTTATCTTCCGGGCGTCGGAGAGCAGCTCCGCCAGAGTCTCCTGGGTGTGGGCCCGGTGGCGGCGGTAATCGCTGAAAAGGATATCGCCCTCTTCATTTAAAACGACCAGTTTTACTGTGGTTGAGCCGATGTCTATTCCGGCTCTGTAACGATACATTATGTGTTCAACCTCCCGAAAGAAGCAAAAAAATACAAAGTCTTGAATCATCCGACAGACTGCCGTATAATAGATTGTAGCATTCCAGTTTTTGATTATCAACCAACAATATCCTTTTTTGTGTCGGATGGAGGAAAGTGTATGAACAAGCAGCCGGAACTGACAGAGAAAACCCGCAGGGGTATTACGGACGCCTATTGGAAGCTGCTGATGAACAGGGAAAAACTCAGTGTTATCAGTGTTTCCAAGGCTGCCGGGGTCAACCGCAGCACCTTCTACCAGTACTTCATGGACATGAACGACCTGAGGGACCAGGCGGAAAAGCAGATGCTGGAGGATGTTAAGAAAAAAATATCCCAGGTCTTCCCCGGCGGCTTTCCCATGAGTCTGAAGGAGTTTGCCAAACGCTATGCGGGCATCCTGGAGGACGAAGGGGAAAAGCTCTTTTTCATCATCTCCAACGGCCTGAATTCCGGATTCGTGGAAAAGCTGAAGGTTTTTTACGCTCCTATCTTTACCAAGATATTCGGCCTGGAGCCGGACACGCCCAACTTTGACTATGCCCTGACCTTCAGCATCTCCGCCATAAGCGGCATCATATCCAAGTGGTACCAGGACGGGAAAAAGCTGAGTCTGGAGGAGCTGCTATACAACTGCTACTGGCTGGTGTCCTGCGGGGTCTTTCTCTTTGCCCAGATGAAGCCCTTCAGCGAGGCCTGAGACAGCATACAATAAACAGTGAAAAGGGAGGCGTTTGCCTCCCTTTTCACTGTTTATTCCTTATCTTTCAGACCGTAGAGTTCGTACATAAAGAGCATCTGTTTATACATCAGTTTGTTGCCCATTAACTGCCGGTAGGTGGCGCTTTTCTCCTTGCCCTGAGCCTTCAGGGCATCCATTTTCTGCTGCATGTCGGCATAGTTTTTCTCTATATCTGCCAGCATCTTTTCAAAAGCTTCCAGGCGCTCTTCTTTGTTCATGCTATTCAGCCCTCCTGTTCACTGTGCCCAGCTGGTAAAAGGCCACGGCGCTGGCCGCCGCCACGTTCAGAGAGTCCACCCCATGGGCCATGGGTATGCGCACGGTGTAGTCGCAATGGGCTATAGTGGAGGCTGCCAGGCCGTCCCCCTCGGTGCCCATCACTATTGCCAGCTTTTCCTCGGCGTTGAGGGCCGGGTCGCTGAGAGTGACCGAGTCCTCCCAAAGAGCCATGGCTGCGGTTTTGAAGCCCAGGACGTGCAGCAGCTGCGTCCAGTCCTCATCCTGGGGCAGATAGGTCCAGGGCACCTGAAACACCGTGCCCATGCTCACCCTTATGGCCCGGCGGTACAGAGGGTCACTGCTGGCAGCGGTGAGAAGCACCCCATCCATACCCAGGGCGGCGGCGGAGCGAAAGATAGCTCCAATATTTGTGGGGTTCATCACGTTTTCCAGCACCGCCAGACGGCTGGCCCCTGCGCAAACCTGGTCAACGGAAGGCAGCTTCGGCCGCCGCATGGCGCAGAGCATGCCCCGGGTCAGGTGAAAGCCGGTGAGCTGCACCAGCACATCCAGGGGAGCAGCGTAAACCGGCACGTCGCCGCAGCGCTCTATCAGGGGACGACCCTTGCCTTCCACATGCTTTTCTTCCATTAAAAAGGATACCGGCACACAGCCGGAATCCAGGGCCCGCTCTATCACCACCGGACTTTCCGCTACAAAAAGGGCGTTGTCAGGGTCGGCCCGGTTCGCCAGCTGGTTTTCCGTAAGCCTCGCATATATATCTAGTTCGGGTGCGGAGAAATCTCCTACGGCTATGACCCTGCTCACAGAGCCCACCTCCAGCTTTGACGCATGTCCGGCAGAATCACCGGAATAGCTCTCTTATTTGTCCGTCCCTTGGGGACGGTATCATTATAGCGGCATGGCCTTGAAATTTCAAACCCTTTGAATCTGCTCCGACCCGGAATATTTTAGAAACAAATTTCAGGCTGTGAAAAGAACTTTGTAAAAAAGCAACAAAAACCTAAAAAGCAATTTGGCAAAATAGACGGATGCGCGAAAGATTTTGCGTATTTTGTGTGAATAAAAACATTGTTTTTTATCAGTATTTTGGTAAAATCAATACACAAGGCTTTTGAGGCCTGACTGTTAATTTTTTTATGGAGGAAAAGTACAATGAAAAAGCTGCTTGCACTGCTTCTGGCTCTGGCCATGGTGTTCGCTCTGGCGGCCTGCGGCGGTTCCGAGACCCCCGCTGAAGAGGCTCCTGCCGATGATGCCGCCGAGGCTCCCGCCGCCGAGGCTCCCGCCGCAGAAGCTCCCGCTGAAGTCGCCAACAAGGACAAGCCCCTTGTGTGGTTCAACCGTCAGCCTTCCAACAGCTCCACCGGAGAGCTGGATATGGATGCCCTGACCTTCAATGAGGATACCTACTATGTGGGCTTCGACGCCAACCAGGGCGCTGAGCTCCAGGGAACCATGGTCAAGGACTACATTGAGGCCAACATCGACACTATCGACCGCAACGGCGACGGCGTTATCGGATATGTCCTGGCCATCGGCGATATCGGTCACAACGACTCCATTGCCCGTACCCGCGGCGTTCGCTCCGCTCTGGGCACTGCCGTTGAGGTTGACGGCAACATAAACAGCGATCCTGTCGGCACCAACGTTGACGGCTCCGCCACTGCTGTCGTTGACGGCACTCTGGAGATAAACGGCACCACTTACGTCGTCCGTGAGCTGGCCTCTCAGGAGATGAAGAACTCCGCCGGCGCTACTTGGGATGCCGCTACCGCCGGCAACGCCATCCTCACCTGGTCCTCTTCCTTCGGCGATCAGATAGATGTGGTTGTCTCCAACAATGACGGTATGGGCATGGCCATGTTCAACAGCTGGTCCCAGGCTGAGGGTGTTCCCACCTTCGGTTATGACGCCAACTCCGACGCTGTCGCCGCTATTGCCAACGGCTACGGCGGAACCATCAGCCAGCACGCCGACGTTCAGGCTTACCTGACCCTGCGTGTTCTCCGCAACGCTCTGGACGGCGTTGACATGGACACCGGTATAGGCACCGCCGACGATGCCGGCAACGTGCTCAGCTCCGACGTGTTCTACTACGATGAGGCTGCCCGTTCCTACTACGCTTTGAACGTGGCCGTCACCGCTGATAACTATCAGGACTTCCTGGATTCCACCGTGGTGTATGCTCCCGTGAGCAACCAGCTGGATGCCACCGCACATCCTGAGAAGAGCGTTTGGCTGAACATCTACAACTCCGCCGATAACTTCCTGGGCTCCACCTACCAGCCCCTGCTCCAGAAATATGATGATCTGCTCAACCTGAAGGTGGAATACATAGGCGGAGACGGACAGACCGAGGCCAATATCACTAACCGTCTGAGCGATCCCAGCCTCTATGATGCCTTTGCCATCAACATGGTCAAGACCGACAACGGCGCCTCTTACACCGCTCTGCTCAGCCAGTGATATTTAAACTCTTAATTATAACCAACAGCTAATGCAACAGGGGAGAGGGATATTCTCCGACATTGGGGGACTTCTCAGTGCCGGAGGAACCCTCTCCCCCAGCGCATATTCCAAGGCTGACAGGGCATGCCGCCGGTTGCCCCCTGTACAGCCTATTTTGCATAAACGGGAGTGATGAGAATGGCAGATGCGAGAGACGATATTGTCCTGTCCATACGGGGCATGAGCAAGTCCTTCGGCCGGAACCGTGTGCTGGATCACATCAATCTGGATGTGAAACGGGGGACGGTAATGGGGCTGATGGGAGAAAACGGAGCTGGCAAATCCACCATGATGAAATGCCTCTTCGGTACCTATCAGAAGGACGAAGGCACCATATATCTTAACGGCAAGGAGATAAGCTTCTCCGGGCCAAAGGACGCCCTGGAAAACGGAATCGCCATGGTGCACCAGGAGCTGAATCAGTGCCTGGAGCGCAACGTGACCGACAACCTGTTCCTGGGCCGATATCCCACCAATTCCTTAGGCGTAGTGGACGAAGGCGGGATGAAAAAGAAAGCAGCAGAGTTGTTCCGCAAGCTGGGCATGACTGTGGACCTTAGCCAGCCAATGCGGAACATGTCCGTTTCCCAGCGGCAAATGTGCGAGATAGCCAAGGCAATTTCCTATAATTCTCAGGTGATAGTTCTGGATGAGCCCACCTCTTCCCTGACTGTACAGGAAGTGGACAAGCTCTTTTCCATGATGCGCATGCTGAAGGAACAGGGCATAGCTCTCATATATATATCCCACAAGATGGATGAGATCTTCGAGATATGCGATGAGGTTTCCGTTCTGAGAGACGGCAACCTGGTCATGACCAAGCCAATAGGCGAGACCAATATGAACGAGCTCATCACCGCCATGGTGGGCCGCTCTCTTGAAAGCCGCTTCCCGCCGGTGGACAATACCCCCGGCGACACCATTTTGTCCGTGCAGCACCTGTCCACAAAATATGCCCCTTACCTCCAGGACATCAGCTTTGATGTGAGAGAAGGAGAGATATTCGGCCTGTACGGGCTGGTGGGCGCCGGACGTACGGAGCTGCTGGAGACCATCTTCGGCGTGCGTACCAGAGCCGCCGGCCGTGTCTATTTCAAAAACCGGCTGATGAACTTCAACGACGCCAGAGAAGCCATAGAGCATGGCTTCGCCATGATAACCGAGGAACGTAAAGCCAACGGCCTGTTTTTGAAATGTGATTTGACCTTCAACACAACCATTGCAAATCTGGAGCAGTACAAAGCCGGCCCGGCCCTGTCGGATTCCAAAATGGTGAAGGCCACAAATAAGCAGATTAAAATCATGCACACCAAGTGCATGGGACCTGACGATATGATAACCAGCCTTTCCGGCGGCAACCAGCAGAAGGTAATCTTCGGCAAGTGGCTGGAGAGGGAGCCCCAGATATTCATGATGGACGAGCCTACCCGAGGCATCGACGTGGGCGCAAAGTATGAAATATACGAGCTGATTATAAAGATGGCCAAGCAGGGCAAGACGATAATAGTCGTATCCTCGGAAATGCCGGAGATCCTGGGTATCACAAACCGCATAGGCGTAATGTCCAACGGCCATTTGTCCGGCATCGTCAGCACCAAGGATACCAACCAGGAAGAGCTTTTGCGGCTCAGCGCAAAATATCTGTGATGGGAGAAAGCACTAATGGTAGCAGAGAAAACAATAATACTTTCGGCTGAGCAGGAAGCACAGCTTCGCCAGCCAATCGACGAATATGTCGGAAATATCCAGGCAAAGTTAAACGAACTGAGGGAGAACGGCACCAACAAAGTGCTGGATATACAGACCTCTCTGGAGACTCTGAAGCGGGATAAAATCTATACCCCCCAGGAAAAGGCAAAGCGGAAGGAAGAGCTCCAGGCCGCTCTCCAGGAAGCCAAGGTAGTAGAGAGCCGGAACAAGGCGGAGGTTTCTTCCCTGGTGGCTCAGGCTGAGGCCTATCTGAAAGAACACTTTAAAAAGGACTACTACAATGCCGTGGCAGCCAGCTGCAAGGCCGAGACTGCCATCGCCAAGGAAAAGTATGCTGCCGCAGTGGAGGAGCTGAAGAAGGAGCACGAAAGCGCCCTGGCAAAGCTGAAGGACGCCAACGAGATAAAGGACGAAAAATACGTCCATAAAAACCGCCTCTTCGACGCCAAAATGCAGCTGGATAAGGAGCTGCAGCAGATCAAGGACCGGCGCCACGCCGCCTATGCCCACAGGTATCACCTCATCGACCTGCTGCGTATATCCAGGTTTACCCCCGGCCAGTCCATGGCCCAGCGCTGGGAGAACTACAGGTATACCTTCAACCGCCGCAGCTTCCTGCTGAGAAACGGCCTGTACATAGCCATTATCATTATCTTCATCGGCCTGTGCATCATCACTCCCATAGTCAAGGGACCCAATGTGCAGCTGCTCACCGTGAACAATATCCTGAACATTTTGCAGCAGGCATCCCCCAGAATGTTCCTGGCTCTGGGCGTGGCCGGCCTGATCCTGCTGGCCGGTACCGACCTGTCCATCGGCCGTAT
>CALWYF010000017.1 GCA_944385705.1 uncultured Oscillospiraceae bacterium | reverse complement strand
GGCCAGTCTCTGCCCCTCCTGGGTGCTGAGCACAGAGCTCAAAAGGCTCCTGATGGCATCGCCATCGCCGCTCTTTGCGGCCCGCTCCATTGCCGCCGGGTCTATCATCTTTCCCAGCTTCTGCACCTCCTGACTGTCTGCCAGGGCTTTCAGCTTATCCGTCTTGCCCCGGCGGTCCAGCTCCCGACCCAATTCTTCAAAATTTTGCATTGAAACTCACTCCCGTTCGTTCTATTATATTCATTAATCTTACTGATGATTACGAAAGGAACTTTACTATGAAAGCTGCCGTTTTTTCCGATACTCACACCAATATCGCCCTGTGCCTGGAGGCAGTGCGCCGCTGCCGCCCCGACGTGATAATCCACCTGGGTGACCACGAACGGGACGCCCGGGCCATCGCCCAGCAGTTCCCCGATATCCCTATGTACAATGTATGCGGCAACTGTGACCTTGCTCCCATCTCCCCCGCTTCCGACACGGTGCAGCTGGGGCCGGTGAAGGCCTTTATCACCCACGGCCACCTGTACAACGTGGATTACGACCGGGTGGACTCCCTGGTCTATGCCGCCCAGGAACAGGACTGCAAGCTGGCTATGTTCGGCCACACCCACCGTCCTCTCTATCAGGAAGTTGGTGGTGTCACCGTGCTTAACCCCGGCACCGCCGGCAAGGGACAGAAACTCACCTGGGCCCTGGTGGAAATTTTTGATAACGGCGGCATAATCTGTTCTATACAGGACCTGTAAAGCCTGAATCCGGAAATGTAAAACATTCTTCCTGCTGAGGGAGTTGAAATCATGAAGCTGAAAACCATAATAGCAATAATAATCTGCAAGCTGCTGAGGGCCTTCTCCCGCCTTGTTCATCGGGGCGGCACCGCCATGCCCGGGCGCATAGCCCTGAAAGTTTGCCCGGAACTTCTCTCCATAGTCTCCAAAGGAGTAAAAACCGTGGCCATCACCGGTACCAACGGCAAGACCACCAGCTCCCGCATGGTGGAGCAGGCCTTTCTGGAGCAGGGCAAGAGCTACTTTGCCAACCGCTCCGGGGCAAACCTCATAAGCGGCATAACCACGGAATTTGTGATGAACAGCAGCCTCACCGGCAAATGCCGGAAGGAATATGCCGTTATAGAGTGCGACGAGGCGGCGGCCCGCAGAGTCTTTCCCCAGCTCAGGCCCCAGGTGGTGGTGGTGACCAACCTCTTCCGAGACCAGCTGGACCGCTACGGGGAAGTGACCCACACTCTGGAGAATATCCACGCCGCCCTGGAGCCCATACCCCAGGCAAAGCTCTGCCTCAATGCCGACTGCTCCCTCACCTCCTCCCTGGCTTTGGACCTGCCTAACCCTGTAGTCTACTTCGGCATAGAAAAAGGCGCCGTTCCCTCCCGGCCCAAGCCGGAGATATCCGACGCTACCCACTGCATCCGCTGCAAGGCGGAATACGATTACGACTATATAAGCTACGGCCATCTGGGAGGCTTCAGCTGCCCACGCTGCGGTTACCGCCGCCACAAGGCCGACTACGCCGTGACGGAGATACTCTCCCAGGGTGCAGACAGCAGCAGCCTTATCATGGACATCCGGGGCGAAAAGCACATGGTCACGGTGAACCTGCCCGCCATGTACAACATCTACAACGCCATCGGCGCCGTGGCCGCTGTCTCTGAAATGGGCCTTGGAGCCCGGGCCGCCATCGATGCCCTGGCCGATTTCCAGTGCGGCTTCGGGCGCATGGAGCGCTTCCGGCTGGGCAAGGGGGGCACCAGGATGATGCTGGTGAAAAATCCCGCCGGCTGCAACCAGGTCATAGAATTCCTGGAAAATGTTCGGGAGAAATTCATTCTGGTGGTCTGCCTCAACGACCGCAGTGCCGACGGCACGGACATCTCCTGGATATGGGACGCAGACTTTGAGGGGCTCAGCAAGCTCTCCGGCTATCTGGAAAAGGTGGTGGTCTCCGGCGACCGGGCCTCGGACATGGCCCTGCGGATAAAATACGCAGGCATAGCCCCGGAGTATATAGAGACGGAGCGCAGCTACGAAAAGCTGGTAAGCTGGATAGAGCAGCAGGAAGAGCCGGTGTTCATCATGCCCACCTACACCGCCATGCTGGAGCTGCGGGAAGTGGTCATAAGCCACTGCGGCGGCAGCGAATTTTGGGAATAAGGAGGCGCTGTTATGGAGCTTAAAATCTGTCACATGTACCCGGACGTGCTGAACCTCTATGGCGACAGGGGCAATGTGCTGTGTATGACAAGGCGCCTTAAATGGCGCGGCATAGATGCCTCGGTGACCAAGCTGCCCATTGGGGACAGCCGCTCCCTGGCCGGCTTCGACCTGGTATTCATAGGCGGCGGCCAGGACTTTGAGCAGCAGGTGCTGCTCTCAGACCTGCACCGGGGCAAGGACAAGGAGATAAAAGCCGCCATCGAGGACGGCGTTACCTTCCTCACCATCTGCGGCGGCTACCAGATGCTGGGCAGCTACTACGAGACCTATGACGGCAAGCGCTGCGACTTTATCGGCGCTCTGGACCTGTACACCAAGGGCTCGGTGAAGCGCATGATAGGCAACTACAAATTCCAGTGTTCCCCCTCGGCAGGGGGCAGCGTGGTGGTGGGCTTTGAAAACCACAGCGGCAAGACCTGGCTGGGCAGCGGCCTGGAACCCCTGGGTAAAGTGCTCTCCGGCTACGGCAACAACGGAGAGGACGGCAGCGAGGGCGCCCACTATAAAAACGTCTTCGGCACCTACAGCCACGGTCCCCTGCTGCCCAAGAACCCGGAGCTTTGTGACTTGATACTGAAGACAGCTCTGGAGCGGAAGTACGGCTCCGCAGAGCTTTTGCCCCTGGACGACAGCTTTGAACTGCTGGCTCACGACGAGATGTGCGCCAAGCTCTGACATTCTTTGGAGGACACAGATGATAAGATTTTACAACGGAAAAACTCTCAGCTTCGGCGGCGGCATAAAACTCAGCGACGATGAGGTCTGGGTGGACGGAAGCTCTATTGTCTACGTGGGCCCGGCCAGGGAGGATATGCCCGCCTTTCAGCGGCAGATAGACCTGAAGGGCGATTTGCTGATGCCCGGTTTCAAGGACGCCCATACCCACACCGCCATGGTCTTCCTCCGCTCCTATGCCGACGACTTGCCCCTGCAGGACTGGATGTACAACAAGGTCTTTCCCTATGAGGCCAAGCTGACCCCGGAGGCCATATACCAGTTCACCCGCCTGGGCATCATGGAATACCTCTCCTCCGGCATTACCGCCAGTTTCGACATGTATTTTTACAACGAGGCCTACGCCAAGGCCAATGTGGACTGCGGCTTTCGCACCGTCATCTGCTCGGCCATGAACGACTTTGACGCCGACCCCACCAACATTGAGCGGGAATACCTGCGCTTCAACAACTACAATGAGCTGGTGAGCTACAAGCTTGGCATCCACGCCGAATACACCACCAGTCTTCAGCGCATGGAGTATATGGCCTCCCTGGCAGAGAAGTATCAGGCCCCCTGCTATATGCACTGCTGTGAGACCAAGACCGAAGTGGAAGGCTGCATTGAGCGTCACGGCCTCACCCCGCCCCAGCTGCTGGACAGGATGGGTCTGTTCCGCTACGGCGGCGGCGGCTTCCACTGCGTGTGGATGAGTGAGGAGGACATAGAGCTCTTTGCCCGCAAGGGCATCTACGCCGTGACCAACCCCGCCTCCAACGTGAAGCTTGCCAGCGGCATTGCCCCGGTGGACAAGCTTTTGGCCGCCGGTGTGCCCATGGCCATCGGCACCGACGGGGCCGCCAGCAACAATGCCCTGGACATGTTCCGGGAGATGTATCTTGCCAGCTGCATGCAGAAGCTCAGCCTTATGGACGCCGCCGCCGGCAAGGCGGAAGACATGCTCACCATGGCCTGTGTGGGCGGCGCCTATGCCATGGGACTTGCCGATTGCGACGACATCGCCCCGGGGAAGAAGGCGGACCTCTGCGTCATCGATCTCCACCGGCCCAACATGCAGCCGCTTCTCAATATCCCCAAAAATCTGGTCTATTCCGGCTCCAAGGAGAACGTGCGCCTGACCATGGTAAACGGCCGTGTCCTCTACGAAAACGGTCAATTCTTTATAGGAGAGGAGCCGGAGGAAATATACCGGCAGGTGAACAGTCTATGCAGAAGCATGCTATGAAGCTTATAGACCTGCACGCCCACAGCACCGCCTCCGACGGCACCGTCTCCCCCGGGCAGCTGGCGGAGCTGGCTGTTCGCCAGGGGCTCTCCGCCCTGGCCCTTACCGACCACGACACCGTCCTGGGCTACCCGGAGCTGAAAAAAGCCGGGGAAGAGCTGGGGATAGAGACCGTCCCCGGCATTGAGATAAGCACAAAGTTCCGCCGTGCCGTCCACATTCTGGGTTATTACATCGACCCCCACTCCCCACATCTGGAGCAGGTCCTCAACTGGGTTGTGGAGGACAGGGACAAGCGCAATAAGGAGATGTGCCGGCTCATGGCCGCCGACGGGCTGCCGGTGGACTACGAGGATATGAAAAAACGCTTCGGCCCGGTGATAGGCAGGCCCCACTTTGCCGACCTTTTAGTGGAGCTGGGTCTGGCCAAAAACGTCAGAGACGCCTTTGACCGCTATGTGGAAAAGGGCCAGCGGTATTACGTGGGCCGTACCATTCTGCCAATTGAGAAGGCCATAGAAATAATCCGCCTCGCCGGAGGAGTGCCGGTGCTGGCCCATCCCTTCCAGTATCAGCTGGATGATCCCGGCCTCCGGGAGCTGATAGAGTATTGCATGACCCAGGGACTGCGGGGCATGGAGTGCCGCTACAGCGGCTATGCCCCGGAGCAGAGCGCCTATCTGGAAGCCCTGGCGGAGGAATACGGTCTTATCAAGACCGGCGGCAGCGACTACCACGGCAGCAACAAGCCCCGTATCTGCCTTGGCAGCGGCATAGAAAACAGGCTGCATGTCCCCTATGAATGGCTGGAAAGGCTGAAGGAAGCGGCGGGAAAGTAAACATTGCAGCGAAAGCCCGGAGCATAACTGAATTGCCCCGGGCTTTCCTTAATTCTTCTTAAGTTTTTCAGCTCTGTTGCAGCTGACTCCCTCATATGCTATAGTTAAAGCAAATCCACAGCGGAAATCAATTGGGAGAGGATGACTGTTATGACAAGGAAAATCAGCCTGTTTTTGACCCTGTTGCTTCTGTCGGCTTTGCTGCTTTCCGGCTGCGGAGGCCGGGAGCCGGAGAAAAGCAGCATTGTCCCGGCAGCTACTGAGACCCCGGCGGCCGAGTCCGTCAGTGAGCCCAGCCCTGCTTCGGAAACCGCCCCGGCAGAGGAGGGCGAAACGGCGGAGGCTGAGCGTCAGCTGAGCCTGGGCCAGTTCTCCGGCAGCACCTACACCAACAGCTATGCCGGCTTCGGCTGCACTCTGGACGGCAGCTGGACCTTTGCCGACGCCCAGCAGCTCCAGGACCTCAGCGACATTGCCTCTCAGCTTATAGACGAGGCGGATGCTGAGGGCGTTTTGGACTCTGCAAACATAAGCACTCTGACGGATATGTACGCAGAAAGCGCCGACCTTTTCTCCTCCGTCAACGTGGTGTACAGCAAAATGGCCTTGAGCGAGAGGCTGCTCTACCTCACCATGGACGAGGAGCAGATGCTGGACACCGCCATGGGACAGGTCGACCAGCTCGTTTCCGTATACGAATCTGCGGGCATGAGCGTCAGCAGCGTTGAAAAGGTAAAGGTAAATTTTCTGGGAGAAGAACACTATGGTATGAAGACCGTATATGACACTCAGGGGGTTACCTGCTATATGCTGCAGCTCTTTGACCCCTTCAAGGGCTCCTACATGGTCACCACTACCATAACCTCTTACCTCGAAGACAATACCCAGGCAGTGGCCGACCTGTTCTTCCCATTGGAAGAGTGAAGGCAATTATACAGACAGCATAAAAATCCAGGCGGGAAAACCCCCGCCTGGATTTTGTTATATCAATTTCCTTTAGCTTTTTCCGACAGTTCAGTCCTTCACCAGATTGAGCCTTCTGGCCCAGTGCCCTTTATAATAGTAGATAAGCAGCAGGGCGCTGCACATCATCCAGCCCATGGGGTAGCCCAGGGCAATGACCCCTGCGGTGGCCCCCATGCGGGATACGATGAACAGATATATCTGCCGGAACACCACGAAGGAGAAGAGCATGATATACATGGTGTTCTTGGCGTCCCCTGCGCCCCGGAGGGCTCCGGAGTAAACCTGGTTTATAACAAAGGCCACATAGAAGGGAGTGCACAGGCGTACAAAAAGCGTGCCGAACTCTATGACCTCCCTGTCGTCGTTAAAGAGGGCCGTAAGCTGAGGGGCAAACACCATCATGGGCACCAGGATTATGGCCGTAACTATATAGCCCATTATCAGGCCGTAGCGCGGCCCGGCCTTGGCCCGCTTCAGGTCCCCTGCCCCAAGATTCTGGCCCACAAAGGTGGTCAGGGCCAGGGACAGGCTCTGCATCGGCAGCATGGCCAGAGCGTCCAGCTTGTTGTAGGCCGTCCAGCCCGCCATGCAGGAGCTCTCAAAGTGGTTGATATAGCCCATGACAAAGATATTGGAGAAGGCGGTTATGCCCATTTGCAGGGAGGAGGGTATGCCGATATTGCAGATACGCCGGAGCATGCCCTTGTGCATCCTCAGCTGGGAGATTTCCAGACGGTAGGAGTCCTTGGAGCGCAGCAGAAGCAGCATGACCAGAATGGCAGAGACAAACTGGGATATTATGGTGGCTATGGCAGCACCGGCTATGCCCTGCTTCAAAACCGCCACGAAGAACAGGTCCAGCACCGTGTTCATAACAGCGGAGAATATAAGAAAATACAGAGGCCGGGTAGAGTCTCCCACGGCCCGCAGTATTCCGGAGCCGATGTTATACAGCAGCAGACCCGACACTCCGCCGAAGTATATGCGCAGGTACAGCTCAGCTTTGCTGAAAACATCCGGCGGTGTATCCATCAGTTCCAGCATCAGAGGTGTGGCCCAGACGCCCACCACCGTCAGCACCACGCAGGTGACCAGAGTGAGCATCACCGTGGTATGTACCGCCTTGCCCAGCTTTTCCTCGTCCTTTGCCCCATAATACTGGGAAATGACCACGGAGGCTCCTGTGGCAAGGCCGCTGAAAAGTCCGATAAGGGTATTGATTATAGGCCCTGTGCAGCCCACAGCCGCCAAGGCCTGCTTGCTGACAAAGTTGCCCACTATCAGGGAGTCCACCGTATTATAAAGCTGCTGGAAAAGGTTGCCAATCATCAAGGGTACGGCAAAGGCCACCAGCAACCTTGCTATGCTGCCCTGAGTCATGTCCGTGTCGTGCCTGGCTTTATGCAGTATGGACAAGTTAAGCCCACCTCCATATATACATTCAAAAAAAGTATATGCCCTTTCCGACATTTATGTCAAGGGTGAGTTAAAAACTTGTAAAGATTTTCCTGTTTCCCCAGCGTAATTTGTCCTTTGCCCTATTATCCTGTCTAATGTAAAATAAAACTGAAATAATTTTAAAATGCTGTGACCCGGAGAGGCTTTTTCCTGAGTATATAGGTGAAAGGCCTTTAACAACTGAAGGATGGAGGGAAGCCCATGGAAGACAGAGAGATAGTGGAGCTGTACTGGCAGCGCTCGGAGTCCGCCATTGCGGAGACGGAGAGCAAGTACGGCGCCTACTGCCGATATATAGCCCGGAACATCCTCCTTGACCGGGAGGACAGCGAGGAGTGCGTCAACGACGCCTACCTGGGCGTCTGGAACAGCATACCCACCAAGTGCCCCCAGGTGCTGAAAAGCTACGTCGGCCGCATCACCAGAAACATCGCCCTGAACAGATTCAGCCGTCTCTCCGCCGCCAAGCGGAATTTCGGCCAGGTGCCCCTGGCCCTGGAGGAGCTGGGGGACTGCGTCCCCTCACGGGACAGCTCCGACAGGCTGGTGGACGACCTGAGCCTGGCAGAACTGCTGAACTATTTTCTCTCCACCCTGCCGGTAGGTCAGCGGAAGATCTTTGTACGCCGTTACTGGTACCTCAGTCCGGTGAAGGAGATCGCCGCCGACCTTAACATCAGCGAGAGTAATGTGAAAATGTCCCTGCTGCGCTCCAGGGACAAGCTGAGACTGCTTTTGGAAAAGGAGGGGATCTCCCTGTGAAACAGCAGCGAATTTTGGATATGCTGGAGCATATCGATGAAAGATATATTCTGGAGGCCGCCCCGGCCTTGAGAGACCGCCGCTCCTCCATGCCCCGGAAAGCGGGGCGCACCCTTCTCATTGCGGCGGTGATAGTGTCCCTCTTTGCCGCTCTCTGCGCCGTGGCCTACGCCGCCGGCTGGTTCGGCCTGGCCCAGCGCATAACCGAACCTGCAGAGCCCACCAGCGTATCTCTCATCATAGGCGAGGAGACGCCAGTGGAGGGCTACATCAGCATGAACGGCATTGCCGGCAGCCCGGAAGCCCAGGCACATGCAGAATGGGTAGCCTTCCACAATGAGTATGTTTCCCAGCACAGCTTCTCCAACGACACCGACCTGAGCTGGCTGGGCGGGGATGAGCTGATGGAGAGCTACTACATGATATACGCGGCTTACGACCAAGCCATGCTGGACAAGCTCCTGGAGATCAGTGAAAAGTATAATGTGAAGCTCCACAGCCAGATGTATGCGCCGCCCACTGACGCCAAGTTCTACAAGGTCAGCGGCTGTGAACCCTTCGTGCTCTCGGACAACAGCCTCAGTCCCATGTATCTCTATGAAGACGGCTCCTATAAATTTGAGGGCTATGTCACTGCCGGGGAGCAGGAGCATGTGCTCAGCTTTATCCGGGGTCGGAAGGGAGTGCTGGACCCCAGTCTGACCACGGTGTACGACAGCGGCGATTATGAGGAATGGCAATATATAAACGCCTCGGGGGACGAGCTGAACCTGGCCCGGAACACCGTGCCCAGCCAGGTCACCGGTGACTGCGGGCTGTTCATCTTCTGTGAGAAGGGGGATTATATCTTTACCGTATTTGCTTCCGCCGGGTCAAAGGAACAGGCGGAGCTGCTGGCGGACCAGTTCGACTTTGATACCGCCGCCAAGGGCGGTGATGATTTGGATCTGGACAGCGTCCTCAAGGTGGAGGCCGCCCAGGCCAAGCCCAAGGAGGGGCTGATGACCATGGCCGACTGGCTGGCCACCGACGAGTACAAGGCATCCGCCGAGTTTTATACTTTAGTCTGCGAGTATGCGGGCACCCTGCCGGAGAACAGCAGCTATGTGAAAGGAACCATGTTATTCAGTTATAAAAACAGCTTCGCCGTGGCTGACGAGACTATCTTATCCATTAGGGATCAGGTCATGGAGCAGTACCCAGATTTGGTATATCCCATAAACAACACCTCTGTTATTGGAAATGAAATCATCCCCGACGGTGATATGAGCTACGGCGGCGGAGTAGCGCTCAGTGAAAGGGAGCGGAAGAGCTGTACGGACGAGGAGATGTATGAGCTTTTCGGCGCCGGGAAATTCTGCACTGAGGGCAGTATCTTCCGGGTGATAGCCTACGACAATGGCGCCGCCTTTTGTGACATTTCGGCCTTCCGTTCCGGTTATGGAGTACACTATATTCCCAAGGGCGCCTTCTATCCACTAATCCAGCCGGTGGTGAACCCGGAGCTGGAAGGCTGGGCCTACGACAGCGCCTGCGGTGAGCAGGTGTACATCGTACCCAGCGGCTCCAATAAATATCCCGTCCTCTCCTATTGCAGCATTATCTATGAGGCGGACAGCGCCTATGTTATCGCCTATGCCCCCGGCGGGGCCGACGCAGGATATTTGCAGATGGTAGCCGACGATATAGATTTCACCATGTTCAAATAGGGCGGGAACAGTCATTTACTTAATACTCAAAAAGCCTCGCAGAGTTTTTTCGCCGCGGCGAAAAAATAATTTCAATCGTTTTCCGCGGCGACATGTGCGTCGCGGAAAACACTCCTCACATAATTATCCGAATCAAAGCCCAGCGAAGGCGGGTTTGATTCGGGAAGGAGCTGCAACGGAATGAATGAGAAGTGGCGGTTGCCCTTTTGTCAAAGAAGGCTATGCCTTCTTTGACAAGCTGAAAAAATCCGTGGGTTTACGCCCACGGATTTTTGTTATGCTTTATTCTTTTTTACTCCTGGCAGTTGATGACTATCTTGCAGATATTCTCGCCGTTGAGCATCATGTGGAGAGCCTTTTCAATGTCGCTGAGGGGCAGGCGGTCGGTGACCATGCGGTCCAGACCCAGCTCACGCCAGTGGTCGGCCACGAACTTGGTGCCCAGCTCGAACTCCTCCTGAGTGTACAGGCGGTTGCCGATGAGGGTCTGCTCCTTGAAGCTGACCTTGCCGATGACGAACTTGTACTCGTCGCCGGAGAGGTTCAGGCTCATCATCTTGCCGCCGCAGCGGCAGAGGTCGGGCATCATGAGAGTGGGGCCGGGAGCTCCGGAGGTGTCAAACACCACATCGAAGCCACCGCCGTCGGTAACCTCACGCATCAGATCCATGGCGTCGGTCTGGGAAGGATTGATGGTCTCAATGCCCATGGACTCCACAAACTGACGGCGAGGCTCGTTTATCTCGGAGACTATGACCCGGCTGGCACCCCAGGCCCGGGCAAAGATGGCGATGTACAGACCCACGGCAGCGCCGCCGGAAATAAACACGGTGTCACCCTTCTGGATCTTGCTGGTCATCATCACGTGGTAGCCCACGGCAAAGGGCTCGGAGAGGATGGCCACATAGTCCGGCATATCGTCGGGCACAGCCACCAGCTTGTCAACGCCCACCTTGGTGTACTCGGCAAAGCCGCCGTCCACATGGATGCCCAGCAGCTTCAGGTTCTCGCACACATGGCCCAGGCCACGCTTGCAGGCGGCACAGTGACCGCAGGAGATGATGGGGTTCATCAGAACTCTCTGACCCACCTTGAAGGGGCCGGCATAGCCCTCGGGCAGGGTCTCAATAGTGCCCAGTATCTCATGGCTGAGGACGGTAGGCACGGTGGCAGTCATGTGCTTGCCACGGTAGACAACGATATCGGAGCCGCAGACACCGGCCAGCTTCACCTTGATGAGGGCCTCATCCTTGCCGGGCACAGGCACTGGAATATCGCAAAGCTCCAGGTCCAGCCAATTTTTCAGAACTGCTGCTTTCATTTTATCTTCTCCTAAATTGGAATAAGTTTTTGAAATAAATTTTTTTCTGAGCCCGGCGGAAATCCGCCGGGCTCAATACTTTGATCTTCAGATTGCAAGGTGCTGTTCTTCCCTCCCTCGTATCCCCAGCCGTGAGCCCAACGCTAGTGGCTCACGGTTGGAAAGGAAGAAGGAAGAAGCGGAGTGCCGTTTTCACGGGAAGGCAAAGCCTGCCCGTGAAAACGGGACGCAGCGAGTTTCTTCTCCCCCGTATCCCCAACTTCGAGCCCAGCGCAGCGGGTCGGAGTTGGAAAGGAAGAAGGAAGGAGCAGAGTGCAGTTTTCATGGAAAGCCCTTGCTTACCGTGGAAACGGAACGGCGCGAGTTTCTTCTGACGTTAGGGCTGCTTGCCGATGTAGGCCAGGATACCGCCGTCAACATAGAGCACATGGCCGTTGACGAAGTTGGAGGCGTCGGAGGCCAGGAACACGGCGGGACCCATCAGGTCCTCGGCCTCGCCCCAGCGGGCAGCGGGAGTCTTGGCCACGATGAACTGGTCAAAGGGATGACGGCTGCCGTCGGGCTGTCTCTCACGGAGAGGAGCAGTCTGGGGAGTAGCTATGTAACCAGGTCCAATGCCGTTGCACTGGATGTTGTACTCGCCGTACTCGGAGCAGATGTTCTTGGTGAGCATCTTCAGTCCGCCCTTGGCGGCAGCATAGGCGGAGACGGTCTCGCGGCCCAGCTCGCTCATCATGGAGCAGATGTTGATTATCTTACCGTGGCCCTTCTTGATCATGCCGGGGATTACGTGCTTGGCAACGATATAGGGAGCTACCAGGTCGATGTCAATAACCTGACGGAAGTCCTTGGCCTCCATCTCCAGCATGGGGGTGCGCTTGATGATACCGGCGTTGTTCACCAGGATGTCAATAGTGCCCAGGTCCTTCTCGATGTCGGCAACCAGCTTGATGACATCCTCTTCATTGGTGACATCGGCGTAGTAGCCGTGGGCGTCGATGCCCTTCTCCTTATAGGCAGCCATGGCGGCCTCCATGTGCTTCTCGCCGCGGCAGTTGAAGGCGATCTTTGCGCCGGCGGCGGCAAAGGCCTCAGCTATGGCAAAGCCTATGCCGTAGGCTGCGCCGGTGACCAGGGCTACCTTGCCCTCCAGGGAAAACTGCTTCATCATATCCATAGTATTAAATCTCCATTCTGCCGCCGTGGCGGCTCGCTTAACTATAACCCGGGGCCCGGAATATGGGTCCCGGGGCCTGTGTCTGCTTATCTCTGGACGCGGCCGGTGCCGTCGCCGCCCATGAGCTTCTCAACCTCGGAGACGTCAACACGGTTGAAGTCGCCCAGGATGCTGTGCTTCAGGCAGGAGGCTGCCACTGCGAACTCCAGAGCCTGCTGTTTGTCCTCATAGTGGGTAAGGCCGTAGAGCAGGCCGCCGCCGAAGCTGTCGCCGCCGCCCACGCGGTCCACGATGTCCCGGATCTCGTAGCGCTTGGACTCGTAGAACTTCTCTCTGTCGTTGAGGCAGGCAGCCCAGCCGTTCCAGTCGGCGCTCTTGCTCTCACGGAGAGTGATGGCAATCATCTTCATATTGGGGTAGGCAGCCAGAACCTTGTCGCCCAGAGCCTTGTACTTGGCGCGATCCAGCTCGCCGGACTCCACGTTCACGTCGGTGGTGATCTCCAGGGACTTCTGCACGTCCTCCTCGTTGGCAATGGCCACGTCCACGTAGTTTGCGATCTCACGCATGACCTCGGCAGCCTTCTTGCCATACTTCCACAGGTTCTTGCGGTAGTTCAGGTCGCAGGAGACGGTGATGCCTCTCTTCTTGGCTTCCTTGACGGACTCAATGCTCAGCTCCATTGCGCTCTCGGAGATGGCGGGGGTGATACCGGTAATGTGGAACCAATCCACACCTTCAAAGGCCTTGTCCCAGTCGATGTCGCCGGGCTTTGCCTGGGCGATGGAGGAGTACTCACGGTCGTAGACAACCTTGCTGGGACGGGCGTTGGCGCCGGTCTCCAGATAGTAGATGCCCAGGCGTCCCTTGTCGGAACGGACGATGCGGCTGGTGTCAACGCCGAACTTGCGCAGGTCCTTGATGCACTCGTCGGCAATGGTATTCTTGGGCAGGACGGTGAGGTATGCGACATCCTGGCCGTAGTTTGCCAGAGACACAGCCACATTGGCCTCGCCGCCGCCGAAGGTGGCCTCCAGCATGGGGCTCTGGAAAAAGCGCTCCAGGCCGGGGGACTTGAGTCTCAGCATTATTTCACCAAAAGTAAGAAACTTCATTGTAATTTCTCCTTATAATTTATTTTATTGCCATGAAAGGTTTACTTCTGGACAAGGTGTACAGCGAAACCGCCTATCTCGTTCTTGAAGTACACAGCCTTGATGTTGTTGGGATCCTTGATGGAGGACATATCCAGCTCCAGTCCTCTCCGCTCCATCTCGGCCATGGCAGGCTCCATCTTGTTGGTGCGGATTGCGATGTGGCCGTTGGCACCCTTGAACATTGTCTTCATAACTTCCACGCCGGTGGAAGCGAAATTGGAGGAATTACCCAGCTTCACTGGGAAATCGAAGGCATCGGCAAACTCCTTGCACACGGCATCGCACACGTCGGCATCGGCGCAGTTGATGCCCACATGGGCAACCTCAAAGCCCAGCAGGGCCTTGCGGGAATCCTTGCACAGCTGAGTGATCTTTTCAAAGTTGCCGGCAGCTATGTCGGCCTTGGGGCAGACCCAGCTGCCGCCCACGGCATGGATGTGGGGATCGGAGATGAACTCGCCCACATTCTGGAGATTGACTCCGCCGGTGGGGATGAACTTCACTCCGCCAAAGGGACCGGCCAGGGCCTTGATTGCGCTGAGTCCGCCGTAGACATTGGCGGGGAAGAACTTAATGACCTTCAGGTTGTGCTTAAGGGCCATCATTATCTCGGTGGGAGTTGCGCAGCCGGGGCAGACGGGGATATTGTTCTCGCAGCACCAGGACACCACTTCCTCGTCGTAGCCGGGGGAGACGATGAACTTTGCGCCGCACTCCACAGCCAGCTTGCACTGCTCCAGATTCACCACGGTGCCGGCACCGGGTACCATCTCCGGAACCTCGGCGGCAACGGCTCTGATGGAATCGGCAGCGGCAGCGGTACGGAAGGTAATCTCCATAACGTCTATACCACCGGCCACCATTGCCCTGGCAGTGGGCACAGCATCCTTGGCGTCATCCAGCACCACAACGGGGACTATGCCCGCCCGGGCCATTCTCTTCAATACATCCATGGTTTTTTCCTCCTGTAATTTATTTTGTGCTTGTCATAAAAAACAAAATGAAATATAATATTTTCAATATATTTCAGAGGTGTGCTATGGAAAATTCCGAAATTTATCAGCAGATCCTGAACAGTTTCCAGGATACCGCCATAAGGGACCGGAGTTATTATCCGGATTTCCGCCGCCAGTGGGAGGCGCTTTTCAAGAAGGCTCTCAAAAGCGAGGAACAGTACTTTGAAATCGATTCTCCTTCGGTACTTACGGTGAAGCAGAGCTTTGCCGGCATCGATGCGGTGTTTCACTTCGATCAGCTGAAGATTGCCGACTGGTACCGCCAGGACTCCTCCCGTAAAAAGCGGGTGGTCTTTCAGCCCAAGAAGCTCAAGCACAGCCGCAGCGGCGCACTGAGCTATCACGAGTCACCCTGCGATTACGATCCCAATCTGCCTGAGGCCGCCCTCACCAATGAAAACAAGAACATAATTGCCGCCGCCTTGCCGGAGCTGCCGCCCCGTCTGAGGATAGTCTACGGCAACAAGTGGGTCAATTCCCGCTTCAATGTGCTGATGAACACCAGGCTCTCCCTTTTCCTCATAGCTACCGACTATGTGCCGGCCTTTCTGGCTACGCCTTTTGAGGTCTGTCTCTATCTCTTTATGATGGATTACTGCATCATAAAGGAGAACTACAGCAAGGTGGAGGATAAGGAATTGCAGAAATTCCTGCACATTTTCCGGCCCTCGCCCATGCTGAAGATAAAGGGCATACTTTAATGGACCTCAGGAATGTCTTCTGAGTACACAGTCCCGATATTTTTCAATCGGGACTGTGTTTTTTCATGTTATCTCAGCTCGTTGATGGCGAAGTTGTCCATGTCGTCAAAGGCCTGGTTCTCGCCGCCCATAGCCCAGATAAAGGTGTAGTTGGAGGAGCCGCAGCCGGCATGCAGGGACCAGGAGGGAGAAATGACTGCCTCGTAGTTCTGCATAACGATGTGGCGGGTTTCCTGGGGCTGACCCATAAGGTGCAGCACGATGCCGCCCTCAGGCAGGTTGAAGTAGGTATAGATCTCCATACGCCGCTCATGGGTGTGGGGAGGAACGGAGTTCCACACGCTGCCCGGCTCCAGCTGGGTCAGGCCCATGGACAGCTGGCAGGTCTCCAGCACATCGGGATGGATGAACTGATTGATAACCCGCTTGTTTGCGGTCTCCATGCTGCCCAGGGGGCGCTTATTGGCGTCCTTGATGGAGATGAAGGTGGTCTTGCAGTCCTTGTGGGCGGGGGCGCTCACAAGATAGAAGCGGGCGGGATTCGCCTTGTCGTTGCTGCCGAAGACCACGTTTCTGGTGCTGCGGGAGATATAGAGGCAGTCCTCAAAGCCCATCTCATAACGGACTCCGTCGGCCTCTATCCAGCCCGGGCCGCCCAGATTGAACACGCCGGCCTCTCTGCGCTCCAGGAAGAAGTTGGTGCCGAAGTTTTTCCAGACGTCTATGCCCTGGTCGATGGGCAGGCTCTTCTCAACGGGCATGATGCCCAGAACCACCATGCGGTCCACATGGGAGTACACGGCCTGGACGGTGTCCGGCTGGTACAGGTTCTGTATGAGAAACTCCTTGCGCAGCTCCTCGGTGGTGTATCTTTTTACGTCGTTTGGACCGGTGGAATAGCGTATATCCATGTTAAAATACCTTTCAGATCAAAGATCAGACAAGGCCCAGAGCCTCGGGGATGAACATGCTCAGAGCGGGCACGTAGGTGATGAGCATCAGGGTCACAAAGATGACTGCAAAGAAGGGCAGCAGCATCTTGATGATCTGCTCTATCTTCACGTTGTGAGTGCGGCAGCCTGCAAAGAGGATGGCGCCCACAGGAGGAGTCAGAGTACCAACGCAGAGGTTCATGACCATCATGAGACCGAAGTGCACGGGATGCATGCCCCAAGTCTGGACTATGGGCAGGAAGATGGGGGTGAAGATCAGAACTGCGGGAGTGGGGTCCATGAAGCAGCCCACAATCAGCAGAATGATGTTCATGATCAGCAGGATGACCACGGCGCTGTCAGTCACACCCAAGATGGCGTTGGCAACCAGAGCAGGGATCTTGGTGTAGGTCATGATGTAGCCCATGATACCGGAGACGCAGACCAGGTACTCAATAACGGCGGTGGTCTTCACGCTGTCGAAGAGTATGCGGGGCAGGTCACGGATGGTGATGTTGCGGTAGATGAAGCCCAGGATGAGAGCGTAGGCCACGGCGATAGCGGAGCCCTCGGTGGCGGTGAAGATACCGCCCAGGATACCGCCGATAACAATGACGATCATCAGCAGGCTGGGGATGCCTTCCCACAGGGTCTTCATGACAAACTTGAAGGTGTAGTGACCCTTGGAGATGTAGCCGCGGCGATGGGCCATGACACCAGCCACCACCATGCAGCCCAGGCCCCAGAGTATGCCGGGGATATAGCCTGCCATAAACAGGGCGGCGATAGAAACGGAGCCAGCCACGGTGGAGTAGACTATCATAATGTTGCTGGGGGGGATCATCATGCCAGTCGGACCGGAGGCGATATTGCAGACGGCTATGTACTCGTCGGAGTAGCCCTCTTCCTTCTCAAGGGGTCCGAGGATGCCACCCATAGCCACGGCTGCGGCAACGCCGGAGCCGGACATGGCGCCGAAGAGCATGTTTGCAACGATGTTGGTCTGGGCCAGGGAGCCGGGGAGCCTGTGGGCAACCAGCTGGGCGCAGCCAACCAGACGGCGGGCTATACCGCCGAAGTTCATCAGGTTACCGGCCAGCACGAAGAAGGGTATGGCCAGCAGAGAGAAAGAGTTGACGCTCTGGAACATCTTCTGGGCGGAGACCATCATGGAGCTCATCTGGGGCATGATGATGACCATGCCGGCGGCGGAGCCCAGGCCTATGCTCAGACCTATGGGGAAACCAACTGCAAGAGTGACGAATATGATGCCGATCATTACGATGCCGGCAAGAGCTGTTACTGTCATGTATCTTTACCTCCCATCACGCGGTTCCGGAGAGCTCGTCGCCGTAGGTACGGGTGCCCTCTTTGTAGTTCTTAACGGCCAGCACGCAGTTATAAACTGCATAGTACAGGGTGATTACGCCGGTAACGGGGACGGAGACGTACATGACTGCCTTGGAGATCTGCAAAGCGGCGTCTATCTGCACGGCCTGGGTGCTGGTGTAGAGCCAGCCGCCGATGACGCAGACGAACAGAATGAATACAAACAGGCAGATATTGGTTATGATCTCTACGATCATATTGGTGAGGGGCTTGAATTTATCTTTAAGCAAGTCAATGGTCAGATGCTCTTTGCTGCCGTAAACATAAGCACTGCCAAACATTATCATCCAAACAAACAGATACTGGGAAAGGGTACCGGTGATTGCGCTGGGATTATTGAATATGTAACGGGCAACGACCTGCCAAACCACGATGACGGTCATTACGCCCAGAGTAATGGTGGACACGATCTCCTGGAACTTGTCCAGGATGAATTTGATCTTATCTAATACCTTCACGGAGTGGCCTCCCTTTTTCTTTAGCTATTACCTTAAAAGACTTTGCGGGACTTTTGCTGCTTTTACTGCTTCAAGAAGCGGCCCACAGGCAAGCTGTGGGCCGTTATTAATATCGCTATGGTTTATGCTGCGCGCTCGGAAAGGATTGCGTCGTAGACGGACTGGGTCATCTCGTTGCGGCCGGCAACTTCCTGGATCAGATCCTGGCAGTTGGCCTGGAAGGCGGCAACGTCAGCATCGGAGAAGGTGACACCCATCTCAATGGCCTTGGCCTCGTAGTCGGCACGGAGCTCTTCGCACAGGTCGAACATGTAGGGGATGGAGTCGGCAGCGCACTGCTGGAGAGCAGCCTGGTCCTCAGCGGACATGGAGTCGAACACGCTGTTGGCAATGCAGAGCATGTCGGGGATCATCAGGTGGCCGGTGTAGTTGTAGTAAGGAGCAACCTCGTACTGAACCAGGTCAACGTAGGTGATGATGTTGTTCTCGGCGCCGTCGAGGGTACCGGTCTGGATGGCGGAGTAAACATCGCCCTGAGCCATATCAACACCGACACCGCCCATAGCCTCCATCATCTTCATGCAGGTATCGGAAGCCATAACGCGGATCTTCAGGCCAGCCAGCTCTTCGGGAGTGGTCACAGGAGCCTTTGCAGTGTAGAGGTTACGGGGTCCGAGGGAGTAAGCGGAGAGCACGTGGAAGCCGTAGTCAACGGCGGTGGCGTACAGGTCGTCCAGCTTGCCGGAGACGAATACGCGCTCCTGGTGCTCGATGTCATCGTAGACATAGGGGGTGCCCAGGATAGCGAAGTCGGAAGCGTAGGTCTCGATGATGGAGTTTGCAACGAGGGTCATGTCCAGAGCGCCCATGGTGAGCTGCTCAAGGGTCTGAGCCTGGTCGCCCAGCTGAGCGTCGGGGTAAACTTCGATGGAGTAGCGGCCTTCGGTGGCGTCGTACAGGTCATCGCTCAGCTTCTGCAGGGTGATTGCTTCGGGGTTGGTGATGGTCTGGTTGAATGCGCACTTGAGGACGGTCTGACCGACCTTCTCGCTGCCGGTGGAAGCAGCGGCGTCATCGGCGGGAGCCTCGGCGGCGGTGCTGTCCTCAACGGGAGTGGCGGTCTGGCCGCAGGCGCACAGGGCCAGGACCATGACGAGAGCAAGGAGCATTGCTATGAGAGTCTTTGCGTTCTTCATTACTTTTCCTCCTGAAAGGTTTTTTATATACAGGCGAGCCTTTGTATCTCGCCGGTAATACATGGGGTGCAGAGCTTTTGTGCGTTCAGCCCGGGAAAGGTTCGTAATCGTTTTTGCTTTGGTCTTATCCGGCCATCCGGCAGATTCCAATTTATGGAAACCGTTTCCGTAAACCGTTTAACAAGATAGGGCTGTTATTAAAACGCTCAGCGGAAGGCCTTCTCAACCGGCCCCCCTCAAAAGCTCTGAGCGGGAGTTGATTCTCTTACTATAAAGTGGGCGGGAATTTCCACGCTTACGGCCCGGGCCCCGGAGGGGCGTTTGCCGCTTATGCGCTCCAGCAGCAGTTCCGCTGATTTCGCTCCCACATCGCCTGTGGCCAGGGCCACGGCGCTTATTCCAGGTCTGGCAATCTGGAGCCAGTTCCAATCGTCAAAGGTACAAAAACCGAAGTCATATCCCGGCTCTATCCCCAGGTCCTTCATGGCAACCAGCATTTTCTGGGCGCTGGCCCCGTTGGAGGAGAGGATGGCGATACGCTCTTCGGGATACTTCCTGCGGAAGACCCTCAGGCAGCTTTTGCAGCTGCCGGCATCGTCGGCTGAGAACTCGTAAGTCTCCGGCTCGTTTTCCGTCAGGTCTCTCACCGCCTGCTCGTAGCCCTGGCGGCGGAGGATACGGGGTGAGATATGTCCGATGATCTCGGAGAAAAAAGCCACCTTGGTATAGCCCTGAGCCAGAAGGAATCTGACGCAGTCATAGGCGGTACTCTTGTTGGGGGTAGTGACGGTGTCTATCCGGTCGGAGCCCAGCAGCTGCCGGTCCGCCAGCACCAGGCAGGTGCCGCTGTTTTGCAGCTCCAGCAAAAACTCGTCGTTTCCGCCGCAGGTGTTGACTATCAGCCCGTCCACCCGGTTTTCAAGAAAGCCCTTGATGGCCCTGCGTTCCCGGCGTGGGTCTTCGCCGCTGTCGGCAAAGAGAACCTGGTAGCCGGCTTCCTCACATACGGTGGTTATTCCTTTCAGCAGCAAGGCGGAAAAAGGGCTGCTGATGTCGCCGATGACGCAGCCGATAAGCATGCTGCGGCTGGCCTTGAGCCTCTGGGCGGAGCGGTTGGGGTGGTAATCCACCTCGGCTATCACCCGGCGAATGTGCTCTCGGGTATCGGCAGACATGTTTTCAAACTTGCCGTTGAGAAACCTTGATATAGTTGTCTTTGAAACACCGCAGAGCTTAGCCACTTCATCTATGGTCAGCCTGCTGTCTGATTGATTATCCATTGGCTTTTCCTTAACAATTCTGTAAAAATTCTAGCATTGCTTGTGCTTTTTGTCAACCGGTTTCCAAGCATCTTTCCGGCGTGAGAATGCACAATCTTTTGCCGATTTTTTTGTATAAACTCCACAAGCATAGTCTTTTTTATCTTTCCCACGGGGAAAAATTGCGTCATATTGTCCAAGACTTGTGGAATATTGTTACCATACATTTACCCGGTCGGGATACCCCATCTTTACCTTGCAATCGGGGAAATCCGTGATATAATATATAAGTTATTAAAGTTATTATATGAATACCATAAATCTCACAAAAAACATGTCGATTTACGGGGGAAGAACAATGATACCTTTTAATGTACCTCCCTGCACCGGCGATGAGCTGGAATACATCAGCCAGGCCATAGCAAGCAGAAAAATCTGCGGAGACGGAGAGTTTACGAAAAAATGCAGCCGCTGGATGGAAGAGCGCTTTGGAGCTCAAAAGGTACTGCTGACTACCAGTGGCACCACCGCCCTGGATATGGCTGCGCTGCTGTGCGGCCTTGAGCCCGGAGATGAGGTCATCCTCCCCAGCTTCACCTTTTCCAGCACGGCTACTGCCTTTGTGCTGGCGGGGGCAAAGCTGGTGTTCGTGGATATCCGCCCGGACACCATGAATATAGACGAAACCAAAATCGAGGCCGCCATCACACCCAGGACCCGGGTCATCGTTCCCATGCACTATGCCGGCGTGGCCTGCGAGATGGACACGATTATGGACATAGCCCGGCGCCACGGCCTGAAGGTGGTGGAAGACGCCGCTCAGGGAGTTATGAGCAGCTACAAGGGCCGGGCTCTTGGCACCATAGGCGACCTGGGCTGCTTCTCCTTCCATGAGACCAAGAACTACTCCATGGGTGAGGGTGGAGCCTTGCTGATAAACCGGCCTGAATACAATGAGCGGGCTGAGATACTCCGGGAAAAGGGAACCAACCGCTCCAAATTCTTCCGGGGCCAGGTGGACAAGTATACCTGGGTAGACTTCGGTGACAGCTACCTGCCCAGCGAACTCAACGCCGCCTATCTCTGGGCCCAGCTTCTGAAAGCAGATGAGATAAACAGGGACCGGCTCAACACCTGGGGCGAGTACTGGAAGGCTTTTCAGCCCCTGGCCCGGGCCGGTAAGCTGGAACTGCCCACTATTCCCGAGGGCTGCGTCCACAACGCCCACATGTTCTATATAAAGGCAAAGGACCTGGCTGAGCGCACCGCCCTTATCAATTACCTCAAGGCCCGGGGCATTCTTGCGGTGTTCCATTATGTGCCGCTGCACTCCGCCCCCGCCGGTCTGAGATTCGGCCGTTTTGCCGGGGAGGATGTATACACCACCTCCCAGTCCGACAGGCTGCTGCGTCTGCCCATGTACTTCGGCCTCACCGATGAGGACCGGCAGGCAGTCATAAACGCCGTCAAGGAGTTTTACAATGAGCACTGAGTCCGGGGCGGCTCTCTCCGGGAAAAGCCCCAGATATTCCCGGGTCCTTTCTCTTCTGCTCCTTATCGCTTCTCCGGTCGTCATTATGTTTCTGCTCTCTCTGATGTCCGGACAGAACATGTTTTTATCCAAGCCCATCTTCAACGACGAGATGGGCTATTGGCGCCTTATGTACTCCATAAGCGAAAGAGGCTTTGACTTCGGATCCACGGAGCATCTTGTGGGTTATGTGGCCCCCTACGGTCCTCTGGGCAGTCACGGTCTGTCTCCGGTAGCGGCATGGCTCTGGTATGTTCTGCTGTTTCCCATGACTGACAGCGCCCTGGTAATCGCCGGAGTCGTCATGCTTGCAGCGGCTTTTCTGCTGCTGTACCTCATAGTCCGCCCCGGTGTCTCCGAGATGCTTCTTATAGCTCTCTTCACCCTGCTCTATCCGCCCCTGGTGAGATATATAAATCTCTCCATGATGGAGATGCCCTGCTACGCCTGCGTGATAGTGTATATGGCGCTGCTGCTGCGCTACGAGAAGGAACACAGCGGTGCCCTGCCCCACTCTCGCTGGACCCTGCCTCTGCTCTTTGTCTGCGGGCTCTACTGCACTCTGCTGCGCATGAGCAACGTGGTGCTGTTTTTCCCGGCCATACTCATCTTCTGTGACAACAAGATAGGTTTAAAGCTGCTTGTATGCCTGGTCCTCTATGCTCTGGGCACCCTGGCCTTCAACTACTGTTTTTCTCTCTTTGTGGCCCCTTATCCCGACGCCCTGTACACTCTCATGCAAAGCAGCAGTCTGGGCGAGCTGCTGCGAGGCCTTTGGCTCAATACCCGCACTAACATTCTGAATTACCTGAACCCCTTTTCCGACAATTCCCTGCCCCAGGCAATGGCCAGATATTTCTATCTTCTGGTACTGCTGGTGCTTTTGGGCAAGACCCTGCTTAAGAAGGAGGGGGGCAGGCTGCGCCTCACCTGGCGTTGGGCCTATTTCGGCGTGTTTGCCGCCGGCGCCGCCGGTCTGCTCATTGTGCTGACCATATACTACGTCTTTGACTGGCGTGATTACCGTACTCTGGCACCTCTGGCCTACTGCATGGTGCTGTGGCTGCTGCTGCGCTGGAGCGGTGAGGGCAGGACCTTCAAAGCCGCCCTGGCCGCCCTCCTGGTCTTCGGTATGCTCATGGCTCCGGAGGCTTACAGGCATGTGGCTCAGGACCCCCGCTTTTATCCCGATGAGTCCACCGGTCTTGACTACTCGGAACTTTTTGGGGATGAGGCATGTACCCTTGGTCTTTACGGCACCGCCTACGAACTGGCCCTGATGAAGGATGTGCCTGCAAATGTGGGCATCTGCGGGGGCATATACGAAGAAAACACCCACGGCTACGGGATGGATTATATCTTGTCCCTCCCCGGCGACCCCACTCCCTCCCCGGAATACTACCAGCATTACGCCACCATGGAAGGCTACGGGGAGCTCTACCGCCGGCTGGAATCCTGATTTGGAGGAAGGAAACTATGAATATCTTTGCCCCCTGCGACCTGCCCGTGATAAACGGGGAAAAGGTCTTTCTCCGCCCCATCACCCGGGAAGACACCCCCCTCATAGTCGCCTGGCGCAACACCCCCTCTGTGTACCGGCATTTTATTTTCCGGCAGCCCTTTACCCCGGAGCTCCACGAAAATTGGCTCAGGACCAAGGTGGATACCGGAAAGGTCATCCAATATATAATCGTGGAAAAAGATGGCAGCCGCCCTGTAGGCAGTGTATATTACCGGGATGTGGACCCGGAGAATGAGAGCGCCGAATACGGCATCTTTATCGGCGAAAAGGATGCTCTGGGCCGGGGTCTTGGCACTGAGACTGCGCGGCTCTTCACCCGCTTCGGCCTGGATGTGCTGAAGCTGCACCGGATAAGCCTCAGGGTGCTGGACGGCAACGACATCGCCCGGCGCAGCTATGAGAAGGCCGGCTTCGTCACCGAGGGAGTCTTTAAGGATATGGTAAAGCTGGACGGGAAATACCGGGACCTCAGCTTTATGGCCATTATTAACGAGGAGGGAGAGACTTGAAACTTGTATCTTTTGTAATACCCTGCTATTGCTCGCAGAATACCATAGGTTCAGTTGTGGACGAGATAGAGAGCACCATGCCCTCTCTCCCCCAGTATGACTATGAAATAATCCTGGTGAACGACAGCTCACCTGACGGCACCTTTGCCGTCATCTCAGCTTTGGCAAAGAAAGACGAACACATAACCGCCGTGGACCTGACAAGAAATTTCGGGCAGCACGGGGCTCTGATGTCCGGCTTCCACCACTGCCGGGGCGATATAGTCGTCTGTCTGGACGACGACGGGCAGACTCCTGCCGACGAGGTAGGCAAGCTTCTAGGCAAACTGGAGGAGGGCTATGATGTGGTCTATGCCTCCTATGAGCATAAGCAGCACTCCAAGTTCCGCAACTGGGGCACCCGCATAAACAATAAAATGACGGAAATAATGCTGGGCAAGCCCAAAGACCTGTCCATCCCCAGCTATCTTGCGGCCAAACGATTTATCATAGAAGAAATGCTCAACTACAAGCACTGCTTTCCCTATGTGGACGGGCTGGTGCTCCGCTCTACCCGCAGGATATGCAATGTACCGGTAAACCACCGGCAGCGGCAGCAGGGGGAGTCGGGCTACACTATCGGCAAGCTACTGAGCTTATGGATGAATGGCTTTACCTCTTTTTCCGTAAAACCCCTGCGTCTGGCTACTTATGCCGGGGTCTTTACGGCCTTTTTGGGTTTTATCTATGCTCTGGTAATCGTGGTTAAATATTTCACCGACAGCAGTATACCCGAGGGCTGGAGCTCCACCATGGCATTGCAGCTGGTGCTTGGCGGCATCATTCTGGTAGTGCTTGGCCTGATAGGGGAATATATAGGCCGTATATACATGTGCATCAACGCCTCTCCACAGTTCGTTGAACGGCAGGTAGTGAAAAAGGACAGTGAGAGCTGAGCATGGAAAAAACGGATAAAAAGGTCTTTCTGGCCCTGCACCTGCTGCTGCTGTTCTACTCCCTGTCCTCGGTGCTGTCGAAACTGGCGGCAGGGGAGAGCTTCCTCAGCTTCAAGTTCTGTCTGTACTACGGCGGCATGTTCTGCATCCTGGTGGTCTACGCCCTGGGCTGGCAGCAGATACTCAAGCGCCTGCCCCTTACCGTGGCCTTTGCCAACAAGGCCGTCACCCTGGTGTGGAGCATGGTCTTCGGCGCCCTGCTCTTCAAGGAGCAGATACACCTCAATCAGCTCATAGGCTGCGCCCTGGCGGTGGCCGGAGTGATACTCTTTGTGCAGCCTGAAAAGGGCGGAGACAGGGAGGTGCAGCCATGACGGGAGAAATGCTGCCCTATCTGTTCATCGGCTTTTTCAGCGTGTTCGTCTCCTCCGTGTCCCAGACTATCCTGAAAAAGGCCTCCCTCACGGAGCGCAGGAGCTTTATCCGGGAATACCTCAACCTCCCGGTGATCCTGGCCTACGGCATGTTCTTCGGCAGCACCCTGCTGACCATGCTGGCCTATAAGAAGCTGCCCCTCAGCATGAGCCCGGCTTTCGAGAGCAGCTCATACATCTTCGTCACCGTTTTCGGAGTTACCATTTTTAAGGAAAAGGTGGGCACCCGCAAGCTGTTTGCCCTTTTCCTTATACTTTTGGGCATTATCATCTTTACTCTCTGATTGGAGCCTCTATGGACAACAAGGCAAAAAATCTCATAATAATCGGCGCCAATGAGTTTCAGAACCCGCTTATCCTTGTCGCCAAGGCCATGGGCTATACCACCCATGTCTTTGCCTGGCAAAGCGGAGACGTGGGGGAACACAGCGCAGACTACTTCTACCCCATAAGCATCGTGGAGCTGGACAGGATACTGAATATCTGCCGCATGCTCTCCCCGGTGGGAGTGGTGTCCATAGGCTCGGACCTGGCAGCCATAACGGTAAACTATATCGCCGAAAAGCTGGGCCTCACCGGCAACGGCATGGAAAGCGCCATGGCCGCCACCAACAAGCATCTGATGCGCCTGGCCTTTGAGAAGGCCGGTCTGCCCTCCTGCAAAAGCCGCCTGATATCCTCCCCGGAGGAGGCGGAAGAGCTGGAGCTGGCATACCCCGTCATCGTCAAGCCCACGGACCGCTCCGGCAGCCGCGGCGTTTTCAAGGTGACAGAGTCCGCCCAGCTGGCCCCGGCCATCGAGAAGGCCAGAAGCCATTCCTTTGAGAAGAAAGTCCTGGTGGAGGAGTTTGCTCCCGGCCGGGAATACAGCATAGAATATGTCTCCTGGCAGGGAGAACACCACTTCCTTGCCTGCACGGAGAAGTTTACCACCGGCGCCCCTCTCTTTGTGGAGACCGGACATCTTCAGCCGCCTCTGCATATGACCGAGGCCACGCTCCGCCGTATAAAGGAGCTTGTGCCCCGGGTGCTGGACTGCCTGGGCATACGCTTCGGTGCCTCCCACACGGAGCTGAAGATAGACGATGAGGGGAATATACGCATCATCGAATGCGGTGGCCGCATGGGCGGGGACTGCATAGGCTCGGACCTGGTGTATATAAGCCGGGGAATTGATTATGTGGCTGCCTGCGTGGACATTGCCTGCGGCAGAGCTCCGGATCTGAGAGTCCGGCAGAGCTCCCGCATTGCCGCCATACGCTTCATCTTCTGTCAGGAAGATATGGACAACCTGGAGTTTATCCGCCGCAATTACCCTGAATCCATATATCATGTCAGTGAGATTCTCCCTATGGACGGCAGGGAGATCAGCGACAGCTCCACCCGCTACGGCTTTTATATTCTGTCAGCCGAGACCATGGAGAAGATGACGGAAATTCTCAGCCATGTGGATTTTGATTTGAATTGATGGGGGTGTTTCCGTGAAACTGGTTTCCTTTGTCATTCCCTGCTATCGTTCCGCCGCCACCGTCTCCGCCGTAGTGGAGGAGATAAACTCCACCATGGCGGCTTTACCGAACTACGACCACGAGATCATCCTGGTGAACGACTGCTCCCCGGACAACACCTTTTCCGTTATAGAGGGCCTTGCCCGGGCGGACAAGCGCATAACCGCCGTGGACCTGGCCAAAAATTTCGGCCAGCACGCCGCCATTATGGCAGGTCTCCATCACAGCCGGGGAGACTATATAGTCTGCCTGGATGACGACGGCCAGACTCCCGCCGATGAGGTGGGCAAGCTTCTGGCCAAGCTGGAAGAGGGCTATGATGTGGTGTATGCTTCCTACGGCCATCACAAGCAGCACAGCTTCTTCCGTAACTTCGGCAGCTGGCTCAACGGAAAGATGACGGAAATAATGCTGGGCAAGCCCAAGGAGCTCTCCCTCACCAGCTATTTTGCCGCCCAGCGCTTCATCATTGACGAGATGCTCCGCTATGAGCATTGCTTCCCCTATGTGATGGGCCTGGTGCTGCGCTCCACCAAGAACATCTGCAACGTACCGGTGAACCACCGGCAGCGCCAGGAGGGACATTCCGGCTATACTCTCAGCAAGCTTCTGAACCTGTGGATGAACGGTTTTACCTCCTTCTCCATAAAGCCTCTGCGCCTGGCCACCTACATTGGCTGTCTTACGGCCCTTATAGGCTTTATCTATGCTATCGTAATCGTCATCAGATACTTTACCGTCCACATGGCACCCTTGGGCTGGAGCTCCACCACGGCTCTGCTGCTGATTTTAGGCGGCATTATCCTGCTGGTGCTGGGCCTGGTGGGTGAGTATGTGGGGCGCATATTCATGTGCGTAAATGCCTCGCCCCAGTATGTGGAGCGGAAAGTCGTAAAGAAGGGACAGGAGGAATAAACAACATGACCGTTTTTGGATTTATAGGCGTGGGCAATATGGGCGGCGCTCTGGCAAGGGCCGCTGCGGCGAAGCTGCCCGGCTCCTCTATCATGCTGGCAAACCGCAGCCGGGAGAAGGCCGAAAAGCTGACCGCCGAGCTGGGAGCCGCTGTCTCCGACAATCTCTCCATAGCAGCCGAGGCCGACTATATCTTTCTGGGCGTCAAGCCCCAGATGCTCCCCGGCGTGCTGGCAGAGCTTGCCCCGGTGCTGGCAGGGAGGGAGAGCCCCTTTGTCCTGGTGAGCATGGCCGCAGGCACCTCCATAGAAAAGGTGCAGCAGCTCTCCGGCGTCAAATGGCCGGTGATACGCATCATGCCCAACACCCCCGCCTCCATAGGCAAGGGTATGATCCTGTACGCTCCGGGTGAGGAGGTAAGCCGGGAGCAGCTGGACATCTTTCTGGAGCTGATGTCCGGCGCCGGACGCTTTACCCGCCTGGAAGAACGGCTTATTGACGCCGGTTCCTCCGTCTCCGGCTGCGGCCCCGCCTTTGCGGACCTGTTCATCGAGGCCCTGGCAGACGGCGGCGTGGCCTGCGGTCTGCCCCGCTCCGCCGCTATTGAGATGGCCGCCCAGATGCTTTTGGGTTCGGCAGCCCTGGTGCTGGAGAGCGGCAAGCATCCCGGCCAACTGAAGGACGCTGTGTGCTCCCCCGGAGGCACCACCATTCAGGGCGTGCGGGCTCTGGAGAAAAACGGTTTCCGCAGCGCCGTCATAGAGGCCGTCATCGCCGCCTATGAAAAGAATTTCGATTTGAAATAAGAGCTATAAACAGTCTGACCCCGCTCCCTATTGAGGAGCGGGGTCAGACTGTTTTAAAGCCTTCTATTTCTTTGCCCAGGTCTCCAGAGAGCCCTTGGAGTAGTCGTCAAAAAACTTCTTGAAAGTATCCAGAAGTTCCTGAGTCCCGCCGTGGAGCACCCGCTCTCTGTGGAAATAGGCGCAGACCCTGTCGATATCCGGCAGGTAGGGCAGGGGAAACACATGGATTTTTTTCAGGTAGTCGTTTTGCAGCTCCCGGCCTATCAGGTCCCAGAATATTTTGGGGTATATCAGCAGGCCCAGGCCGCTGTTGGCCAGTTGGAAGGCGTTTTCCATGTTGGTGAGCTCGCAGATAAAACGGGGATTGATGTCGTAATACTTGAGATAGCTGGCCAGAGTCCGGCCGCCGGAGGACTGGGGAGGTATTTTTATAAAGGGCGCTTTCTCAAAATAGCTCAGGTCCGCACACCGGGAAAAGCCTTCTGCCACAGCCTCTGAATTGTCCCCGGCAAGACTTTTCATTATGCCCCGGGGCACCACCAACAGCTGTTCCTTTTTGCACAGTTCCACAGTCTCATAACTGTCCGGGGTGCTGGTGATGGAGCCTATCACCAAATCCACCCCGTCGTGGGTCACCGCCTTCTGCAGCACCTCCGGGGAAGCCTCGTTCATCTTCACATAGGTGTCCGGATGAGCCCGGAGATATACCGGCAGCACATAGGGCAGTACCGCTCGGGCTACCGTGTGTTCTATGCCCATGTGGATATACTGGCTGCCGGCGCTGCCCCGGTTGGTGTTCTCCTCGTACTGCTGCTTTAGATGCAGTATCTCCTTTGCCACCCGGAGAAACTGCACTCCGTCCCTGGTGAGGCCCAGTGGGCGGCTGCGTACAAAAAGTTGTGTGCCCAGCTCCTCTTCCAGCTTGGCTATCTGCTTGGAGAGGGATTGCTGGGAGATGAACAGATGCTGGGCCGCCACGGATATGCTCTTCTCGTCGGCCACGGCTATGAAGCTTTTTAACAGTGAAAAATCCATTTTCCTTTCCCCGTCTGTCCGGCAGAGGCCGGGTCCTTAAAAGGCTCCGGCAAAGCCGATTCCAATATCTGACGTTATATTTTTGACTAGTTCCTGAGGCCCTCCAAATTTTTCTTGCACATTGCACAATATGCACAGTATTTTACTCTCTATTTTCTGTTACTTATGCAAATGTGTGAAAAAACTGTTCCGGGCCCTTAAAAAAACTATTGCTTTTCTCAACTTTCGGTTGTATTATAAACGCAGATAATGCGTAATGCAAGAGCTATTTGCATTGTGCGGATTAAATTTTTTGTTTCTCTCGGGAGACTAAATCAGGAGGTCAAGTATGAAAAAGATCGTAGCAATCGTTGCACTTTTGTGCATGGTGTTTGCCCTGTGCGCCTGCGGCGGCGGCAGCAAGGGAGAGACACTGACTTTCACCACCGGCGGTGAGACCGGCACCTATTACGGTTTCGGCAGCGTTATCGCCCAGTATGTTTCCGCCAACACCGACCTTTCCGTCACCGCCGTTACCAGCAACGGCTCCCAGGCCAACATTGAGGATATGGATGCGGGCTCCTATCAGCTGGGCTTCTGCCAGTCTGACGTTATGAGCTACGCCTATTCCGGCACCAACCTCTTTGCCGAGACCGGCCCTGTGGACAGCTTCTCCGTGGTGGCCGCTCTGTACATGGAGCAGGTTCAGATCGTCACCATGAATCCTGACATCAAGACCGTTGAGGATCTGCGCGGCAGGAGCGTTTCCATTGGCGCTCTGGGCTCCGGCGTTTACTACAATGCCATTGACGTCCTGGGTGTTTACGGCATGACCGAGGCTGACATCAATCCCGTTTACCAGAGCTTCGGCGACAGCGCCGAGAGCCTGAAGGACGGCAAGATCGACGCCGCCTTCATCGTTGCCGGCGCTCCCACCACCGCCATCACCGACCTCTCCACCGGCGGTCAGGTCTACCTGGTGAGCATCGATGACGAGCGCATCGACCAGCTCATTGCCAAGTCTCCCTACTACAGCAAGTACACCGTGACTGCCGACACCTACGGCATGCCCGAGGATGCCCAGACCGTTGCCATTGCCGCCGTCATTCTGGCCCGTGACGATGTCTCCGAGGACGCAGTCTACACCTTCGTGTCCACCATTTTTGAAAACGTCGATCAGCTCCAGCACGGCAAAGCCGCCGAGCTGGATCTGGCCTTTGCCTCCGGCGTTACCGACGTTCCCTATCATCCCGGTGCAGCAAAGTACTTCTCCGAGAAGGGCTTTGAGGTAGCTTCCGTCAAGTAAGCTTCAAGTTTTCATCCGAGATTTTGCGGTTAAAAAGCTACGGCGCTTTTTAGGCGCCGTAGCTTTTCAAGTCATTTAGGGTCCTTATTTTTGAGTCAGAATTCAACCGTTTCCTTTGTTTATTTCCTAATTTTTACGCTCTCTTGATACATATCCTCCATTCTGAACTTGATTTTTCCCCTGCTTTAGTGCAGAATTATATTTATATATAGTATAACCCAAGCGAAAGGAGCAAAGTGAATGTCCGTATTTCACAAGCATGATACCCAAGTGGAAGAGACCATAGAAGTTGGCACTGCCGAAGACGTAGAAAAGCTGATGCGTAAGTACGACAGGGAGTCCAACACCAGGATTTGGGAGGGGAAGCCGGCCCTGGTGTTCAACATCATGGCGGCGGTCTTCTCCGCCTACTGCATCTGGTCCACCCTGTTCAGCGTGGCCGCCCTGGAGAAGCGGCTGACCAGCTTTTTGGCCTTCATCGTGATCCTGGGCTACCTGAACTACCCGGCCAGCAAGCACCATGTGAGGATCAACTACATCCCCTGGTACGACTATGTGATCATGGTCCTGGGGGCCTCCGCCTTCATGTATTACGCCCTGAGCTATGACTCCCTGGTAGGGGTGCTGACCAGCGCCTCCAAGATGACCACCCTCCATGTGGTGGTGGGCGTCATCGGCATACTGAGCCTTATAGAGCTGTGCCGCCGCTGTGTGGGCATACCCATCCTGTGCGTCATGGGCGCCTTCGTCATATACGCCCTGACCACCGGTATCACCCCCGCCCGGCTGATCTACACCCTGTTCTACTCCACCGGAGGCGTGCTGGCAACGCCTGTGCAGGTCTGCGCAAAGTACATCGGCATCTTCATCATCTTCGGCGCCTTCCTGGAGCGCACCGGCATCGCCGCCTTCTTCATCAACATGGCCAACGCCCTGGTGGGCGGCTTCTCCGGCGGGCCTGCCAAGGCCGCGGTGGTGGCCTCCGCCCTGGAGGGCATGGTGTCCGGCTCCTCGGTCGCGAACACTGTGGGCTCCGGCTCCATGACCATACCCATGATGAAGCGGCTGGGTTACAAGCCTGAGTTTGCCGGGGCCGTGGAGGCTGCCGCCTCCACCGGCGGCCAGATCATGCCCCCCATCATGGGCGCTGCCGCCTTCCTCATGGCCGAATATATGAACGTCACCTATGCAGAGGTGGCCACCCGGGCGATCCTGCCGGCCATCCTCTACTTCACCGGCATCTTTATCGCCGTCCACCTGGAGGCCAAAAAGCTGGGCCTGCGGGGCATGAGCAAGGACCAGCTGCCCAAGGTGAGCAAGCTGATCCGGAAGGTCTATCTGCTGCTGCCTCTGGTGCTGCTGGTGGGCCTGGTCAGCTCCGGCGCCCGGTCCATGCAGTTTGCAGCCTCCGTGTCCATCATCGCTGCGATCCTGGTGGCCTTCTTCAACAAGGATGACAGGATCACCCTGAAGAAGATCTTCGAGGCCCTCAGCGAGGGCGGCAAGGGCGTGATCACCGTGGCCGTGGCCTGCGGCATCGCCGGGATCATCGCCGGGTGCATCACCGCCACCGGCCTTGCCTCCAAGCTCATAGGCGCAGTTATCACCGCCAGCAACGCCGTGCCCCTGGCAGACCCCATGATGGTGGCTCTGTTCCTCACCATGGTCTGCTGCATCATCCTGGGCATGGGCGTGCCCACCACCGCCAACTACTGCATCATGGCCTCCACCTGCGCCCCTATCCTCATCACCATCGGGGTGCCCAAGATGGCCGCCCACTTCTTCGTGTTCTACTTCGGTATCGTGGCCGATATCACTCCCCCTGTGGCCCTGGCCGCCTACGCCGGCTCCGCCATCGCCAAGTCCAACCCCATGAAGACAGGTATCAACGCCACAAAGCTGGCCATAGGGGCTTTCGTCGTGCCCTATATCTTCTGCCTTAACCCGGCCATGCTCCTTATCGACGTGACGCCTCTGGGCGTGGTGCAGATAATCATCACCTCCCTCATAGGCATCTTCGGCGTGGCCGCCGCCATGAACGGTTACCTCTACCGGAAACTCAATTGGGCGGCCCGGATAGCCATATGCGTTGCAGGCCTCATGATGATGGACCCGGGTCTTATCACCGACCTCATCGGTATCGCCCTCATGGCAGTTATCGTGCTCATCCAGTATCTGGGAGCAAAGAAAGCCACCCAGCCCCCGGTATCTGCATGAGTTTGCTGCGCTGAACAAAACAGACATATAAGAAAATCATCAGGCCCGGGCTGACCCGGGCCTGATGATTTTTGAAGTACACTTTCCAATATGGCAATATAAGCTACGAAGCGCAGCCGTCAGTATGATATGAAAAAGCCCCGTCCTCTGGACGGGGCTTTTTCATATCATAATCACTTGATGCCGTACTTCTTGTTGAACTTATCAACGCGGCCGCTGGTGTCAACCAGCTTCTGCTTGCCGGTGTAGAAGGGGTGGCACTTGGAGCAGATTTCAACGGTGATGTTCTTCTTGGTAGAGCCGGTCTCGATGACGGCGCCGCAGGCACATCTGATGGTGGTCTGCTCGTATTTGGGATGGATTCCTTCCTTCATTGGGCATATCTCCTCGTCTAAGGCTATCTTGATTGTGCAAAAGCATAGTTACAAGACGCAAAGAGAATTGTATCACAGCGTCTTCGGTATTGCAAGTCCCTTTCCAAAATTTACTTTATCTCCACGGTTTTCCCAGCCGAGATAAAGTAAAGCAGGCACTGCTTCACCTTCTTGCCGTGGATGCGCTCCATAGCGGCGGCGTAGCTCAAAATCTGACCCCGGTAAAAACGGGCTCGTTTCTCCAGCTCTTCCGCCGTCCTCACCCGGTCGGTCTTGTAATCTATCACCACCAGGCCGTCCTCTTCCACCAGGCAGCAGTCCACCACACCCTGGAGCAGCAGCTGCTCCCCGGGGGTCTTGCCGAAGACCTCTTCCGCATCCCACAGCAGAGAGAATTTAAACTCCCTGTAGAGCTTTTTGCAGCTTTTCATCCGCTGTCCCAGAGGCGAATCGAAGAGCTTTTTTACCGCTTTCACATCCACCGCCTGGGCCTCTCGCTGGGAGATGAAGCCCTGGCTGCAAAGTCTCCGGGTCTCCTCCTCTATCTCCTCCAGGCTGCCGCTGCGGGAAAAGTCCATATATTGCAAAAGCAGGTGGGTGGCTACGCCCTTCTCCGCTCCGGTGAGGGGACGCTCCGCTCTGGTGAAGTCCGGCATACGGAATATTCCCGACGGTTTTTCCGTGAGATTCACCGCCTCGGCATCCTGTTCCCAGTGGCCCTTAAGCTCCGTAGCGGTGACCTTTGAGGGCAGCTCCTCCGCATCCCTATGGGGATACACAAAGCTCAGCTCCCGCTCCAGCTCCCCGAGCTCCGCCGAGTCCGCCGCCGGTTTCTCCCTTTCCTCTTCAGCCTCCGCCGTCTTTTGGGCTTCCCGGCCGGGAAGGCTCAGACTCAGATGCTCCCCGCCGTCGGCCAGGGCGGCGTATATAAGCCAGTCCGCCATGGACCCCGCCTGGCTCAGCAGCTCCGGGGCCATGGGCCGGGACACCAGGCCGCCTGCCTTCTCCACCGTCTCCTCAGGCTTTTTCACCGCTGCGGTAATGAACAGCCGCTCCCGGGCCCGGGTCATGGCCACGTACAGAAGGCGCATCTCCTCCGAGAGCATCTCCCGCTCCAGGCGCAGTTTTATGGCGTTTCTGGCCAGGGTGGGGTACTCCACCCGCCGGAGAGCGTCCGTGAGCTTCGGGCCCAGGCCCAGCACAGGATGCACCAGCACCGTGTCCCGGCTGTCCTGCCGGTTGAAGCGCCGGGCCGTGTCGCAGAGGAAGACCACGGGAAACTCCAATCCCTTGGATTTATGTATGCTCATTATCTGCACCGCCGAGCTGCCGGCGGCACCCAGGGCAGGCTCCTGGCCCTTTTCGCTGAGCTTGCGCAGCCACAGCACGAAGCGGTGCAGACCCCTGTAACCGCTGCTCTCATAGCGTTCCGCCAGGGTTATGAAGGCCATAAGCCGCTCCCGCCTCCGCTCCCCGTCCTCCATGGCGCTGCACAGAGCCAGAAGATCCAGCCGGTCCAGCAGCAGCCAGCTCAGCTCCGCCATTGACATGTCCGCCGCCAGGTCCCGCAGCTGTTCCAGCAGCTCAAGAAAGTCCCGGCATTTTTCGCTGTGCTCCCCGGCGGCCTTCAGGGCGGTATAGAAGTCTCCCTTTCTGTCGGCGCTGCGTATCTCCGTCAGCTCATCCGGGGTGAAAGCAAAGGCGCCGGAGCGGAGCACGGCGATGAGGGGCACGTCCTGATGGGGATTATCCAGCACCGCCAGCAGCGACACCAGAGACGACACCTCCAGGGAGTCGAAATAATCCCCCCCCTGGACGGAGGCCACAGGTATGCCCCGCTGGATGAGCGCCCGTCTATATGCCGGCCCTACGGCATTGCCCGAGCGAAGAAGAATGGCTATATCCCCATACTCCAGGGGCCGGGGGCCGTCCCGGCCGGAGACGGTGCAGCCGCTCTCCATCAAATCCTTTATTTTTTCCGCCACGAAGGCGGCCTCCTTGGCTGTTCTGTCCGGGCTGTCCTCCTCCCCTGCGGCAGCGTCAAGAAGTATGAGCTCAGGGGCAGGCACGCTGCCCTCATAATTTGCTCCGTACCTCAGGGCTGCGGCATCGTCATAGTCCATGTCCCCCAGCCGCCGGGACATGCACAGGGAAAACACGGCGTTGGCCCCCTCCAATATCTCCCGGCGGGAGCGGAAGTTCTCTCTCAGGAGTATGCGCCGGGGCTGTCCCGCTTCTGCGGTATCGGAATAGCTGAGATATTTCTCGGTGAATATCTCCGGGTCCGCCAGACGGAAACGGTAGATGGACTGCTTCACGTCCCCCACCATAAAGAGGTTCCTGCCCTCCCGGGATATGGCCCGGAATATGGTGTCCTGGACCCGGCTCACGTCCTGGTACTCGTCCACCATTATCTCCCCGTAGCGCTCCGACAGCTGCCGGGCCAGGGCCGTGGGCTGTCCGGCCTCATCGGTTAAAAGCCGGGCGGCATAGTGTTCCAGGTCCGAATAGTCCACCAGGGAACGCCGCTGCTTGTCCTTTTCAAATTCCCTGTCAAAGTCCAGGGTCAGCTCCAGCAGGGCCTCCATGGCCGGGGCCGTCTGCTCCATCTCGCGAAGCAGCTGCTCCGAGGGTGCATAGAGCAGCTCCTCCAGGCCCTTCATGGCCTTTTTGCAGGCCTCCCGGCGGGTTTTCATCAGCTCCGACAGAGCCGGGTCCGGGGAATTTCTCAGGCCCTTGAGGCGGTCGAAGCTCACCGGCAGGCAGGCCCTGGCCCGGTCCCAGCCCGTCTCCAGGCTGCGGCTCAGCTCCCTGACATCCTCCGCAGTATGGGAAAAGCTGTCCATATAGGCGGCGCTTATTTTCTCCTCCTGGGCCATCAGAGCCATTAGCCGGTCCAGCTCTCCGGACCAATAAGCGGCCACTCCCCGGGCCTCCGCCAGTATCTCCCGGCCCCAAGGCGTATCCGCCACATCCCTGGCCGGAGTCTTAAGGGCCGCTACCTGCTCCCGGGCCCAGAGCTCCGGCCGGGCGTGGCACTGCATCCGGCTGTGGAGGCTCAGCACCAGGGCCGCCAGGCGCTCGTCGGAGCGGCCCGCCCCCACGGTGTCCGCCAGGCTGAGAAAGCCCGGATGGTCCTGGGGGCGCTCATAGCGCTTTTCCAGCACCCGCTCCAGGGCCGTCTGCTTCATGCTCTCGGCCCTCTCCTCCTCCACTATCTTGAAATCCGGGCTCAGGCCCAGCAGATGGCAGTTCTCCCTCAGCAGGGAGGCGCAGAAGCTGTGTATGGTGCCTATCTGGGCTTTGGCGCACAGGGCGTTCTGACGGCGCAGTCTCCGGTTTCCCGGCTCTTTTGCCAGCCGCTCCGCCAGCTCCTCCATTATCCTGCCCCGCAGTTCCCCTGCGGCTGCCCGGGTAAAGGTGATTATCAGAAAGCCGTCCAGGTCCATAGGCTCCTTATCGTCGCAGAGGCGGCTCATGAGCCGCTCCGTGAGCACTCTGGTCTTGCCGCTGCCCGCCCCGGCGGACACCAGCAGAGCGCTGCCCCGGGCCTCTATAGCCGCCGCCTGGGCAGGCGTGGGTCTGAATTCACTCATCTTCTTCACCTCCGTCCAGCATGGCCCAGACCTTCTCCCCGGAGAGTTTTGGCATATAACGGCAGTTCTCCCCGTTCTCGCCGTCGGAGAAATGGCAGGCGTCGTAATAGTCGCAGTTGAGGCAGGCGTTCTCCTGCTGGCTGCGGTAATAGGGGTCGGCAGCTATGCTGCCCTGGCGTAGCTGCCGGGCCATGCCCCGCAGAGTCCGGGCTATGTGCTGCCTCAATATGCCCATGCGCTCCAGAGAGGCCAGGGACTCCGCCGAAGGCTTTCCTGATCGGAACTTTACCGGGATATACTGCTTGTCCTCCCCCTGTTCCCAGGCCTCCAGCAGCTCCATATCCTCCAGCACCAGGCCGCTGCGCCGTATCTCCTCCAGGCGCTTTCCCTCCGCCTCCCCCTCCTCAGGGGCCCGGCTCAGGCTGAGCATGGCGTTTCTGGCAGGGATATACATGACCCCCGCCGGCACTATCTCGCGGCCGTAGCGCTTTTTCCCGTCTCTCTCCAAGGCGAAAAGATACAGCAGCATCTGAAGACCCATGCCGTACCAGACATCGGAGAGGCTGAATTTCTTCCTCCCCGTCTTGTAGTCCACTACTCTGAGGTAGAGCTTCCCGTCGTGGAGCCAGCCGTCCACCCTGTCGGCTATGCCGCTGAGGGTCAGACGGTCCTCTCCATCCCCCAGCTCTATGGGTGGAAAATCCTGGGCGTTGGAAAAATCCAGCTCAAAGTCCAGGGGTTCAAAGTCGGAGCGGCGCAGCTCCGCCGCCATGTCCTCCACCACCTGATATATGTCCTTTTTCAGTCTCTTGAACAGATAAACGAAGCGGCTGGACTTCTCCCGGAAGTCCTCCAGCTCCTCTTTTACGAACTGTTCTATATATTTGTCGCAGAGCCTGCGCAGTTCATCCCCGCTCACAGCCTTGAAGCCCCCCAGGGCCTTCACCTCCCGGGCGGTGTTCTCCAGCACATAGTGCATGAAGCTGCCTATCTCCGGAGGGCTGAAGCTGGCGGGTTTATTGGGCTTTGCCCTCAGGCCGTATTGGCAGAAGTAGGCAAATTTGCAGCCGGCAAATTTGTCTATCCGGGAGGCGCTGAGGCGCAGGCGCTTGCCGTAGAGCTTCTCCACCATGGCGGGGGACAGGCGGCCACGGCCCAGCCTGGCCGCCGCTTCCAGCTTTGCCATGCGCTCCGGCTGTCTGGCCCTGAAATACTCCGCCGCCGCCTGTTCCCGGCTGCCGCCGCCCTTTATGGCCCAGGCGGCCAGACTGAGGGCCGGGCCCTCCGCCGCCATGCGCAGTCTGGACAGCTCCGGCGTTTTTACCTCCAGGCCGAAGACGGCCCTTGCCCGGTTGAAGACAAAGGCGGGGCGCAGCTCGCCCCCCTCCCCGTCGGTCATGGGGCAGCTTAAAAGCAGGCTCTCCGAGGGCAGGCTCAGGCCGTTATATATCAGGGAAAACTCCCGCCACAGCTCGCTGTCTCCGCCGCCGCCCAGGTCCAGGTCCAGCGCCAGCAGCTGCTGCCGCTCCTCCTGGGAGAAGACCCCGGCCTGCTCCTGCACATAGGGCAGGCGCTCATCGCTGGCCCCCAGCACCATGAGGTGCTTCAGGCTGCGGCGGCGGTTGCGGTCAAAGTCCCCGGCGCTGACCCGGTCCAGAGACACGGGGATGGTGCCGATGTCGTATTTTGAGAGCATGAGCAAAAACAGCTTGCCGAATTCCTCCATGTCCATGGGGCTGTCTCCCAATATGGCGGCAAACTGCTCCAGAGCCGAAACGCTTATGTCCCAGAGCTGTCGGTACTCCGCCGCCAGCTCCTCCCGGCCCTCTTCTCCCAGCTCCCGGGAGCGCAGCTCCAGAGTATCTCCCAGCTTCAGCTTCTCCAGCAGGACGGCAAAGGCCTGGGCCTGGCCCAGGGCGGACTCTGCCTGAGCAGCCGCCTGATAGTAATCCAGCAGGGGCCGGGCTATAAAGCGCCGGGAGGCATTTATCCTCTCCAGCCTCTCCTCCGCCGCCTGGTCGTATTCCATGCCGTAGCCCTCCGGGTGCTGCCGCCATCTTCGGCTGCGCTCCCAGGCCGGGGCCCTCAGCTGCCACTTGAATATATAGCTCTCCAGCTCATCACAGCTGTCCCGGTCCAGGCCCGTGAGCCCGGTACGCAGATAGGCCGTTACCTCGTCCACTCCCCAGCCGGACTGGAAAATCTCGAACACTCCGCTGATGAGAGCCGCCAGAGGCCGCTGCAGCACCTCGCTCTTGCGAGCGGTATACAGGGGCACCCCATAGTGACGGAAAGCGCTCTCCAGAATGCCCCGGTAGTCCTCGAAGCCCCGGACCAGCACGGAGATATCCCGCCAGCGGCAGCCTTTATCCCGCACCAGGGCCAGAGCTCTGGAGGCCGCCAGCTCACACTCCGCAGAGATGCTCTCACAGCGGCACAGCTCTATTGTCCCCTGGGCGCCAGGAAAGCTCTCCTGGGAATAGCTGAACATGTTGTCGTTAAAGAAGCTGAGGGCCGGGGTCTTTCCCGCCTCGCCCTCCAGCCGCTCTATGGAACCTTCTATCCCCAGCTCCTCTGCCTGTCTCAGGAGGAATCGGCCGGAGCGTCGGGACAGCTCGTATATCTCGTTATCCCCCTCCATGGAGTCCAGCGTCAGGCACACGGTGAGCTGCACGCCCTTTTTCATCAGAGCGCAGAGCACCTCCTGCTCCTGGCGTGTGAAATCGGTAAAGCCGTCCACATAGACCCAGGTGTTTTCGTCCAGGTCGCTTATCTCTATCTGCTTTGCCAGCTCCATCAGCCTGTCTGCCGGGTCGGCATGGCCCCGGCTCACCACGGCATCGTAGCTCTCCAGCACCAGAGCCATATCCGCAAGCTTATCGGCCAGGCTGCCTTCACATTCCTCCGCCGCAGCCAGCAGCTGCTGGGAGCCGACGGCTGCGGTCTTCAGCTCGTCCAGCTCCCGGAGGAGCATGTCCTGCAGCTCGGCCCGGCGCCCGGCAGCGGAATAGACCTTCAGCCTGGGGGCAATGTCCCTGAGGGCCAGTGCCATGCAAAGCAGCCTGCCTCCCTTATCCAGGTAGGGCTTGCCGCTGCCCCCCACCCGGCCCGCCATGCGCCGGGCAAGGCCGGTAAAGCTGAAAACCTCGCCGTAGAGGGAGAGCCTGTCTCCACAGCGCAGGCAGAGCTCCCGCTCCGCCTCATGGCTGTACTGCTCCGGGACTATCAGCAGCCGGGAGCCCTGCTCCCGCTCCACTGCCTGCTTTATCTCGTCTATTATCACGGCGGTCTTGCCGGTGCCCGCCTTGCCTGTTATAAGTCTCAGCATTTAAGCCTCCAGTCTCCCCGCTCATTGATCCCCATGGGCTCTGTCATACATCGCCTGTATCTCCTCCGGCAGCTTATCCGGCAGCATGGCCATCAGTCGGTCCTCATTTCCGTCCTCTATGGCCTGCTCATAATACCAGCATTTGAAGCGCAGCATATCCAGCACCTTTTCCAGCTTGTGGATCTCAGATTCCACGGTCTCCTTCTGGCGCAGGAAAAGCTCCCGGCGTTCCGGGTAGGTCTCGCTGCCCCGGGCACACCAGAGCATGAACTGCTTGATGTCCTTTATCTCCATGCCCGAACGCTTCAGGCACTCGATGACCCGCAGGGCTTCCAGCTCCCGCTCCCCAAAACGGCGTATCCCGGAGCTGCGCTCCATGTCAGGGAAAAGCCCCTCCCTGTCATAATAACGCAGGGTGGATATGGGCACTTCGAACAGCTCAGACACCTGGCCTATAGTATACATGGCAGCCTCCCGCAAATTTTTTCCAAGTTCTCAAAAAACATCTTGACCTGAAGTCAGCTTAAGGTATTATCATGAGGGTATCACAGCAAGGTGGGAAAGTCAAGCCGCAGCCTGTGGAGGGAGTCTGCCCCGGCGGGGAGCCCTATGGGTGCGGGCATTTTCCCTCAGGTTTTTCAGGGAGGTTATACAATGTCTAAAAAGATTCTGGTCATCAGCACCAGTCTGAGAGCGAACAGCAATTCTAAGGCTCTGGCGGAGGCCTTTGCCGAAGGGGCGGCTTCCGCCGGGCATGAGCTGGAGCGGGTCTCACTGCGGGATAAGCAGATATCCTTCTGCCGGGGCTGCTTTGCCTGTCTCAAGCTTGGCCGCTGCGTCATCCGGGACGACGCCCCCGCCATCGTGGAAAAAATGCACGATGCCGATGTCATAGCCTTTGCCAGCCCCATTTATTACTACGAGATGAGCGGGCAGATGAAGACCCTGCTGGACAGGGCCAATTCCCTTTTTGACTCCGACTACGCTTTCAAGGAGGTATATCTGCTCACTTCAGCTGCGGAGGACGAGGAACAGGTGCCGGAGCGAGCCATATCCGGCCTGTCCGGCTGGGTGGAGTGCTTCCCCAGGGCAAGTCTGGCGGGCACCGTATTTGCCGGCGGCCTCAACGATGAGGGGGAAGCCGCCGGGCATCCGGCGCTTAAAAAGGCCTATGACATGGGCGCGGGGATAGTGTAAGGAGAAGATCGCAGTGGACCATAACTGTGAAATGGAGTGGGCCTTCTTCCGCCGTTATCCGCCTGAGAGGCAGTCTCATCCCCTCTTGATTCATAGCAAAAGCGAAAAATTCAGCCGGGCTGCAAAATGCCCGGCTCTTTTGCGTCTTTAATAATATACGGCTATGATTATGGAGGTGCAAGAGATGAAGAAAAAACTCCTGGCGGCGCTGCTGGCCGCCGCCCTGCTTATCTCCGGCTGCGGCCGGGGAGGGGACAAGGCCGTCTCCTCCGGGAAAGATGATCCTGGCGGGCTGAGAACCCCGGCCCGGGCCGTCCCCACGGAGGAGGCCAAGCTTTCTACGGCCTATGTGCCCCGGGAGATAGCCTTCCCCCCGGAGCTTAAAAAGTGCGATTCCTGGACTACTCTGGGGGACAGCATATGGCTTGCGGGCCGGGACAGCGAGGACGGCTTCCTCCTGGCGGAATACGACACCGTCTCCGGCAGCTGGCGCAGCTTTCCTCTGGACACGGGGGAGGCCCATCTGCCCAGTATCCGCAGCCTTTCCATGGCTGAGGACAGCTTCTGGATACTGCTGATGGAGGGCCGGAGTATGGAGGAAGTTCTGAGCGGCGGGCCCTTACGGGAGCTGGGCTACTATGTTATAAGCGGCAGCACCGACGGGAGCCACAGCTGCGTCCGGGTGCCCTTTCAGGGCGGAGCCTCCACGGAGACCAGCATGCTCACTTTCTCCTCCCTTCTGGCCCTGGACTCCAACCGGGCCCTGCTGAGCACCGACAGCTCCTTCTTTGAGATAGACCGGCAGCTGAACATTCTATCCCAGCCGGAGCCGGATGCAGAGGGCTACACAGCAAAAGTAACCATGGACGGCGAGATCTGGATGCAGACTCGCTCCGGGGCCTGGGCTCCCCTGGACAGGGCAAGTCTGAGTCTGGACATGGGCCGCAGCATAGAAGCGGAGCGGGTCAACGGCTCCAGCAATGCCGGGCACTTACTGTGCCTGGGAGACGGAGCTCTTTACGCCTATGACCCGGCTGCCGGGGAAAAGACGGAGATATTCAAGTACATCGACGTTGCCCTGAATCTGGAGAGCCTGAGCAGCCTCACATTCTTTGAAAACTCCCGGGGCATCTTCTTCTACAGGCAGGGCAGTTCCCTGGTGGAAGTCAGCCCCAAGCTGGTGAGGGAAAAGAGACCGCTGCGCCTGCTCTGCTACGGCAATGCCGGGACCGAATCCTATCAGTATTCCCTCACCAGCTACGACTACAGTAAGGCCATGATGGACGCCATTATCCGTTTCAACAACACCGACCCGGAGTACAAGGTGGAGATAGTCTCCTGGGTATATCAGGACGAGGCGGAGCGGGACCGGCTGCTGATAGAGCTGAGCCGGGCGGAGGACATCGACCTGGTGGACACCAGCTTCCTGCCGGAGGGGGCGGTGGACGCCGGGCTCTTCACCGACCTGCTGCCCTATCTGGATTCCGACGGGGAGCTGAGCCGGGAGGACTTCATCCCAGCTCTGCTGGAGGGCATGATATACAAGGGCGGGCTCTACCAGTACACCGCCAGGTTCTCCATGATATCCATGGCCGTCAGGGATGAGCTGTTCCCAGGCCGTGAGAACTGGACTTCCCAGGCGGTCATGGACATAGCGGAGGAGTACGGCGCCATGCCCGGGATGGATAGGGAAAAGCTCTCCTCCCTAGATCGGAAGAGCGTCGTGTAG
>CALWYF010000016.1 GCA_944385705.1 uncultured Oscillospiraceae bacterium | reverse complement strand
CCACAGCATCCCTTACAGTGTAGCACACAGCCCTTGGAGAGGGGCTCTAATAACTACTACTCTATAATACAAGGAGACTTGAATGTCTGATACAAGAAAAGACCACAAGGGTCGAAAACTCTGGAACGGAGAGAGCCAGCGCAAAGATGGAAAATATGAATACAAGTATCAGGATGCCAGTGGAAAGCGGAAAACAGTCTACAGTTGGAAGCTGACACCATCCGATACGATGCCAAAAGGCAAGCGGAACGACCTTTCTCTCAGAGAAAAGGAACAGCTGATCCAGAAAGAACTCAACAGCAATCTCGTCCCCGGCGGCGGAGAGATGACGGTGCTGGAACTTGTGCAGAGATACCTCGGCCAGAAGCGAGGTGTGCGCCACAACACGCAGGCCAACTACAACTTCGTGGTGAACATCCTCAAGAAGGAACCCTTCGGACAGAGGAGAATTGACAAGGTCAAGACCTACGATGCCAAAGCATGGCTCATCAAACTGCAGGAGGACGGACGGGGCTACAGTACCATCCACTCCATTCGCGGCGTGGTGAGACCGGCCTTCCAGATGGCGGTGGAAAATGATTTGCTGCTGAAAAATCCCTTTGAGTTCCAACTGAATACGGTGGTGGTCAACGACAGTGTGACCAGAGAAGCCATCAGCCGTCAGCAGGAACGGGCCTTTCTGGAGTTTGTCAAAAATGATCCTCATTTCTGCAAATACTACGAAGGGATCTTCATTCTCTTCAAGACAGGACTTCGCATTTCGGAGTTCGTGGGGCTGACAGTTGACGACATTGACTTCGAAAATAACCGAATTATTGTCGATCATCAGCTGCAGCGCACACGCAATATGGAGTATGTCATTGAGCCCACAAAGACCAGCTGCGGTACCCGAATGGTGCCCATGACACCGGAGGTGCGGGACTGCTTTGCAACCATTATTGCGAACCGAAAGAAGCAGAAAAAGGAGCCCATTATTGGAGGAAAAAGCCGTTTCCTCTATCTGGACAAGAACGGGATGCCCATGGTGGCACTGCATTGGGAGAAGTACTTTCAGCACATTTGCGACAAGTATAACAGCATTTACAGGGTGCAAATGCCCAAAATCACACCCCATGTATGCAGACACACCTTCTGCTCCAATATGGCCAAATCCGGTATGAATCCCAAGACGCTGCAGTACATTATGGGCCACAGCGACATCGGGGTTACGCTGAACACCTACACCCATATTGGCTATGAAGATGCCCAAAACGAGATGCTGGAGATCGGTTCTCTGCCACAGGAGAATGTTCGTCTGCCACGCCCAAAAAGGGTGTCGTAAATCGATCTGAATTTACGACACTTTTACGACACTCGATGGAAAATCCATACCAAACGATACCAAATTAAGCAAAAATACGGTAATCGTGTTTGTGGATGTCGCACAAAGGTGTTGCGTATAATCAGGCATAGAATTATATAAATTGGTATAATTAAGGAAGAAAAACGATGACAAAAATACTATTCGTTTGCCACGGCAATATATGCCGCAGCCCAATGGCGGAGTTCGTTTTAAAAGATATGGTGCAGCGTGCGGGGATAGCCGGGGACTTTGAGATAGCCTCAGCCGCCACCAGCAGCGAGGAGCTGGGAAACCCGGTGTATCCCCCTGCCCGGCGCAAGCTCATGGAGCACGGCATTGACTGCGCCGGCAAGACCGCCCGAAGGATAAGGGCCCGGGACTATGAGGACTACGACCTGCTCATAGGCATGGACGAGGCCAACATGCGCAACATGGCCCGCTGCTTTGGCGGCGATGCGGAGGGCAAGCTCCATCTGCTCCTGAGCTTTGCCGGGGAGAATAGGTCGGTGGCGGACCCCTGGTATACCCGGGATTTTCAGGCCACCTGGCGGGACGTTAACCGGGGCTGCATAGCTCTCCTGGAGCGGCTGCGCCCGGATATGAAGGGACAATTTACGGAGCGGCAGGACTGAGGGGGGAAATATAAATGAAGCTGGATGCCATTCACCATGTAGCCATAATCGTCTCCGACTATCAGCGTTCCAGGGAGTTTTATGTGGATAAGCTGGGATTTAAGGTGATAAGGGAAAATTACCGTCCGGACCGGGGGGACTGGAAACTGGACTTGGCCTGCGGCGATATCGAGCTGGAGATTTTCGGCCAGGACTGGGCGCCGGAGCGGCCGGACAAACCGGAGGCCCGGGGCCTGCGGCACCTGGCATTTAAGGTGGAGGAAATCGAAAAGACAGTGGCAGAGCTGGAGAGCCTGGGCATCCCCTGTGAGGAGATACGGTTGGACGGATACACCGGGAAGAAAATGACCTTCTTCTTTGATCCGGACGGGCTGCCTCTGGAGCTGCACCAATAAAGGAAAAGAACAAAAAATCAAAAGGCAGAGCGGGCCAAAGCCTGCTCTGCCTTAAAATTTTTATGAGCTTTTATACTTTACATTCCTCGTCCCGCCTGTCGCCCATTATCTCCGACAGTTCCCGGGCGATGTTGTTGACCATTGACTCCAGCTCGCCTATCCGCTCCTTGTCTCCGGGGACGGGCTTCGGCGGCTTTGCCTCCTTCTCCGTAGGCTGCGGCTTCACCGGCCCGGGGCCCTTGACGGCTCTTGCCTCCGGCCCTTCGGTGACAAGACCGCAGAGGAATTCCTGCCACATGCCGTTGAGCAGTTCTATGCTCTCCAGCTGCTGGTGGACTATCTTGTCAAAGGCCTTGCGCACACAGTCGGCGGCGTACTCCTGCTGGTCCACCACTCCGGTGAGGATGTCTTCTCTCTGTTGCTGAGCCTCCGCCACTATCTTGGCGGCCTGTATCTTGGCCTTTGCCACGATGTCCCGGGCGGCAGCCTGGGCGGTGAGCAGGGTGTCGCCTATCTGGGACTTGCCCTGGCCCAGCTCTGAAAGCTGCTCTTTAAGTTGGCGGTTCTCTTCCGCCATGGCCTCAGCCTGACGGCGGATATCCTCCAGAACGGAGTTAACCTTGTTGGCGTTATAATACTTCTGCCTGACTATATTTATATCGATGGAGTCAAAATATTCCTTATCCAGAGCCATGGCCTTCACCTCACAAATACGGGAGCTTATTCCATATTATAGCAGATTAGCCCGCTCAAGGCAACAAGGAATGGAGCTCTGCTCTCCAGGGGAAAAGTGCTATTTAAGTATGGGCTGTATCTGCCAGCCCCGGAGGGCGGCCTGCACCGTCTCGTCCAGAAGGGAAAAGTCGGCCTGAAGGCTACGGGGTTTTTTGGCCGGGTCGTCCTGACGGAAAGGCACGAAGTAGACGCCTTTGCGGTTCAGGAGCTTGGCGATGTTCTCCGCCGAGCCGGAGAGCCCGTCGTTGGTGGACAGGGCTATTATTACCGGCCGGCCGTTTCGCATATGGGCCTTGGCGGCCATGGTGACGGAAGTGTCGGTAATGCCGTTGGCCAGCTTTGCCAGGGTGTTGCCGGTGCAGGGGGCGATAAGCAGAGCGTCCATGGGCGTGGCCGGACCCAGGGGCTCCGCCTCGGCTATGGTGGTGACCACCTTTTTCCCGCTGAGGAGCATCAGCCTTTTTATATGCTCCGAAGCTGCGCCGAAGCGGGTATCCGTTTCGGCGGCGGTCTCGCTCATTATAGGTATCAGCTCGTATTTGTCGCTGAGCTTCTCGGCGGCGGCAAAGAGCTTTTCATAGGTGCAGTAGGAGCCGCACAGGGCCAGCCCCAGTCTTTTCTTGCTTTCTATGCTCATTCTTCCCTCTCCCTTATTATTGAGTATATGGCCTCCTTCATCAGCTCCGCTGCGGTGTAGGGGGCGCAAAGCCCCGGCAGACCCGGGGCGGCCAGGGCCGTAAGGCCCAATTCCTCTGCCCGATGGGGCTCAAAGCCCCCGGGGGCGGAGGCCAGTTCCAGCAGCAGGGCGTCCCTGCGGATGCAGCCCAGCTCCGGCTCCCCCAGCACCTGCTCCGGCACGGTGTTGACGATGAAGTCAAATCCCCCCAGGGCTCCCGGCAGCGCCGGGAAGTCCAAAGCCTCCAGACCCAGAGCCTGGGCCATGGCCCGGTCCCCTTCCTTCCTGGCGGCCACGGTGACCCGGGCGCCCAGGGCAAAGAGCCGCAGAGACAGTATCTTGGCTATCCTGCCCCAGCCGGTGACCAGCACGGAGCTGCCCCAAAGGCTCCGGGGGCTGGAGGCCATCAGCTTCTCCACCGCCCCCTCGGCGGTTAGGGCGGCGTTGCCTACGGTGAAGCCCCGCCGCTGCATGATGTCTGCCGTTTGCAGACCCTGACCCAGAGCTCCCATGCTCAGCTCCCGGCTCAGCTTTCCGCCGATGAGCAGCTGACCCGGCCACAGGTTCACCAGCAGCTCCTCCGCCCTCAGAGGCTGAGAGGCAAAGGGGGAGTTGATGAGGCCGTTTTTCTCCGCCGGGGTGGGCAGTATCACGCAGTCTGCCCCATAGACGCAGCTTTGCAGACAGCCGGCCTTGGGTATCTCTGCCGGCAGCTCCGCCTTCTCCAGGGCGAAGCTATGTACCCTGTGCCGGTCCCGCCACAGCAGGGAGCATAGCAGCACCGACCTTTTATCTCCGCCGATGACAGCAAATTTCAAAAGCAGCACCTCCACACCATAGTATTCTGTTGCACCGGAGGGGGTGCCTGTGTTAAAATAAACTCCGTCTGGGAGATGGCTCAGCCCCTAGCGCAAAACTGAGGAAAGCAGGTATGAACAGCATGAGCAGAGCTGATGAGATATTTATCCAAAACTGTAAGGACATCCTGGAAAACGGAATCTGGGACACGGACAGGGAGGTACGTCCCCACTGGGAGGACGGCCAGAGCGCCCACACCATAAAGAAATTCTGCATCGTGAACCGGTATAATCTGGCGGAGGAATTCCCCATACTCACTATCCGGCGCACCTATTGGAAGTCCGCCATAGACGAGCTTTTGTGGATATGGCAGGCAAAGAGCAATAATGTCCACGACCTGCGCACCCGAGTCTGGGACGCCTGGGCCGATGAGAACGGCTCCATAGGCAAGGCCTACGGCTATCAGCTGGGCATCAAGCACCATTATCCGGAAGGGGACATGGACCAGGTGGATAAGGTGCTCTGGGACCTGAAGCACAATCCCGCTTCCCGGCGCATCATGACCAATATCTATAACTTTGCCGATTTGTCGGAGATGGCCCTCTACCCCTGCGCCTACTCCATGACCTTCAACGTAACCGGGGACAGGCTCAACGCCATTTTGAACCAGCGCTCTCAGGACATGCTGGCGGCCAACAACTGGAACGTGGTGCAGTATTCCGTGCTCACCATGATGATGGCCCAGGTCTCCGGCCTCAAGCCCGGGGAGTTTGTCCACGTCATAGCCGACGCCCATATCTATGACCGGCATGTACCCGCCATAGAGGAGATAATCAAAAATACGCCAAAACCTGCCCCCATCTTCCACATAGACCCTGAGGTGACGGACTTCTACAAGTTCACCCGGGACAGCTTCACCATGGAGAACTATCAGTACTCCGATTTTACCGGCAAGATACCGGTGGCCCTGTGATGCCCATGGAAGCTATAGTTGCGGTGTATTCCGACTGGGGCATAGGCAGCGGCGGCACCCAGCCGGTGGTGTTGAAGGCGGACCGGGCCCATTTTAAGGAGCTGACCATGGGTGCCGCCGTCATCGTGGGGCGAAAGACCCTGGAGGATTTTCCGGGAGGCAAGCCGCTGAAGGGACGGCACAACATCGTGGCGTCCCGGCAGAAGCTGGAGATAGAGGGGGCGGAGCTTGTCCACAGTACGGAGCAGGCCCTGGAGGCCGCCGCCCGGCAGGAGCGCTGTCTGGTGATAGGCGGGGAGAGTGTCTACCGGCAGTTCATGCCCTGGGTGGACACGGTGCATGTGACCAAGATAGACCTGGCGCCCAGGTCGGACAGTTACTTTCCAAACCTGGACGCCGATGAGAGCTGGCAGCGGCAGGGGGAGGAATCCTGGCAGGAGGAGAACGGCCTGCGCTACTGCTTTGTTACTTATAAACGTTTAAAATAACGATGCCTTTGCCCGGCACTTCATTTCACCAGAGTGGTGCCGGGGTAATAATGAGCCAGTATCTGGGTGTAATCGCTGCCCTGGGCAGCCATGAGATTTGCCCCGTGCTGGCTCATTCCAACTCCGTGGCCGTAGCCAGTGACGGTGAAGAGAAAGCCGGAGCCGGTGTACTCCAGAGTAAAGGCGGTGGAGCGCAGGGAGAAAAGACTGCGTATCTCAGTGCCGGGAATCTCTACACCTCCAAGCACAGCCCAGGCCACCCGGCCGCTGTCCTCCAGACTTATCTCACCCACCCAGGAGCTCTCCTCTCCGGTGAAGTCGGCCCAGGGATAGGCGGAGAGCACGGTATCCCGAAAATCCAGGGAACTCAGCTCCACCTGGCTCACAAAGCCGGGGACGGTGTCGGCGGTCTCGGGGCTGGGTACGCTCACCAGATAGGGCAGGGGATTCCATATGGCGCCGCAGTCCTCGGTTGCCCCGCAGGAGGAGGAATGGAAGGCGGCGAAAACCGGCTCCCCTTCATAGCAGAGGTATTCGCCCTTGGTCTCCTCCACGGCCTGACTGATAGCGGCGTAGTTTGTTTCAAAGCTCTCGCCCCAGTTGCTTTCCATATCCTCCCGGCTTATCCAGGCCTGGCAGCAGGCGTAGTCGGTGCAGACCTGGGCGTCGCTGTGGCGGCCGGTAGCGGCGCAGTACATGGCATAGGTCCGGGCGGCGACCGCCTGGGCCTTCAGGGCCTCCGGCTCAAAGTAGGCAGGCATCTCCGCCGCCACTACGCCGATGAGGTATTCCTGCATGTCCACGTCGTAGACCTCCGGCCCGCACTTTACCAGCAGCCTCTCCGGCACCGGCTCCGCCGCCGGTGAGACGGAGGGTGTGGGGCTTGGAGTGGGAGAGGCTGCATCCGAGGGCGTGACGGCGGGGGAGGGCAAAGCAGTTTCACGGACACTGAGTACCGAGGGAGCGGCTGCAGGGCTGGGACCCGGCCCGTCTTCGGCGGCTTCGCCGCTGCGCCAGACCAGGCAGAAAGCGGGCACAAAAGTGATCAGCAGGGCCAAATATGCGGCTATAAGGGTTCTTTTCATGGGTATGCCTCCGTTTTTCCTTGACTGTACGGACAAATAAGTATAAAATTAGTCTGTTATGTTCCCCTGACCCAAAGAGGGACAGGGCTTCAATCAATAGTTATTGAAACGGGAATGTGATTATGCAAAAAAGATCTTTGGAGATTTCCTGCTATGTGTGCGGAGCCGGAGCCTTCGGTGTGTTCTTCCGCTGGCTTCAGGACCAGATGGCTTTTGACGATGCAGGACTGGCGGAGAGCAGCGTGTTCAACTACCTGGTGCCTCTTGTCATCCTGGCCTCGGCTCTGCTCTTTAACCGCTTCATAGAGCAGGCCCGCAGCGAGAAGCTGTATATACCCACGGATTTTTGCCAGGCTCTGAAAAATCAGGGCAAGCTCTTTACCGCAGCCCGCTGGGCCGGCGGCCTGATGATGGCTCTGGGGGGAGTGGTGCTCATTGCCACCAGCGAGACGGATCAGGATGCGGAGCTGCTCCTGGTACTGTCGCTGCTGGCCATAGCCTCCGGCCTCGCTTTCCCTCTGGTGCTGGGCAGCGCCAATGACAAGTACGGCAAGCTGCGCCACCCGGCCCTGGCCTGCCTGGGCACTACCCTGCCCATAGTGCTCTATGCCCTGTGGCTGATAATCTGTTATAAGCAGAACGCCCTCAACAGCGTCATCTGGTCCTACCTCATAGAGATGATGGCAATAATAACCGCCATGATGGCCTTTTTCCGGGCGGCGGGCTTTGCCTACGGAGCGGTGAAGACCTGGCAGAGCTTTTTTACAATCATGATGGGCGTCATGATGTGCGTCATGGCCCTGGCCGACGACAGGTATATGGGCATGCACATGATAATGCTGGGGGCCGCCATGCAGCTGCTGCTGTATGAGTGGCTGCTGATCATGAACATGCAGAAGAAAGCCGTAAAGCCCAGGGTGGAAAAACCCAGTGAGGACGGCTTTGAGCGCCTCAGATAAAGCGAAACATGGACAGAACGTAAAGCTAAAAGCCCGCCGGAATTTCCGGCGGGCTTTTTATCGGCAGCTGCTTTGGTGATTTGCAATATAGTACATGCTGTGCGCTTGATTTATTGCATATAATGCTTTAGAATGTGGGCAAGGGGGCGATAGCATGAGAGACGAGACCGGCATCAGCCGGGCGGGATACCTCCGGGAGAGCTATCACTATTTCCATCTGCGGGACACGGCGGGCCAGGAGCTGGATTTCCATTTCCACGAATTTGACAAGATAGTGCTGCTGCTTTCCGGGCGGGTGGACTATACCGTGGAGGGCAGCACCTATGCCCTCAAGCCCTGGAGCGTGCTGCTTGTAAAGCACCACACCATACACCGGGCCCTTATAGATAAGTCCCAGCCTTATGAGCGTATCATAATATATCTGGACGGCAAATACTTTGACCGCATACTGCCCGGGGTACGGCTGACGGACAGCTTTGACCAGGCGGACAAGAGCGGGGAGCATCTGCTCCGGCCAACTGCCGGTCAGCGCCAAGCCATAGAGGGCGTGCTGTCTGCCTATGAAGCTGCGGCGGAGGACCAGGGCTTTGGGGCGCAGGCCCTGCGGGAGAGCTTTATACTCCAGCTGCTCATATATATAGGCCGGATGACTGCGGCATCGGCGGAGCCGGGGGAGAGCCAGTACGACCCCAAGATACGCCGGGTCCTGTCCTACATAAACGAGAACCTGGGAAAGGAACTGAAGGTAGAGCAGCTGGCGGAGCAGGCCTATCTCAGCAAGTATCACTTCATGCGCCTGTTCAAGGCCCAGACCGGCAGCAGCGTCCACGCCTATGTGCGGCAGAAGAGGCTGCTCCACGCCGCCCGGCTCATAAGGGAGGGCATGACTGTGAACAAGGCCGCCGCAGAAAGCGGCTTCAGCGACTATTCCGCCTTCCATCGGGCCTTCCGGGAGAGCTTCGGCATCAGCCCCAGTAGCCTGAAAAAGTGAGATACAAGACCAAAAACCCCGGATATTACAGGAATATCCGGGGTTTTGCAGTTTAAGCAAAAGCTTATTTATGGAACAGCTTCTTTGCCTGGTATTTGGGCTCGAAGGAGATGTTTACTCCCAGCTTCTTGAACAGGTCCTCGTCCACATGGGAGAGGATGACGGAGGAGTGGGCCTCGCAGCCCTTGAGCTTGTCCAGCTGTTCGATGGCGCAGCCGGCCATGGGGTTGGTGACGGAACAGATGGACAGGGCTATGAGCAGCTCGTCGGTGTGTAGCCGGGGGTTGTGGTTGCCCAGGTGTTCCACCTTCAGGTGCTGTATGGGCTCGATGACGCCGGGAGCGATAAGGGGCAGCTTCTTGTCTATGCCTGCCAGGGCTTTCACGGCGTTGAGCAGGCAGGCGGAGGAGGCCCCCAACAGGGAGGAGGTCTTGCCGGTGACTATGCGCCCGTCGTTGAGCTCCAGAGCCACGGCGGGGCCGCCGGTCTTTTCCGCCTTTTCCAAAGCGGCGGCCACTACCGGCCTGTCGGCGGGGGTAAGACCCAGAGAATTCATGATGAGCTCAATCTTCCTCACCTCGCTGGGGTCGGAGGTGCCCCGGCGCACGCCGCAGGCGGCGGCATAGTAGCGGCGGAGTATCTCCTGCTTGGAGGCTTCCACGCAGACCTCGTCGTCCTGGATGCAGAAGCCAAGCATGTTCACCCCCATGTCCGTGGGGCTCTTGTAGGGGCTGGAGCCGTAGATGCGTTTGAATATGGCCTCCAGCACCGGGAAGATCTCCACATCCCGGTTGTAGTTGACGGTGGTGACGCCGTAGGCCGCCAGATGGAAGGGGTCTATCATGTTCACGTCGTCCAGATCGGCGGTAGCGGCCTCATAGGCCAGATTCACCGGGTGCTTGAGGGGCAGGTTCCACACGGGGAAGGTCTCGAACTTGGCGTAGCCGGCGCTGACTCCCCGCTTGTGCTCGTGGTAGAGCTGGCTGAGGCAGGTGGCCATCTTGCCGCTGCCGGGGCCGGGGGCGGTGACCACCACCAGGCTGCGCTGGGTTTCGATGTAATCGTTCTTGCCGAAGCCCTCCTCGGAGACGATAAGGGGCACGTTGGAGGGATAGTCGGGGATGATGTAGTGCTTGTATACCCGGATGCCCAGCATCTCCAGCCGCTTTTTGAACTGGTCGGCCACGGCCTGGCCCCGGTAGTGGGTGATGACCACGCTGCCTATATAGAGGCCGATGCCCCGGAAGGCGTCGATAAGCCGGAGGGTGTCCTCGTCATAGGTGATGCCCAAATCGCCCCTGCGCTTGCTGCGCTCGATATCGTCGGCGGAGATGGCGATGACTATCTCCGCATCGTCCCTCATTTCCAGCAGCATGTTCACCTTGCTGTCCGGCTTGAAGCCCGGAACAACTCTGGAGGCATGGTAGTCGTCAAAGAGCTTTCCGCCAAATTCCAGATACAGTTTTCCGCCGAATTTGCTTATTCTGTCCCGGATATTCTGGGACTGGAGCTTCAGGTATTTCTCATTGTCAAAGCCTATCTTGTTCATGGGGCAGAGCATCTTCCCTTCTCTTTTTTCACAAAAAATGATTTTATCATAAAGAACTGGGGATGGCAATGATTATATATACCAGGACAGACAACATTATACTTTTTTTGTTCATAAAGATGTGCTACAATATGCTCTGAATAGGCACGGGTCCCGGCTGAGACCCTGCAAATTATAAGAGAAAGGCACAGTGAAATGGGCATACTCAATAAATTGTTCGGCTCCTATTCAGACAGGGAGCTTAAAAAAATATATCCTATAGCGGACAAAATAGAGGCCCTGGATGGGGAGTTCTCTGCTCTCAGTGACGAGGAGCTGCGCAGCAAGACGGAGCAGTTCAAAGAACGTCTGGCCCAGGGGGAGACTCTGGATGATATCCTTCCCGAGGCTTTTGCCGCCGCAAGGGAAGCGGCCTGGCGTGTGCTGGGCATGAAGCCCTTTAAAGTCCAGCTCATCGGCGGTATAGTGCTGCACCAGGGACGCATAGCCGAAATGAAGACCGGCGAAGGCAAGACCCTGGTGGCCGTGCTGCCTGCCTACCTCAATGCCCTTACCGGGGAAGGAGTGCATATAGTCACCGTCAACGACTATCTGGCCAAGCGGGACAGCGAGTGGATGGGAAAGGTGTACCGCTTCCTGGGCCTCAGCGTGGGTCTGATAGTCCACGGCCTTACCGGCGAGGAGCGGCGGGCGGCCTACAACTGCGATATTACCTACGGCACAAATAACGAGATGGGCTTCGACTACCTTAGGGATAATATGGCCCTTTACAAGGAAAATATGGTCCAGAGGGGCCACGCCTTTGCCATCGTGGACGAGGTGGACTCCATACTCATAGACGAGGCCAGGACCCCGCTGATAATCTCCGGCCAGGGGGACGAGAGCACCGACCTGTACCGCCGGGCGGACGATTTTGTCAGCAGGCTTAAAAAGCAGGTCTACACCTCCGTGGACGAGAAGGAGGAAGAGGACGAGGACCTGGACGCCGACTACGTGGTGGACGAGAAGGCCAAGACCGCCACTCTCACCGCCCGGGGCATAGCCAAGGCGGAGAAGGCCTTCGGTCTGGAAAACCTGGCGGACATGGAAAACGCCACCTTGAGCCACCATATAAACCAGGCTCTGAAGGCCCACGGCATAATGAAGCGGGACATCGACTACATCGTCAAGGACGGGGAGATCATCATAGTGGATGAGTTCACCGGCAGACTGATGCTGGGCCGCCGCTACTCCGAGGGCCTGCATCAGGCCATCGAGGCCAAGGAGCACGTGGACGTGCAGAAGGAGAACAAGACCCTGGCCACCATCACCTTCCAGAACTATTTCCGTCTGTATAACAAGCTCTCCGGCATGACCGGCACCGCCGCAACCGAGGCGGAGGAATTCGAGGCCATATATCGCCTGGATATTATTGAGATACCTACCAACAAACCGGTAATCCGTAAGGATGACCCGGATGTGGTCTATAAGAACGAGACGGGGAAGAACCGGGCCATAATAGAACAGATAGTCGCCTGCCACGAAAAGGGGCAGCCGGTGCTGGTGGGCACCGTGTCCATAGAGAAGAGCGAGTATCTGTCCTCCCTGCTTAAAAAGCGGGGCATTCCCCACACGGTGCTGAATGCAAAGTACCACGAGAAGGAAGCGGAGATAGTGGCCCAGGCCGGCAAGCTGGGGGCCGTGACCATCGCCACCAACATGGCCGGCCGAGGCACGGATATCATGCTGGGGGGCAATGCCGAGTATCTGGCCAAGAACGATTTGCGCAAGGCCGGCTTCAGCGAGGAGGTAATCAGCGAGGCCACCGGCTACGGGGACACTCAGGACAAGGACATTCTGGAGGCCCGCAGCCTCTTTGCCCAAAAGATGAAGGAGCACAAGGCCGTCACCGACGCCGAGGCGGAGAAGGTGAGAGCCGCCGGGGGCCTGTTCATCCTGGGCACCGAGCGCCACGAGTCAAGGCGTATAGACAACCAGCTGAGAGGCCGTGCAGGCCGCCAGGGGGACCCGGGCGAGAGTCGCTTCTACCTGGCCCTCACCGACGACGTGATGCGCCTTTTCGGCTCCGAGCGGATAATGAATATGATGGAGGCTCTGAAGGTGGACGAGGACATGCCTCTGGACCACAAGATGCTCTCCGGGGCCATAGAGCAGGCCCAGAAGACCGTGGAGAGCCGGAACTTCCAGACCCGTAAGAGCGTGCTGGAATACGACGACGTGATGAACCAGCAGCGCAACATCATCTACGGGGAGCGCCGCAAGGTGCTGGACGGGGAGGATATCCGGCAGCAGATAATGAACATGATCCACGAGTTCGTCAATTCCACCGTGTCCGACGGCCTGGGCGGCGGCGCTGCCGAGAGCCAGCAGCAGCTGGACGCCGCTCTCCAGCCCTTTGAGAAACTGTTCATGCGCCCGGGCACCTTCAAGATAGAGGACTTCGGCGGCTTTGCCAAGTGGGAGCAGGTAGCGGAAAAAGTGAATGAACTGGCGGAGAAGGTCTATGCCGCAAGAGAAGCCGCCTTCGGCCTTGCCCCCAACGGCGCTCCTCTGATGAGGGAGCTGGAGCGGGTCATCATGCTCCGGGTGGTGGACGAATACTGGATGGACCATATCGACGCCATGAGCGAGCTGAAGCGGGGCATAGGTCTGAGAGGCTACGGCGCCGTAAAGCCCATAGACGCCTACAAGCAGGAGGGCTTCGACATGTTCGAGGCCATGGTCCACGGCATAAGGGAGGAGACCGTCCGGCGCATGTACACCGTGCAGGTGCGCCGGGAGCAGCCCATAGAACGCAAGGCCGTGGCAAAGAATGCCGCCGCCAACGTGGGTGGAGAGCCGGTGAAAAAGCAGCCGGTGAAGAAGGCCCCCAAGCCCGGGCGCAACGATCCCTGCCCCTGCGGCAGGATGAAGGCCGACGGCAGCAGGCGGCTTAAATACAAGGAATGCTGCGGCAGAAACCAGTGAGAGACAGTGCAGCCTGCCCCGGCAGGACGGAGAGACCATGAGCTTTAAGGAAAACAACGAAAAGGGACTCATATATATGAGCTCCGACATAATAGGCGCCCGCCACGCCTTTACCACCCGCTACGGCGGGGTGAGCAGGGGAGCCTTCAGCTCCCTGAATCTGGGGGCGAACCGGGGGGACGACCCGGAAGCGGTGAGGGAAAATTACCGCCGGCTTTGCGCGCTTATGGGCGTGGGCATAGACGGTATGGCCGTCACGAAGCAGGTCCACGGCAATGAGGTGCGCATAGTGACGGAAAAGGACAGGCATGTGTGCATGTCCCCCGTGCCCTATGAGGCCGACGGCATAGTCACCAATGTGAAAGGCCTGCCCATACTGTGCATGGTGGCCGACTGTGTGCCGGTGCTGCTGTGGGACGGGGAGCATTCCGTAGCCGGAGCCATACACTGCGGTTGGCGCAGCTCCGTGGGGGATATCCTGAAAAACGCCCTGGACAAGATGGAAAGCCTGGGAGCCGCGCCGGAGAGCATCCGGGCGGCCATAGGCCCCTCCATAGGCCGCTGCTGCTTCGAGACCGACCAGGACGTGCCCCTGGCCATAGAGAAGTACCTGGGAGGAGATACCCGGGGCCTTTTCGACCGCCGGGAGGACGGGAAGACCATGGTGGACCTGAGAGCGGCCAACGCCCGGCGGCTGATGCAGCTGGGAGTGAAGGCGGAGAATATAGACATATCTACGGAGTGCACCATGTGCAGCCACGACAAATACTGGTCCCACCGCTACACCAAGGGCAACAGAGGCAGCCAGGGCGCAGCCATAGTGCTGGAATAAGGAGAGACACATGAAGAAAGCATTCAAGATAGTGACGCTGCTGCTGGCTTTAGCTATGCTGCTGTGCTGTGCAGGATGCAGCGACAGCAGCTCCGACGACCCCTATGCCGGCATTCCGGACTCCACCGAGGGTAAGGATGTGACCCGCAACCTGGGGGCAGACAATGTCTTCTCCCTCAACTGCAATACCGAATATTCCTTCAACCCCCTTATCGCCACCAACCGCTCCAACCAGCTGGTGTGCAGCCTGGTGTACGAGAACATGGTGGAAGTGGACAACAACTTTGAGGCCATTCCCAACGTGATAACCGAGTGGAGCTGCACCGAGGACGGGAAAAGCTGGACCTTCAAGATAGGGGAGGGCCACGTCTTCCATGACGGCACACCGGTGACCGGCCGGGACCTGAGCTATTCCCTGAACATGGCCATAAACTCCGATCGCTACAGGGGCCGCTTCTCCAGCTTCCAGGGCGCCGGCTATGACGACGAGAACTTCTATGTAACTCTGGGCATAGGGGATACCCAGTTCGTGAAGCTGCTGAACATACCTATTATAAAATACGGCGAGATGAACGAGCCCAGGCCCACAGGCAGCGGCCCCTATACATACAATGCGGACTATACCGCCCTGGTGGCCTATGAGGGCTATGAGAATTACCAGGACCTGCCGGTGGATACGGTGTATCTTAAGGAGTATGCCTCCGCCGAGAGCATCATCAGCGCCTTTGACGACGGTATCATCGACGTGGTCACCAACGACCCCTCCAGTTATACCAACCTGGGCTATGCCCGTACCAGTGAGATACGCAGCTACCCCACTACAAATCTCCACTATATCCAATTTAATAATGAAAGCACTCTGGGCCGCTACGACACCATACGTATGGCCATGAACTATGCCTTCGACCGAACCTACTTTGCCGAGGAACTGCTCCACGGCAACGGAGTGGGCTCCTCTGTGGCAATGTATCCCACCTGCGCCGCCTACCCGGAGACCTATGCCCAGACCATGAATTATAACCTCAACTCCTGCAGGTCCATTCTGGAGAATGCGGGGCTGAAGGACTATGACGGGGACGGCTGGCTGGAGTACATGTCCGCCGGCGAGGACGCCACCCTGACGCTCATCGTGTGCAGCGACAGCAGTGCAAAGACCGGCATGTGCCAGAAATTTGCCGAGGACATGGCCACTATAGGCCTGAAGATAGATGTGCAGGAGCTCACCTGGGACGATTATATGACCGCCCTGGAGGAGGGAAACTTTGACATGTACTACGGCGAGGTGAAGCTGCGCAACAACTTTGACCTGACGGAGCTGCTGGACCCGGAGGACGAGCTGAATTATTCCCGCAGCACCGACACCATCTTCCTGGGCCTGCTGGAGAGCTACCTGGCCGCCTCCGACGCCACACGCTCCAGCATGTATCAGGCTTTCTATGAGCACGTGGCCTCCAGGGGCCTGCTCATCTCCATAGGCTTCGAGCACCAGGAGATAATCGTCCACCGGGGCATGATAAGAGGCCTGAACGCCAATCTGGGAAATCCCCTGTATGATTTTGAAAATTGGGAGATCATACTGGATGATGATACTACTGAACAAGGAGAGGGAGAAAATGACTGACAGAGAACTTATGTCCAGAGCGAAGAAAGCTTCGCTGAATGCCTATGTCCCCTATTCCCGCTTCCCCGTGGGCGCCGCCCTGGAGTGCAGCGACGGCACGGTGTACACCGGCTGCAACGTGGAAAACGCCGCCCTGGGCAGCACCATCTGCGCCGAGCGTACTGCCTGCTGCAAGGCAGTCAGCGAGGGCCACAGGGAGTTTCGCCGCATAGCTATCTATGCCGACAGTGAGAACTGGTGCACCCCCTGCGGGGCCTGCCGCCAGTTTCTGGCGGAGTTCTCCCCGGATATGGAGGTGCTCTGCGCCAAGGCCGGGGACCGCTACGTGAGCTATAAGCTCTCGGAGCTTCTGCCCTATACCTTTAATTACTGAGCGGCAGGGCTATGGAGCTGGAACAGCTGAGGATGTTCGTCTCCGCTGCCGAGAGCGGCAGCTTCTCCGCCGCCGGGCGGGAGCTCTATACCAGCCACTCCACCGTGAGCCGGGCGGTGTCCGCTTTGGAAAAGGAGCTGGGCGTGACTCTGATCAGCCGCTCCAACCGTGTGCTGGGCCTGACTGGCGCCGGGGAGCTGCTGCTGGAAGAGGCCCGGGAGCTGCTGAGAAGAGCGGAGGAGCTGAGGGAAAAACTCAAAACCCTGGAAGAGCCGGAAGCCCGATTCCAATCAGGGAGAAACATACTATAATATTGCAGCAGACTCACTGCCAAAGGCCGGGCTTGTCCCGGCCTTTGGCAGTCTTTTCGGCCATTTCTAGCCTCAAAAAATTTTCGTGGACCCTGCACAAAAAATAAGGAAAAAATTTTTACAGAAAAGAGAAAATTCTCTTGACATCCAGGGGATTAATTGATATATTATTTGAGCGCGTGTGCGAGAGCACGGGCGTATTATGCGATGAAGCGGGAGATTGCTCGCCCCGGCGAGGTAACTTTCGTGGAGTATGTCCGGTGTTGAAAAGTTTTTCAACACGCAATCGGGCGGCTGAAACCTATCTGATACACGCGTATATCGCGTGGACGGGGGATCTGACCGGCTGAAGAAGCCGGTTTGTTTTTCGGACACGGCCTGATACGCACGGTTGTGTGTATAAGAATTCGGGTTTCATCCGTACGCATAGTAAAAGGCGGAGCCAATGCCGCCGAACAAAACGTACGAAAAGGAGAACACACATGGCAGCAAACAACAAGAACATGATCCGTATCCGCCTGAAGGCCTACGATCATCAGCTCATCGACAAGGCCGCCGAGACCATCGTTGAGGCAGCAAAGCGCACCGATGCAAAGGTGTCCGGCCCCATCCCCCTGCCCACCAAGACCGAGATCGTCACCATCCTGCGTGCCGTTCACAAGTACAAGGACAGCCGTGAGCAGTTCGAGCGCCGCACCCACAAGCGCCTTATCGACATTCTCAGCCCCAACCAGAAGACCGTTGAGGCCCTGATGAATCTGGAAGTTCCCGCCGGCGTGGAGATCGAGATCAAGCTCTGAGCAAGACCCCATCCCAGGCAAAACCCACAAGTCAACGACCCATTGTCCGCAGCTTGCGTATGCGGACGGGTTAAGTTGCCAGCCTCTGGACGGGCCCCAACACCCGGGTCAAGCGAGGCAACCAATAACCGATAGGAGGAAATAAAATGAAGAAAGCCATCATCGGCAAGAAGGTCGGCATGACGCAGATCTTCGACGAGACTGGTAAGGTCATTCCTGTCACCGTCATCGAGGCCGGCCCCTGCGTGGTCGTACAGAAGATGACCAAGGAGAAGGAAGGATACGAAGCAGTCCAGTTCGGTTACGAGGAAGTGGCCGAGAAGAAGCTGAGCCAGCCTGAGCAGGGCCACCTGAAGAAGGCGGGCGTAGGCATGGTCAAGCACCTCAAGGAGTTCCGTCTTGAGGACAGCAGCAAGCTGGAAGTCGGCGATGTAGTGAAGGCCGACGTTTTCGCCGAAGGCGAGAAGGTCGACGTCACCGGTACCAGCAAAGGTAAGGGCTACGCCGGCGTTGTGAAGCGCTTCGGCCAGGGCCGTACCCCCACCAGCCACGGCGGCGGTCCCGTTCACCGTCACGCCGGTTCCATGGGCTCCAGCACTGATCCTTCCCGTATATTCCCGGGCAAGAAGCAGGCCGGCCACATGGGCGTGGACCAGGTCACCGTCCAGAATCTGGATGTGGTGAAGGTCGACGCAGAGCTGAACATGATCGCCATCCGCGGCGCCGTTCCCGGCCCCAAGGGCAGCATCGTGTACATCAAGTCCACCGCCAAGACTCAGCCTGTCAAGAAGGGCGAGGGCGCCGGCATCAGCCTCAATCCCCAGAAGGCTTCCGCCCGTGTCAATCCCCAGAAGGCTTCTGCACGTACCAAGTAAAGAAAGGAGAGCAGCATAAATGCCTAAAGCAAACGTATTTAATATGGCAGGCGAGAAGATCGGCGAGATCCAGCTCTCCGAGGCCATTTTCGGCATCGAGCCCAACAAGAGCGTCCTGCATGACTCCGTCAAGAACCACCTGGCCAACTGCCGTCAGGGCACCCAGAGCGCTCTCACCAAGGGCGAAGTTTCCTACACCACCAGAAAGCCCTGGCGCCAGAAGGGCACCGGCCGCGCCCGCGCCGGCTATGCAGGCTCCCCCGTGTGGTATCACGGCGGCGTAGCCTTTGCCCCCAAGCCCCGGGATTACAGCTACACCCTCAACAAGAAGGTCAAGCGCCTGGCACTCAAGTCTGCTCTGTCCGCCAAGGCCGCTGATGCCGAGATCATCGTCATCGACGGACTGAAGATGGAAGAGATCAAGACCAAGGCCTTCAAGACCTTCCTCACCAAGATCGGCGTGGAGGGCAAGGCTCTCGTAGTGACCGAGAACGTTGACGAAGCAGTGATCAAGTCCGCCCGGAACATCGCCGGCGTGAGCACCACCGTGGCCAACATCCTCAGCCCCTACATGATACTCACCAGCGGCAAGATGGTAGTTGACAAGGCTGCCCTTGCCAAGATCGAGGAGGTGTACGCTTGATGAAGACCGCATATGACGTTATCATCCGTCCCATCATCACCGAGCAGTCCATGGAAGACCTGGACATCAAGAAGTACGCATTCGAGGTTGCCAAGGATGCCAACAAGATCGAGATAAAGAAGGCCATTGAAGAGATCTTCGACGTCAAGGTCATCAAGGTCACCACCATCAACGTGATGGGCAAGGCAAAGCGTACCGGCGCTTACCCCATGGGCAAGACCGCCTCCTGGAAGAAAGCAGTCGTGAAGCTCAGCGCCGACTCCAAGAACATCGAGCTCTTTGAAGGCATGGCATAAGGGAGGAACAAAGAATGTCTATTAAAACTTACAGACCTACAACTCCTTCCAGACGTCACATGACCGTCTCCGGCTTCGACGGTGTGGAGAAGCACGTCAAGCCCGAGAAATCCCTGGTAGAGGTTCTCAAGAAGAACGCCGGCCGCAACAGTTACGGCCGCATCACCGTCCGCCATCAGGGCGGCGGCAACCGCCAGAAGTACCGCGTGATCGACTTCAAGCGCAATAAGCTGGATGTCAGCGCAAAGGTCCTTCGTCTGGAGTACGACCCCAACCGCAGCGCATACATCGCCCTGTGCGAGTATGAAGACGGCGAGCGCCGCTACATCCTGGCCCCTGTTGGCCTGGCCGCCGGAGACAGCATCGTCTCCTCTCCCGCCGCCGACATCAAGCCCGGCAACGCTCTGCCTCTGGCCAACATCCCCGTGGGTACCGTTATCCACAACATCGAGCTCTACCCCGGCAAGGGCGCCCAGCTGGTGCGCAGCGCCGGTGTGGCCGCTCAGCTGATGGCCAAGGAGAACGGCATGGCCACCGTGCGTCTGCCTTCCGGCGAGTTCCGCAAGGTCCGCCTGGAGTGCTACGCCACCGTGGGCCAGGTGGGCAACATCGACCACGCCAACGTCCACATCGGCAAAGCCGGCCGCAAGCGCCACATGGGCATCCGTCCCACCGTCCGCGGCTCCGTCATGAACCCCTGCGACCACCCCCACGGCGGCGGCGAAGGCAAGGCTCCTATCGGCCGTCCCGGTCCTGTCACTCCCTGGGGCAAGCCTGCACTGGGTTACAAGACCCGCAAGACTAAGAACCGTACCGATAAGTTCATAGTCAAGCGCCGCAACGCTAAGTAAGGAGGGAATAGATAAATGAGCAGAAGCATAAAGAAAGGCCCCTTCGTTGCTACCGAGCTGCTGAAGAGAGTCGAAGAGATGAACAAGACCGGCAACAAGCAGGTCGTGAAGACCTGGTCTCGTTCCTCCACCATATTCCCGTCCTTTGTTGGACACACCATCGCTGTCCATGACGGCCGCCGTCATGTTCCCGTGTATGTCACCGAGGATATGGTCGGTCACAAGCTGGGCGAGTTCGCCCCCACCCGTACCTTCCGTGGCCACGCCGGCAGCAAGACCGGTAAGTAAGGAGGAGAGAAAATGGACGAGAAGAAAATTGCCCGTGCGGAGCACAAATACGCCCGTATTTCTCCCCGCAAGGTTGAGATCATCTGCAATATGATTCGCGGCAAGGACGCAAAGCTGGCAATGGCCCTGATGGAGAACACCCCCAAGGCCGGCTGCGAGCTGATGATCAAGGTGCTTAAGAGCGCCATGGCCAATGCCGAGAACAATTTTGAAATGGACCCCGAGAAGCTCTACGTCTGCGAGACCTTCGCAAACGCCGGCCCCATCCTCAAGAGGGGCATGCCCAGAGCTCAGGGCCGTATGTACCGCATCAACAAGCGCACCAGCCACATCACCATCGGCGTGGCTGAGAGAGACTAAGGGAAGGAGGCAGAATTATGGGACAGAAAGTTAATCCTCACGGCCTGCGTGTCGGCGTCATCAAGGACTGGGATTCCAGATGGTACGCAAGAGAGGACAAGGTAGGCAATCTGATAGTCGAGGACTACAAGATCCGCCAGTTTTTGAAGAAGACCCTCTATTCCGCCGGTGTCCCCACCATCGAAATAGAGCGTGACAGCGCAAAGGTCCGTATCTATATCCACTGCAGCCGTCCCGGCGTGGTCATCGGCAAGGGTGGCCAGGAGATAGAGCGTCTGCGCCAGGAGGTAGAGAAGCTCATCGGCAAGCCCGTGGCTCTCTCCATCGTTGAGGTTCGCACCCCCGACACCAACGCCCAGCTGGTGGCAGAGAACATCGCCCAGCAGCTGGAGAAGCGCATCGGCTTCCGCCGTGCAATGAAGAACGCCATGGGCCGGGCCATGAGAATGGGCGCCCGGGGCATCAAGATCAAGTGCGGCGGCCGTCTGGGCGGCGCCGAAATAGCCCGCAGCGAGTGCTATCACGAGGGCACCATCCCCCTGCAGACCATCCGTGCCGACATCGACTACGGTTTTGCCGAGGCAAAAACCACCTACGGCCGTATCGGCGTGAAGGTCTGGATCTACAAGGGCGAGGTCCTTTCCCAGACCCTGCGCACCACCCCCCGTACCATGGACCTGTCCAAGCCCGCCGGTGAGCGCCGCCGTAGAGACGACCGCCGGGGCGACCGCCGTCAGGGCGGCTACAACCGGGACAACCGTGGCCAGGGCGGCGAGCGCCGTCAGCCTTATGGCAGCAGACCTGCCGGCCAGGGCGGTTACAACCGTGGGCCCCGCAGCGCTGCCCCTGCTAAGGAAGGAGGCAACGACTAATGTTAATGCCTAAGAGAGTCAAGTACCGCAGAGTACAGCGCGGCCGCATGAAGGGCAAGGCAACCCGCGGCAACGTAGTCAACTACGGTGATTTCGGCCTGGCAGCTATGGAGCCCGGTTGGATCACCTCCAATCAGATCGAGGCAGCCCGTATCGCCATGACCCGTTACACCAAGCGTGGCGGCCAGGTCTGGATCAAGATCTTCCCCGACAAGCCCGTAACCGCAAAGCCCGCCGAGACCCGTATGGGTTCCGGTAAAGGCTCCCCGGAGTACTGGGTCGCTGTCGTCAAGCCCGGCAGAGTGATGTTTGAGATCGCAGGCGTCTCCGAGGAGACCGCCCGTGAGGCTCTCCGCCTCGCCAGCCACAAACTGCCCATCAAGACCAAGATAGTCATGAAGGGCACCGAGACTGAGAACGGTGGTGAATAAGATGAAGGCAAACGAAATACGCTCCCTTTCCGTGGATGAGCTCCAGAGCAAACTGGTGGAGCTGAAGAAGGATCTCTTCATGCTCCGTATGCAGCACGCCACCAATCATCTTGACAACCCCACCAAGATCTCTGCTGTGCGCCGTGACATTGCCCGTGTCAAGACCGTGCTGAGCGAGAAGCAGAATTGAGGAGGTAAGCAATTATGAATGAAGAAAGAACTACTTCCCGTAAGACCCGCGTAGGCAAGGTCGTATCTGACAAGATGGACAAGACCGTGGTGGTCATCGTGGAGGACCGGGTTGCCCACAAGACCTATAAGAAGATCATCGGACGTACCTACCGCCTGAAGGCCCACGACGAGAATAACGAGTGCGGCGTAGGCGATATCGTCCGCGTAATGGAGACCCGCCCCCTGTCCAAGGACAAGAGATGGCGCGTGGTCGAAATAGTAGAGAAGGCTAAGTAAGGAGGCGCCAGAATGATACAGCAGGAATCTTATCTGAAGGTCGCCGACAATACCGGCGCCAAGGAACTTAAGTGCATCCGCGTGCTTGGCGGCTCCAAGCGCAAGTATGCCAGCATCGGTGACGTTGTAGTATGCTCCGTCCGCAAGGCAGCCCCCGGCGGCCAGGTGAAGAAGGGCGACGTGGTGAAGGCCGTTGTCGTCCGCACCGTCAAGCCCGTGCGCCGTGCCGACGGTACCTATGTCCGTTTCGACGAGAATGCCGCCGTTCTTATCAACACCGGTGATAAGAACCCCCGTGGCACCCGTATCTTTGGACCCGTCGCCCGTGAGCTCCGTGACAAGGAATACATGAAGATCCTGTCCCTGGCTCCCGAAGTGATTTAATGGAGGGCAAAGAGATATGAACATCAAGAGAGACGATAAAGTCATCGTTCTGTCCGGCAAGGACAAGGGCAAGCAGGGCAAGGTCCTGTCTGCCGATCCCAAGGCAATGAAGCTCGTCGTTGAGGGTGTGAACGTAGCCACCAAGCACCAGAAGCCCCAGAAGCAGGGCCAGGACGGCGGCATCATCAAGGTTGAGACCCCCATCTACGCCTGCAAGGTGCAGCTGGTCTGCCCCAAGTGCGGCAAGGGCACTCGCGTCGGCCACAAGATAGTGGACGGCAAGAAGCTCCGCGTCTGCAAGAAGTGCGGCGCAGAAATCTGAGAAAGGAGATAACTTACTATGACAAGAATGAAGAAAAAGTATCTTGAGGAAGTTGCTCCTGCTCTCATGGAGAAGTTCCAGTACAAGTCCACCATGCAGATCCCCAAGCTGGACAAGATCGTTGTGTCTGTTGGCTGCGGCGACTGCAAGGATAACGCAAAGGCTCTGGAAGCCGTCATCAAGGACATTTCCGCCATCACCGGTCAGCACGCCGTTGCCACCGTGGCAAAGAAGTCCGTTGCAAACTTCAAGCTCCGTGAGGGCATGAAGGTTGGCGTTAAGGTGACCCTCCGCCAGGACCGCATGTGGGAGTTCCTGGACCGTCTGTTCAACGTGGCTCTGCCCCGTGTCCGCGACTTCCGCGGCATCTCCGCAGACGCCTTCGACGGCAGGGGCAACTACAGCCTGGGCCTGAAGGAGCAGATCATCTTCCCTGAGATCGAGTACGACAAGATCGAGAAGCTGCGTGGCATGAACATTGCCATCACCACTACCGCAAAGACCGACGAAGAGGCCCGGGAGCTGCTCAGACTCATGGGCGCACCCTTCGTGAGCTAAGGAGGACTAAGAAATGGCTAAGAAATCTATGATTCTCAAACAGCAGGCTCCTGCTAAGTTCTCCACCCGCAAGTACAACCGCTGCAAGATCTGCGGCCGTCCCCACGCCTACCTGCGCAACTACGGCATCTGCCGTATCTGCTTCCGCGAGCTGGCTTACAAGGGCCAGATCCCCGGCGTGCGCAAGGCCAGCTTCTAAAGCAGCCTGAAGCTGCATAAAGGACATGCTGAGCCGGAAGGCACAGCATGTACCGGTGGCAGCCCCTCCGGCAAAGCCGGAGAAAAAACATGGTTGTGAGCGGAAGCCGATCCCTTCTGCCTGCAATATATACGGATGGCGAAAGGCCATGGTCAATCATGTATTGACATGGAACCTCGCCGCCGAAACTGCCAAAGGCAGTAACTCTAAATTAGGAGGATAAAATCAATGCAGATCACTGACCCCATTGCAGATATGCTTACCCGCATCCGCAACGCCGGTAGCGCAAAGCATGAATCCGTCGATGTCCCCGCTTCCAAGATGAAGAAGGCTATTGCCGAGATCCTTCTCAACGAAGGCTACATCAAGAACTACCAGGTAATTGATGACGGCACCCAGGGCATCATCCGCATCACCCTCAAGTATCTCCCCGGCAAGGAGAAGGCTATTCAGGGTCTCCGCCGCGTCAGCAAGCCCGGTCTGCGTGTGTACGCAGGCGCCGACGAGCTGCCCCGCGTTCTCAGAGGCCTGGGCATCGCTATCATTTCCACTTCCAAGGGCGTTATGACCGACAAGCAGGCTCGCAAAGAGCATGTGGGCGGCGAAGTCCTTGCGTTCATTTGGTAAGGAGGTAGCAGAATGTCTAGAATAGGAAGAGCTCCCATAACTATCCCCGCCGGAGTAGAAGTCAAGGTTGACGAGCATAACCACATCACCGTCAAGGGTCCCAAGGGCAGCCTGGAGCGTACCCTGGTACCCCAGATGAAGATCACCGTGGAAAATGGCGTCATCACCGTTTCCCGTCCCGACGATACCAAGGAGAACCGTTCTCTCCACGGCCTGACCCGGACTCTGATTGACAACATGGTCATCGGTGTGACCCACGGCTTTGAGAAGAAGCTGGAGATAAACGGCGTCGGTTACCGTGCATCCAAGGAAGGCAAGAACCTGGTCATGAACCTGGGCTACTCTCACCAGGTCATTATGTCCGAGACTGAGGACATCCAGATCGACGTTCCCGATGCAAACCACGTGACCGTCAAGGGTATCGACAAGCAGAAGGTCGGCCAGTTCGCAGCAGAGCTTCGCGGCAAGCGTCCTCCCGAACCCTACAAGGGCAAGGGCATCAAGTACGACTACGAAGTTATCCGCCGCAAAGAAGGCAAGACCGGTGCTAAGTAAACGGAGGTGTGCCTGAATGATTAAAAGACCTGATACCAGAGGACAGCGCATCAAGCGCCATAACAGAGTTAGGGGCAAGATCTCCGGCACCGCCGAGAGACCCCGTCTCAGCGTATTCCGCAGTGAAAACAATATCTATGCCCAGATCATAGACGATGTGGCCGGCGTCACCCTGGCCGCCGCCTCCACCGTGGAGAAGGGCTTTGAAGGCAACGGCGGCAATATCGAGGCCGCAAAGAAGATAGGTGAAGCCATAGCCGAGCGTGCTCTGAAGAAGGGCATCGAGGAAGTGGTGTTTGACCGCGGCGGCTACATTTATCATGGCCGTGTCAAGGCACTGGCTGAAGGCGCCCGTGAGGGCGGCCTAAAGTTCTGAGGAAGGGGGATAACTGATTATGGCATACAATAATGACAGAAGAGACCGTCGCAAGGACGAGGCTCCTTCCGAGTTCGTCGAGAAGGTCGTATCCCTCAACCGCGTCAGCAAGACCGTCAAGGGCGGCCGTGTGGCCAAGTTCTCCGCTCTGTGCGTAGTGGGCGACGGCAAGGGCCGCGTGGGCTACGGCATGGGCAAGGCCAACGAAGTTTCCGAGGCTATCCGTAAGGGCCTTGAGGATGCAAAGAAGAACATCTGCACCATCACTCTCCATGGAACCACCATTCCCCATGAGGTCCTGGGCGAGTTCGGCGCCGGCCGGGTGCTGCTCAAGCCCGCACCGGAAGGCACCGGCGTTATCGCCGGCGGCGCAGTGCGTGCCGTTGTTGAGGCAGCCGGTATAAAGAACATCCGTACCAAGTGCCTGCGTACCAACAACCCCGCAAACGTTGTTGCAGCCACTATGGAAGGCCTCAAGTCTCTGCGCAATGCAGCTCAGGTTGCAGCCGTCAGAGGCAAGACTCCTGAAGAGATCCAGGGTTAAGGAGGACGGAACATGGCAAATCTTAAGATCAAGCTCGTAAAGAGCCTCAACGGCAGGCTGGATAGCCATATCGCTACCGCCTACTCTCTCGGTCTGCACAAGATCGGCAACGAGACCGTACAGCCCGACAATCCCCAGACCCGGGGCAAGATAGCCAAGATCGGCTACCTGCTGAAGGTTACCGAAGAATAAGGAGGGCTAGAGAATGTATATACATGAACTTTCTCCCGTACCCGGCTCCACCCACGTTGACAAGCGCAAGGGCAGAGGCCACGCCACCGGCAACGGCAAGACCGCAGGCCGGGGCCACAAGGGCCAGAAGGCCCGCAGCGGCGGCGGTACCCGCATAGGCTTTGAAGGCGGCCAGATGCCTCTGGCCCGCCGTATCCCCAAGAGGGGCTTCAACAACATCTTTGCCCAGCCCCTCACCGGCGTGAACGTTGCTGTTCTCGACAGGTTTGAGGACGGCGCTGTTGTGGACGCCCAGGCTCTCCTGGACGCCGGCGTCGTCTCCAAGTGCAAGTACGGCGTCAAATTCCTTGGCAACGGCGAAGTTACCAAGAAGCTGACCGTCAAGGCTGCTGCCTTCTCCGCAACCGCAAAAGAGAAGATCGAGGCGGCAGGCGGAAAGGCAGAGGTGGTATAAGTGCTTCAGACATTACGCAATGCTTGGAGGATTGAAGAGATCCGCAGAAAGATTCTCTTCACTCTGCTCATCATTCTGCTTTATCGTCTTGGCAACGCCATTCCTGTCCCCTACGTGAACATTGCAGCGCTGCAGAGCTACTTTGCAATGCTCCAGAATACCGTTCTGGGTCTGCTGGACGTCATGTCCGGCGGCGCATTCTCCAACGCAACCATCTTTGCCCTGTCCATTCAGCCCTACATCAATGCATCCATAATCATACAGCTGCTGTGCATTGCCATCCCCGCACTGGAGCGTATGAGCAAGGATGAGGGCGAAGAGGGCAAGAAGAAGATCGCAGCCATCACCCGCTATGTCACCGTTGCCATCGGTCTGCTGCAGGGCTTCGGCTTCTACATGCTCATCAAGAACAACGGTATCCTGGTGGCCGATGCTCAAAGCAGCATCTGGGCTGCAATCGTCATCATCCTCACCTTCACCTCCGGCTCCGCCATCATCATGTGGCTGGGCGAGCAGATCACCGAACACGGCATCGGCAACGGTATCTCCATGATACTCTTTGCCAGCATCATCTCCCGTCTGCCCACCAGCTTCGTGTCCAGCGTGCGCAACATCATCCTGGGCAGCCTCCAGTGGTGGGTCCTGCTTCTGATGGTGCTGGGGGCCCTGGCCATCATCGTGCTCATCGTCTTCGTCAACGACTCCGAGCGTCGCATCCCCGTGCAGTACGCAAAGAGAGTTGTGGGCCGGAAGATGTACGGAGGCCAGAGCACTCACCTGCCCATGAAGGTGAACATGTCCGGCGTTATGCCCATCATCTTCGCTCAGTCCATAGCCTCCGTGCCCGCTACCATCGCCGCCTTTGCAGGCAGCACCAGCGGCTGGGTGAGCACCTGGTTCGGCACTAACTCCATTCCCTATGCGATAATCTACTTCCTGCTTATAATTTTCTTCGCATACTTCTACTCCACCATTCAGTTCAACCCCATTGAAGTTGCAAACAACCTGAAGAAGAACGGCGGATATATCCCCGGCTTCCGTCCCGGCAAGCCCACCAGCGAGTTCATCCAGAAGGTGCTCAACAAGATAACCCTGTTCGGCGCCATCTATCTGGGTATCATCGCAGTGGTTCCCATTCTGGTTGCTCACTTCAGCCAGAGCGCAGCCCTCACAGGCATCTCTCTGGGCGGCACTTCAATCATAATTGTTGTGGGCGTTGCACTTGAGACCGTCCGTGCTCTCGAGGCACAGATGCTCATGCGCAACTACAAGGGTTTCCTTGATTAAGGAGATGAGCTTATGAGGCTTATACTTTTAGGCGCCCCCGGCGCAGGTAAAGGTACTCAGGCAGAGATACTAAGCCGAGAGCTCGGTATACCCACCATTTCCACCGGCAACATCCTGAGAGCCGCCATGAAGGCGGGCACCCCTGTGGGTGTTCAGGCCAAGAGCTATGTGGATGCGGGCAAGCTGGTTCCGGATGATATCATAATCGGCATCATCCGGGAGCGGCTGGCCCAGGAGGACTGTAAGAAGGGCTACATCCTTGACGGTGTGCCCAGGACCATCCCCCAGGCAGAGACCATGGAGGAGATGGGCGTGGAGATAGACTGTGCCCTGTCCATAGAAATATCGGACGAGGTAATAGTCCAGCGCATGTCCGGCCGCCGCACCTGCAAGGACTGCGGCCAGACCTTCCACATCGTGAGCAATCCCCCCAAGACCGAGGGCGTCTGCGACGCCTGCGGCGGGGAGCTGCATGTCCGCAAGGACGATGCCCCCGAAACCGTGAAGGCAAGGCTGGAGGTGTTCCATCGGGACACCGAGCCCCTGAAGCTCTTCTACGCCCAGCGGGGCAAGCTCAAGACTGTGGAGAATCAAAGCACTATCGAGGCCACAACGGCTGAGATCAAGAAAGCTCTGGGGATTTGATATGCCGGATACCATCTATATCAAGTCAAAATCAGAGATAGAAATTATGCGTCAGGCCGGCCGGATAACCGCCGGGGCCCGCAGTATAGCCCGCCAGGCGGTAGCGGCCGGAGTGACCACAAAGCAGATAGACAGGTACGTGCATGAGTTCATCGTAAAATCCGGGGCAAAGCCCACATTCCTGGGCTATGCCGGCTTTCCGGCCAGCGCCTGCGTCTCGGTTAATGAGGAGGTCATACACGGTATCCCCGGCAAAAAAGTCATCCACGATGGGGACATAGTTTCCCTGGACGTGGGCGCCACCTACAGAGGAATGGTGGGGGACTGTGCCGGCACCTTTCCCTGCGGTGAGGTCAGCGAAGAGGCGAAGAAACTCATCCAGGTAACAAGGCAGAGCTTTTTTGAGGGCCTGCATTTTGCCCGGGAGGGTTACAGGATCTCCGATATAGGGGGCGCAATTCAGGACTATGTGGAGAGTCACGGCTATTCCGTAGTCCGGGAGTACGTGGGTCACGGCGTAGGCCACAAGATGCACGAAGCCCCTGAGGTCCCAAATTACCGGATAGACCGGCACTTGGGCGGCAGATCCAATCCCCGCCTTGTAAAGGGCATGACCATAGCGGTAGAGCCCATGGTAAACGTGGGAGGCTATGAGGTGAAGGTGCTGGATAACGGCTGGACCGTAGTAACAGCGGACGGCTCCCTGTCGGCCCACTATGAAAACACCATTCTCATTACCGACGGTGAGCCGGAGATACTCACTATGGCAGAGGACCTGTGACGAAAGTCACACACCGACTTTGGAGGAATTTTACATTGGCAAAAGACGACGTAATCGAACTCGAGGGCACGGTAGTTGAATCCCTGCCCAACACCATGTTCCAGGTGGATATCGGCAATGGCCACATCATTCTGGCGCATATTTCCGGCAAGCTCCGGATGAACTTTATCAGGATACTTCCCGGCGACAAGGTAACGGTGCAGATGTCTCCCTATGACGTCACCCGGGGCCGCATCACCTGGAGAAGCAAGTAGGAGGTACAACAAATGAAAGTAAGACCTTCCGTGAAGCCCATGTGCGAGAAGTGCAAGATCATCAAGCGCAAGGGCAAAGTCATGGTCATCTGCGAGAACCCCAAGCACAAGCAGCGCCAGGGTTGATGCAGAGGGGGGAAGCCCCCAAAGGAACCGAGAGACAGGGCAAAGGCCTGTCCCGATACAGGCGGAGAGATACCGCCGCTCCAGCCCGCGGAGGAAAAACCGGGGGCCGGGGAAAAAGCGCTCCCAAAGGAGCAAACTCCCGCACGAGCGAGGGACTCCCTCCGGCGGGAATAAGTCCCCGTTCACAAAAAGTGCGGAAAAATTATCGAAAGGATGATTGTAAAGTATGGCACGTATAGCCGGCGTTGACCTGCCCAAGGACAAGAGAATCGAAATCGGTCTCACCTACGTCTATGGTATCGGCAGAACCAGCGCAAAGAAGATCCTGGAGGCTACCGGGATCAACCCCGACACCAGAGTTAAAGACCTCACCGATGAGGAAGAAGCAAAGCTGCGTGAGTGCATCGACCACGGCTACATCGTGGAAGGTGACCTGCGCCGTCAGACTGCGCTGGACATCAAGCGTCTGACTGAGATCGGCTGCTACCGTGGCCTGCGTCATCGCCGCGGCCTGCCCGTTCGCGGCCAGAGATCCAAGACTAACGCCCGTACCCGCAAGGGTCCGAAGCGCACCATCGCAAATAAGAAGAAGTAAGGAGGGATATGAATTATGGCAGCAGCAAACGCTAAGAAGAAAGTCAGAACTCGCAGAAGAGAGCGTAAGAACATCGAAAAGGGCCAGGTTCATATCAGCTCTTCCTTCAACAATACCATGGTCACCATAACCGACACTCAGGGCAACGCACTGTCCTGGGCCTCCGCCGGTGGCCTGGGCTTCCGCGGAAGCAAGAAGTCTACCCCCTTCGCCGCTCAGACCGCAGCCGAGACTGCCGCAAAGGCAGCCATGGAGCACGGCCTGAAGACCGTTGAAGTGTTCGTCAAGGGACCCGGTTCCGGCCGTGAGGCCGCCATCCGCGCTCTCCAGACCGCAGGTCTTGAAGTGACGATGATCAAGGATGTCACTCCCATTCCCCACAATGGCTGCCGTCCTCCCAAGCGTCGTCGTGTCTAATTGAAGGAGGTAAACTGATATGGCAAGATATACTGAAGCAGTCTGCCGCCAGTGCCGCAGAGAAGGTCAGAAGCTCTTCCTGAAGGGCGACCGCTGCTACACCGACAAGTGCGCAATGAACAGCAGAGCTTTTGCCCCCGGCCAGCACGGCCAGGGCCGCAGCAAGAGCTCCGAGTACGGCCAGCAGCTCCGTGAGAAGCAGAAGGCCAAGAGATTTTACGGTGTTCTGGAGAGCCAGTTCCGCGGCTACTTCGAGCTGGCCGAGCGCCGTCCCGGCCAGACCGGTGAGAACCTTCTGGCCATCCTTGAGAGCCGCCTGGACAACGTGGTGTACCGTCTTGGCTTTGCCATGAGCCGTGCCGAGGCCCGTCAGATGGTCAGCCACGGCCACATCACCGTCAACGGCCGCAAGGTGAACATCCCCAGCTACCAGGTCAAGCCCGGCATGGTAGTTGCCCTTAAAGAGAGCAGCCGCAGCATCGAGAAGATCAAGGCCAACATCGAGGCAAACGCATTCCGTCCCGCACCCAAGTGGCTTGAGTATGATGCAAACAATATGCTTGCAAAGGTCGCTGCAGTTCCTGCAAGAGAAGACATCGATCTGCCCATCGAGGAACGTCTCATCGTCGAGTTGTACTCCAAGTAATAAAGACACCCTCAAATTGGTAAGCTGAATCACCATAAGCGATTATAAAGCGCAACACTTAAAAGGAGGGTTATATAACTATATGATCGAAATTAAGAAGCCACGCATAGAGTGCATCGAGACTCCTGCCGACAGCTCTTATGGCAAGTACATCATAGAGCCGCTGGAGCGTGGCTACGGCACAACACTTGGTAACTCTCTTCGCAGGGTACTTCTCTCTTCTCTTCCCGGTACAGCCTGCACCAGCATAAAGATCGCCGGAGTACAGCACGAGTTTTCCACTATCCCCGGTGTGAAGGAAGACGTGACGGAGATCGTCCTCAACGTCAAGAGCATAATAGCCCGCCTTCACAGCGACGGACCCAAGACCGTCTATATAGAGGCCTCCGGCGAGGGCGTTGTCACCGCCGGAGACATCAAGGCGGACTCCGAGGTGGAGATACTCAACCCCGAGCAGCCTATAGCCACTCTGGGCCCTGATGGAGCTCTGAACATGGAACTGGTTCTGGACCACGGCAGAGGCTATGTCTCCGCCGATAAGAACAAGAATCCTCAGATGCCCATCGGCACCATTCCTGTGGACTCCATATACACCCCGGTCCTCAAAGTCAACTACACTGTGGAAAACACCCGTGTAGGCAATCAGACCGACTTTGATAAGCTGACCATCGAGGTGTGGACCGACAAGACAATGACTGCCCGTGACGCCCTCTCTCTGGGCGCAAAGATACTCTGCGACCACTTTACGCTCTTTACGGACCTCTCCGACACCATCGGCAACAACTCCACCGTTGTTGAAAAGGTGGAGAAGGAGCCGGATACCATGCTTAAGATGACCATCGAAGAGCTGGATCTGTCCGTAAGAAGCTTCAACTGCCTCAAGCGCGCCAATATCAACACCGTAGAGGATCTGGTCAGCAAGACTGAGGAAGAAATGATCAAGGTCCGTAACCTCGGCCGCAAGTCCCTGGAAGAAGTCGTCCACAAGCTGACGATGATGGGCTTGTCTCTGGCAAGCGAGGATAATCAGTAAGCTCTCAATAAGGAGGAAATGCAATTATGCCCGGAACAAGAAAGCTCGGCAGGACTACCGCCCAGCGCATGGCAATGCTCCGCCAGCAGGTCACCGACCTTCTGGACAAGGGTCGTATGGAGACCACCGTGGCCCGCGCCAAGGAGATAGCTCCCCTGGCCGAGAAGATGATAACTCTTGGCAAGGCAAAGGACCTGAACGCCTACCGTCAGGCTCTGGCCTTCATCACCCGCGAGGATGTGGCCAAGAAGGTTTTCGATGAGCTGGCTCCCAAGTACGCTGAGCGTAACGGCGGTTACACCCGCATCACCCGCATCGGTGAGCGCCGGGGCGATGCTGCCGAGATGGCAGTCATCGAGATGGTCTGAGCTTCAGTCCATCTAAAAAGTAAAAATAACAGCCAAAAAATAAGAAACCCAGACAGTTTCTAAGCGAAACTGTCTGGGTTTCTTTCTTTATATGGATCAGCTTTTGCACTATATAGTCAAAAAAATCAGCGGCGGAGCATATTGCAGCATATACTCACTTTTCAGACTGCCCGCGGCCCTTTCCTCCGGAATTTCTGTAGTCCATGGGACTCATTCCCTCTGCCTTGCGAAAACTCTGGGAAAAATAACTGGCAGAGGAAAAGCCCAGTATACGAGAAATCTGGGACAGGGACATATCCGTTTCCCGCAGAAGATAACGGCTCTCCTTTATACGCAGGGATATCTGGTAGTTGATGGGGGAGACGCCGTATTCGGACTTGAAAGCGTGGGCCAGGTAATACTTGCTTACATGGGCCTGGGCGGCAAGCATGTCCAGATTCAGAGGCTCCTTGTAGTGGGCGTCTATGTAATGACGAACGGCGCTGCACTGGCGGCTGGCCTGGTTGGAACCGGACTCCTCAGCAGCGGAAAAACTGGTGCTGCGCATAAGCCGGGAAAGCAGGATCTCCATATAAGCCTGACATATAAGTTCATAGCCCGGCTGCTGGGCTTCAGTCTCCCGATAAATATTCCTGAGACAGGAAACAATGTCGCTGCCGCCGGGACAGTCAAGAATAAAGAAACGCCCGTCAGTGTTTTCGCTCACCGACAGCTCCAACCCTTCTATGCCCAGAACAATGTATTCCAGAGGAGAAGCAGAATAGCTCACCTCCGTGTGGGCCACATTGGGACTTATAATTACCAGCTGATTTGCCCGAACGGGATAAAACTTGTCGTCAATACAGAATTGTCCGTTTCCTCCCACTGTGTAAAACAATTCGGTATATCCATGGGTGTGGGGCACGGAGTGCCAGTCCCCTCCATATTTGGCGCTGCTGACGTTAAGAAGTTTTGCCCGACTCAAAATGCTGTCTACGTTGGACTGATCCATGTTGAACCTGCGATGACTCATCCATATCAGCTCCTGGTCAGATTTAGGAATTTTGTTTTTTCTTTAATTATATTGCTAAAAAGTCAAAATGGCAATAGACAAACAGGTAAAAAAGCAAAATTTTTTCATAAAAAAAGAAGCAAATAGAAAAGAAAATATAGGATTTGCACAAATAAGAAGACGCAAATTTTAACGTTTCGCCGAAATTTGAAGTCAAAGCAATATATATAAAATTATCCACAAAAATTGAGTTGTTGTTTTTTCATTAAAATGTATACTTATAACATCAGTAAAAACAAATTAAACGATCAGGAGGAAAATCAAATGAAAAAGACCATAGCCCTGCTTCTGGTGCTGGTGCTTGCTCTGGGCATGCTGGCCGGCTGCGGCAACAGCAATGAGGCCGCCGAGGCTCCCGCTGCCGATTCCGGTGATACTGCCGCCGAGGCACCTGCTGCCGAAATAAGCGTCGCTGCAATTGAGACCGCCTACGGCTCCGAGATCTGGCAGCAGGTAGCAGAGGCTTTCACCGCCGAGACCGGCATCAAGGTGAACCTCACCACCGACAAGAATCTGGAAGATGTCATCGGTCCTGCCATGCAGGGCGGCGAGTTCCCCGATGTCATCCATCTGGCCACCGGCCGTGAAGCCGGACTCACCGAGCAGTTCATCAAGGACAAGAACATTGCCGACATCACCGACGTGTTGAGCATGACCGTTCCCGGCGAGGATGTGACCGTGGCTGACAAGCTGGCCGGCGGCTTCACCGACAACACCATTACCAGCCCCTACGGCGACGGCAAGACCTACCTCGCCCCCATGTTCTACTCTCCCTGCGGCCTGTTCTACAATGCCGGCCTCTTTGCCGAAAAGGGCTGGGAAGTCCCCACCACCTGGGATGAGATGTGGGAACTGGGGGACAAGGCCATGGAAGAGGGCATCTACCTCTTCACCTACCCCACCACCGGTTATTTTGACGCTTTCCTGTACGCTCTGATGTACTCCGTGGGCGGCCCTGAGTTCTTTGACGCAGCCACCCATTACGAGGAGGGAATCTGGGACAGCGAGGAAGCCCAGCAGTGCTTTGACATAATCGCAAAGCTGGCTACCTACACCAACCCCATAACCCCCGCCCAGGCCAACGACCAGGACTTCACCCAGAACCAGCAGCTGGTGCTGGACAACAAGGCCCTGTTCATGCCCAACGGCACCTGGATCGTGGGCGAGATGGCCGAGGCTCCCAGAGCCGAGGGCTTTGAGTGGGGCATGACCGCTCTGCCCGCCGTGTCTGAGGGCGGCGACCGCTACTCTTACACCTTCTTTGAGCAGGCCTGGATTCCTGCCGGCGCCGCCAATATTGACGCTGCCAAGCAGTTTGTGGCCTTCCTGTATTCCGATGTTGCCTGCGATATCTTCGCCTCTGCCGGTGCCATCCAGCCCGTCCTGGGCATAGCCGACGGCCTGGAGGGAGACAACAAGCTCTTCTACTCCATCTATGATGACGGTGCAAAGGCAGCCATGGGCAGCTTTGCCTCCTACACTGCGGTGGCCGGTCTGGGCACTGTCCGCGAGGTATTCCTGGATCCCGTCAACTCTCTGGTCAACGGCGAGATCACCGAGGAGCAGTGGATAGAGAATATCAAGACCGCTTCCGCTCAGATGCTGGCCAATATCCAGAGCTGAGAGAAAAGAGAATAAAAACCTAGACCGAGCAATTTTTGGGCGGCGAGCAGATTTCTGCCCGCCGCCCTTTATCACAAACCCCGTGCAATAAACCTGAAAGGAGCTGTAATATGCTGAAGAGCAAGGGCCGCAGCCGCTTCATCTTCCTGTGTGTAGCGCCGGCCGTAATATTGTTTACAGTCTTCATGGTGGTGCCCACGCTGAACGTGTTTCGCATGTCCCTGTTTGAGAGAGGGGCCTACTCTCCCACGGAGACCTTTGTGGGCCTTAACAATTTTGAAGTGCTGTTCCAGGATGCCAAATTCATCCGTTCCATGCAGAATACCATTCTGCTCATAGTGGTGGTTACGATAATCACCTTTTTCTTTGCCCTGACTTTTGCGGCCATCCTCACCAGAGAAAAAATCAAGGGCCAGGATTTCTTCCGGGTCATATTCTACATACCCAATATCCTGTCCATAGTTGTCATCTCCGGTATCTTCTCCGCCATCTACAAGCCGGAAAACGGCATGCTCAACACGCTGCTGTCCTTCTTTGCGGGAGACACGGTGCAGGTGCTGTGGAAGGACGCAAAGCTTGTCATGGTGAGCATTATAATAGCCATGGTCTGGCAGGCCATAGGCTATTACATGGTCATGTACATGGCCTCCATGTCTGCCGTGTCCCTCAGCCTCTATGAGAGCGCCAGTCTGGACGGGGCGGGCCGCATAACCCAGTTCTTCCAGATAACCATACCTCTTATCTGGACCAACATCCGTACCACCCTCACCTTCTTCATAATCTCCAACATCAACATGGCCTTCCTGTTTGTAAAGGCCATGACCTCCGGCGGGCCGGGAGGCGCCTCGGAAGTGGCCCTGAGCTTTATGTACAACCAAAAGGACGCAGGCCTTTACGGTTATTCCATGGCAGCCGGCGTGGTCATCTTCCTCTTCTCCTTTGCCCTCTCCGCCCTTGTCAACCGGGCTACCAAGCGTACGCCCCTGGAATACTGAGGAGGTGGAAACATGAGTAAGAGTCAATCCGCCGAGCGCCTTTATAAGGTGTTCATATACTTCGTGCTGATAATGCTGGCTGTGTGCATCATCGTGCCGGTGGCCTGGGTGTTCCTGGCCTCCATAAAGGAAAACAGCGAATTCTACGGCAATCCCTGGGCCATGCCCAAGGGCGTGCACTGGCAGAACTTTGTGGACGCCTGGAACGCAGCAAAGATGGGCGAATACATGATAAACTCCGTCCTGGTTACGGCCATGGCTCTGGCCATACTTCTGGTGGTGGCCCTGCCGGCGGCTTACTGCCTGTCCCGTTTCAAGTTCCGGGGAGGGAAATTCCTGAACACCGCTTTCATGGCGGGCCTGTTCATAAACGTCAACTACATCGTAGTCCCCATTTTCCTCATGCTCCGTGACGGCGATACCTGGCTCAGGAAGGTTCTGGGAGACGGCTTTCTGCTCAACAACCTGTTCATACTGGCGGTGGTGTACGCCTCCACGGCCCTGCCCTTTACCATCTATCTGCTCAGCGGCTACTTTGCCACCTTGCCCCACGACTTCGAGGAGGCCGCCTATATTGACGGAGCCAGCTACAGCAAGGCAATGACCAGCATCATCTTCCCCATGGCAAAGCCCTCCGTTATAACCATAATACTCTTCAACTTCCTCTCCTTCTGGAACGAGTACATCATATCCATGACCCTGATGAGCTCCGCTCAGGCTTCCCGCACTTTGCCGGTGGGACTTCTCAACCTGATGCAGGCCCAGCAGTCTGCCGCCCAGTACGGCATGATGTACGCCGGCCTTGTGATGGTGATGCTGCCCACCCTGATACTGTATATCTGCGTTCAGAAAAAGCTGACCCAGGGCATGACCGTGGGCGGACTGAAAGGTTAAGGTGAAAAAATGCAGAAATTCTGGAAAGAACATGTAACTCTGCGCTTGACTTTGATCGCACTCTTTTTCATACTGGGAATTGCACTGGTAATATATGGATGGAAAATGACCGGAGAACTTACCGGCCTGGGCATAATGGTAGGCGGAGTAGTGGCGCTGCTGGTGGCTGTGTTCATCTATAACGCACCCTATGAAGACTAACTCAAACAAGGAGTAAGCATATGAGCGAAAGAAAAAGCGTGGGCCGTGTGACCATCCCCACCGACCTGGACGTGGTACCGGAAACTCTGGAGATAATAAAGCGCTGGGGCGCCGACGCCATCCGGGACTGCGACGGCACCGACTTCCCCAAAGAACTGCAGGGGCAGGACGCAAAAATCTACTCTACCTATTATACCACCCGCAAGGACAACGCCTGGGCCAAGGCAAACCCCGACGAGGTGCAGCAGTGCTATATAATGACCGGCTTCAACACGGCTGCGGAGGGGAATCTGAGAATACCGCTGATGAAGGGCATAAGCCCCGACCTGATGCAGGTGAACACCAGAGACGATATAAGACGCTGGTGGGAGGTCATGGACAGGACCGAGGGCAGCATAGTCCCTGCGGACTGCTGGAGCTACGACGAGGGGGACGGCTGCGTGGTTATAGCCCGGCCCAAGCCCTTCCACGACTATACCGTGGCCTTCCTGGCATACCTCATCTGGGACCCGGTGCACATGTATAATGCCGTCACCAACAACTGGCAGAATTTTGAGCGGCAGATAACCTTTGACGTGCGCCAGCCCAAGACCCACAAATACACCATGGAGAGGCTTCGCCGCTTTATTGCCGAGCACCCCTATGTGAACGTCATCCGCTATACCACCTTCTTCCACCAGTTCACCCTGGTGTTTGACGAGCTGCGCCGGGAGAAGTATGTGGACTGGTACGGCTACTCCGCCTCCGTCTCCCCCTATATCCTGGAGCAGTTTGAAAAAGAAGTGGGCTATAAATTCCGGCCCGAGTACATTGTGGACCAGGGCTACTACAACAACCAGTACCGCATACCCAGCAAGGAATATAAGGATTTCCAGGCCTTCCAGCGCCGGGAGGTGGCAAAGCTTGCCAAGGAGATGGTGGATATCACCCACGAGCTGGGCCGCGAGGCCATGATGTTCCTGGGAGACCACTGGATAGGCACCGAGCCCTTTATGGACGAGTTCAAGTCCATCGGCCTGGACGCCGTGGTGGGCTCTGTGGGCAACGGCTCCACCCTGCGCCTCATCTCCGACATCACCGGGGTCAAGTACACAGAAGGCCGCTTCCTGCCCTACTTCTTCCCCGACACCTTCCATGAGGGCGGGGACCCGGTGAAGGAGGCCAAGGAGAATTGGGTCACTGCCCGCCGTGCCATCCTTCGCAAGCCTATAGACCGCATAGGCTACGGCGGCTACCTGAAGCTGGCCATCCAGTTCCCGGAGTTCATAGACTATGTGGAAAGCGTGTGCAATGAATTCAGGGAGCTCTACGAGAATATTAAGGGCACCACTCCCTACTGTATCAAGACCGTGGCCGTGCTCAACAGCTGGGGCAAGGCCCGTTCCTGGGGCTGCCACATGGTCCACCATGCCCTCTATCAGAAGCAGAACTACTCCTATGCCGGAGTGATCGAGGCCCTGTCCGGTGCCCCCTTTGACGTGAAGTTCATCTCTTTTGACGATATCCGCAAGGACCCCAAGCTGCTGGAGAGCATCGACGTGCTTATCAACGTGGGCGACGGTGACACTGCCCACAGCGGCGGCGCCGAATGGGAGGATCCGACGGTGTCCTCGGCGGTGAAGGCCTTTGTCCATCGGGGCGGCGGTTTCATCGGTGTGGGCGAGCCCTCCGGCCACCAGTACCAGGGCCGCTACCTCCAGCTGGCGGGAGTGCTGGGCGTGGAGAAGGAGACCGGCTTCACCCTGGGCTACGACAAGTATAACTGGGAGCAGCACCCCGACCATTTCATTCTGGCTGACTGCAAGGGCGAGGTGGACTTCGGCGAGGGCAAGAAGAGCATCTATGCTCTGGAGGGTGCCGAGATCCTGGTCCAGCGGGAGAAGGAAGTGCAGATGGCGGTGAACAGCTTCGGCTCCGGCCGCAGCGTGTACATCTCCGGCCTGCCCTACAGCTTTGAAAACAGCCGCATACTTTACCGGGCCATCCTGTGGAGCACCCACGGGGAGAAGCTGCTGCACAAGTGGTTCTCCACCAACTATAATGTGGAAGTCCACGCCTTCGTTAAAAACGGAAAATACTGCGTGGTCAATAACACCTACGAACCCCAGGACACAACCGTCTATACCGACGGCGGCAGCTTCCCGCTGCACCTGGAGGCCAACGAGATCCGCTGGTACAGCATCTGAGAATATGAAAAAATATCGCAGCCGACCAAAGACGGCTGCGATATTTAAATTAAATAAGTCCAACAGGTGAGAAAAATATATGGCAGAACAAAAAATAAAGCAGGGTGAAATCAATATCGGCAGGAATATCCGGGAGCTGAGACTGAAAAAAGGCTTGGGCCAGACGGAACTGGTGAGGCTCCTGCAGCTGAGGGGACTGCCGATCACACGGGAGAGTCTGGTAAAAATAGAGCGGGGGACCCAGAATATCCGGGCGAGCCAGTTGAGGGCCATCAAGGAGGAACTGGGGTGCAGCTATGAACAGCTTTTCATATAAAGTATAAAAAAAGAAAAGGCGAGGCCGCCGGGAACAGAAAGCCCGGCAGCCTCGTCAGTTTTATATAATAAGTTCAAAAATTATAATGCACACCAGCATGCACAAAGGCTGGTGGAGGAGATATACCAAAAGGGCCCGGCGACCCAGGGCGCTGAGCAGGGGAATCCTGTGAGTAAAGGGCCGCTGCCAGGCGGGGTGATCGGTAAAAATGCCGTGGATAAAATAGCCGCAGAGATAGAGGAAGAACCATGGAAAAATGGGGAAAAAGTCGCTGGAGCGGAAGCCCTCATAAGGGAAGCCCAGGGGCGTCAGCAGCCGGGTAGTGTACATCCCTTCCGGCAGCTTGACGCTGAACAGCTCGCCCAGGCCCAGGTATCCGGCGCTGACATTGCGGAAGAGCAGGAACAGCAGAAAGCTGAGAACAAGTCCCAGCCAGGGGTTCAGTCTTTTCAGCAGAGGGTGGAGGGGTATGAGCAGCAGCACGGCGCAGCCGATAAAATTCAGCACCCCGAACCAGATGGCCTCCGAAGGCAGGGCGATGAGAGTTACAGCCGTAATCACCAGGCCCCAGAGATTTATGACTATGCCCCGGCGGAGATTCTTTTTCCTTCCCCAGCACCAGACGAAGCCGGAGATAAGAATAAAGGTCCAGCAGATGCTCTGCTGCCAGATGTGGACCCAGGGTATACGGTACCAGTCCGGGTCCAGGGCGTAGACCACTTCCACATCGTACATGAAATGATAGGCCACCATGCTCAGCACCGTCAGGCCCCGGAGGGCGTCGATGCCGTGGAGGCGGGAGGATTTGTTTTCCATAATTTGCTCCTGATATGATATGTCTATATTTTACGCCAAAGGAGAAAAAAGGCAAGAGAAAAAGCTGCGGCACAGCCGCAGCTTTTTCCAGCTTGTCAAAAAAGTCTGAAAAGACTTTTTTGACTGCGCTTCTCCCGCCAAGCATTTTGCCAAGGGCAAAATGCTGCTTCGCTCGAAAAGCCTTTAAAAATCAAGGCTTTTCTGTGGCGGGTTATTGAAATGCGAGGCGGGCTTTGCCCCCTCGCACTCCCCTGCTGCTCTATTAATTTGGACTAAAGCATATTTTTTTAACAGTCTCAAAAAGCTGCGGCACAGCCGCAGCTTTTTGCTCGTATATTTTTTGCAGGCCCAGGCCGCCGATTTACCTGCACACCAGTTCCCCGTCCTGAACGTCCACGGTGAGAGTGGAGCCGGCGGCCATATCTCCGGAGAGTATGCGCCGGGCGATAAGGGTCTCCACGCTGCTTTGCAGATAGCGGCGCAGGGGACGGGCACCGTACAGGGGATCGAAGCCCCGCTCGATGATGAGATCCTTGGCCTGGTCGGTGATGACCAGCTCCAGACCACGGTCGCTGATGCGCTTGCGCAGGGAGGCGACCATGATATCAATGATGCCGGTGAGGTTATCCTTGGTAAGAGGATGGAACATTATGGTCTCATCCAGCCTGTTGAGGAACTCAGGACGGAAGGAGCGGCGAAGCTCCGCCATAACGGCATCCTGAGCGGACTGAGAGATGCTGCCGTCGGGCTCTATGCCGTCCAGCAGATACTGGCTGCCCAGGTTGGAGGTGAGGATGATGATGGTGTTCTTGAAGTCCACGGTGCGGCCCTGGGAATCGGTGATACGTCCGTCGTCCAGGATCTGCAGCAGGATGTTGAACACATCCGGGTGGGCCTTCTCTATCTCATCAAAGAGCACCACACTGTAGGGCTTGCGGCGAACGGCCTCGGTAAGCTGGCCGCCCTCGTCATAGCCCACGTATCCGGGAGGTGCGCCAATAAGACGGGACACGGAGAACTTCTCCATGTACTCGGTCATATCTATACGCACGATGTTGTGCTCGTCGTCAAAGAGGCATTCAGCCAGAGACTTGGCCAGCTCCGTCTTGCCAACGCCGGTGGGGCCAAGGAAGAGGAAGGAGCCGATAGGCCGGTTGGGGTCGGCTATGCCGGCACGGGAACGGAGTATAGCCTCGGTGACCTTCTGCACGGCTTCGTCCTGGCCTATGACACGCTTGTGGAGGTATTCGTCCAGATGGAGTATCTTCTCCCGTTCGCCCTCCATCAGCTTTGCCACGGGGATGCCGGTCCACTTGGACACGATGTTGGAGATCTCCTCCTCAGTCACGGTGTCGTGGACCATGGTGTTGGCCTTGCGCTCCTCGGAGAGACGCTCGGCCTCCTGGAGCTTCTGCTCCAGAGCGGGCAGGTCGGAGTATTTCAGCTTTGCGGCCTTCTCGTATTCATAGCGCAGTTGAGCATTTTCAATCTCCGAGTGCATCTTCTCTATCTCGGATTTCAGGCGCTTGACCTCATCAACGCTGTTCTTTTCTTCCTCCCAGCGGGACTTCATGGCGTTGAAGCTGTCTTTCATATTGGCCAGCTCTTCCCGAAGCTTTGCCAGACGGTCCTGACTCAGCTTGTCGTCCTCTTTCTTCAGAGCCATTTCCTCGATCTCCAGCTGCATGATACGCCGGCGCATGTCGTCCAGCTCTGCGGGCATGGAGTCAATTTCGGTGCGGATGAGGGCACAGGCCTCATCCACCAGGTCTATGGCCTTGTCGGGGAGGAAACGGTCGGAGATGTAACGGTTGGAGAGAGTGGCGGCGGCCACCAGGGCGCTGTCGTGGATGCGCACGCCGTGGTAAACCTCGTAGCGCTCCTTCAGACCACGGAGTATGGATATTGTGTCCTCCACTGTAGGTTCATCCACCTGCACCGGCTGGAAACGACGCTCCAGAGCGGCGTCCTTCTCGATGTACTTGCGGTACTCGTCCAGGGTAGTGGCGCCTATGCAGTGCAGCTCGCCTCTGGCCAGCATAGGCTTAAGGAGGTTGCCTGCGTCCATGCTGCCCTCGGTCTTGCCTGCGCCGACAATGGTGTGCAGCTCATCAATAAAGAGGATGATACCGCCCTCGGACTTGCGTATCTCCTCCAGAACGGCTTTCAGACGCTCCTCAAATTCGCCCCGGTACTTGGCGCCTGCAATAAGAGCGCCCATATCCAGGGAGAAGATGGTCTTGTTCTTCAGGCCTTCCGGAACGTCTCCCCTGACTATACGCTGGGCCAGACCTTCGGCTATGGCGGTCTTGCCCACGCCGGGCTCGCCTATAAGCACAGGGTTGTTCTTGGTTTTACGGGAAAGAATACGAATGACGTTTCTTATCTCCGTATCACGGCCGATTACCGGGTCCAGCTCGTTATCTCTGGCCCGTTTCACCAGGTCGGTGCCGTACTTGGACAGAGCGTCATAGGTGTCCTCCGGGTTGTCCCCGGTGACGGGGGAGGTCTTCACCTTGCTCAGCTCTGCGGTAAAGGCGGACTTGCTGATGCCGTGGTCGGCAAAGATGCGCTTGATGGCAGGGGTGGCGGCGGCAAAAATACCTATCATCACATGTTCCACGGAGAGGTATTCGTCTCCCATGGACTTGGCCGCCTTCTCGGCGGCGTTCATCACCCTGCTTGCCTCCTGAGACAGGTACACCTGAGCATCGCCGCCCACCTTGGGCAGGGCGGAAATGGCGGTGTCCAGCTCAGAGAGCAAGGTGTTGCAGTCTACGCCCATGCGGGAGAGCAGGGAGGGGATTAGGCCGCCGTCCTGGTCTACCAGGGCATAGAGCAGGTGCTCGGGCATGAGGTAGTTATTATGATTTTCCTGAGCCATGGACTGGGCAGTCTGCAAGGCTTCAAGGGTTTTTTGAGTATATTTTTCAGCGTTCATAGTGTTCCTTTCCCGTCTCAGATATAAAGAGAGGCGTTGTTGAGATAAGAACAGTAAGCCCCTTCTATTTCATGGGGACTGTATCTGTCGGCCAGATAGCCTTTGAGTAGTTTGTCGAACAGAGTAATGTAGTTGGAGAGGGCCGAGGCCAGCTCCTGAGCGGTGCAGTCCTTGCTTGGAGCGGCGATGTCACGGACGAACTTGCCGTCGTACAGGGCGTAATCAATTTCCGCTCCGGTGAGGGGCTTAAGATGGCTGTCCTCTATTTGCTTCCACAGGCGGAAGAACTCGGTCATGCTCTTTATCAGGGACATGGACTGAGTACGGAACAGCACCGTCAGCTCTCCTATGGTGTCTCCTGCGCCCCGGTAAAGCTCCACTTCATACTTTACCGTTGGACGGTATTTGTATTCCAGAGAGCTTTTCAGGGACATTGTATAGGAATTGGGGGAGAAGAAGGGAACCAGATCCCTGGACGGGGCCATCAGTTCCTCAATGGTGGAGAGGACCTGATTTATCCGCTGTTCCGGGGTCGTGTAGTTCACGTATTCCGCCAAGATTTGGTTTATAAGATTGGAGCGGTTGGTGCCCATCCTGTGGGCCAGGGCGTCCACTTCCCGCACTACTTCGTCGTTTAGTACCAGGCTGTATAATGTCTTTTTCATAACTCACCATCCTAGCTTTTTTACTATAGACACTATACCACAGCAAAAATAATTTGTCAAGAGTTTTATATAAATTTTTCTACGAATTATATAATAATTCTCAAATTTCTCTATCTTGATTTTTCCCGTTCTTTTGGGTATAATGACAGGGCAAATATGGAGCAGTACTCAAGTGGTCGAAGAGGCGTGACTCGAAATCTCGTAGGGTGTTAACAGCACCGCCAGGGTTCAAATCCCTGCTGCTCCGCCAAAGAAGCACCGCAATTTTGATACAATGTGTATCAGGGTTGCGGTGCTTTTTCTTGCTCTTTTCAGAATAATCTGATAGTATAAAGTA
>CALWYF010000015.1 GCA_944385705.1 uncultured Oscillospiraceae bacterium | reverse complement strand
TGGATTGGCGGCGGGCTATCGTTCTACCGGGGAGCAGCAGACATCTCAAAAGTCGGAAAGCCCTTGAAATAAGCCCATTCAGGCAAAAAGAAAGCACCGCAATCTTGATACCCATTGTATCAAAATTGAGGTGCTTTTTTGGTGGACTCGAAGGGATTCGAACCCTCGACCCCCACAATGCGAATGTGGTGCGCTCCCAACTGCGCTACGAGCCCAAATATTGAATTAAAGGGGCATATAAGCGAACCGCTTGCTCTGGCAAAAGGTTCGCATCCCCGTGACCTGTTTATTATATCACAGTTTGCTTTTTTGTAAAGAGAAAAAATGGGATTGATTAAATCAAAAACTTGTAGTAGAATAACATCGTGACTTTTGACAAGGCTGCACTAGTTGGGGAGCCAGCGGTGCCCTGTAACCTGCAATCCGCTATAGCAGGGATGAATTCCCTTGAGAGGACGTGCTCTGTACCGTCTGACCCCGGTAAGCAGTAATGACGATCCGGTCTTGCGCAACGGAAACCCGTGAACCATGTCAGGCGGGGAACCGAGCAGCATTAAGCGGTGCTTTCCGTGTGCCGCAAGGATACCGGATCCGAGCCGGCTGCCGGCGTAACGGGTAGAGAGGATTGTTCGATTTAGGGTGTGCAGTCTTGTCAAGAGTCACATCTTTTTATAAGCCGGCCAGAACGGAGGTGCGCCGTGTATCAGGCATTGTACCGCAAATGGAGGCCCCAGACCTTTGATGAGGTGGTGGGGCAAAAACATATAACAGAGACGCTTAAAAACCAGGTGAAGACCGGGCGGCTGTCCCATGCCTATATATTCATAGGCACCCGGGGTACAGGCAAGACTACCTGCGCCCGCATCCTGGCCAAGGCCGTGAACTGCGAGCACCCGGTGGACGGCAACCCCTGCGGCAAATGCGCAGCCTGCCGGGGCATAGCCGAGGGTTCGGTGATGGACGTGGTGGAACTGGACGCCGCCTCCAACAACGGCGTGGAGAACGTCCGTGCTCTCCGGGAGGAGGCTGTGTTTTCACCTACGACGGTGAAGAAGCGGGTGTATATTGTGGACGAGGTACACATGCTGTCCACCTCCGCCTTCAACGCCCTGCTGAAGATACTGGAGGAGCCGCCGGAGCATCTCATGTTCATCCTGGCCACTACGGAACTGCAGAAGGTACCGGCTACCATTCTGTCCCGCTGCCAGCGCCACAGCTTCCGGCGGATAGACACCACGGAAATTGCGGAGTATCTGGAGTATATAGCAAAGCAGGAGCAGTTCAAGCTGAGCCATGAGGCGGCGGAGCTGATAGCACGTCTGGCCGAGGGAGGCATTCGGGATGCCCTCAGTCTCCTGGACCAGTGTTCTGCCAGAGACCAGATAGATGTGGATGCGGTGTATTCCGCCATGGGCCTGGCGGGAAACCGGCGTATTGCCCAGCTGCTGGGCCTGATACTGGACCACGACAGCCAGGGAGCCCTGAAGAGCTTCAGTTCTCTGTGGATGGACGGAAAGGACCCGGTGACTCTGCTGGGGGAGCTCTCCGGGCTGCTGCGGGATTCACTGATGTTTCGGGTGGCCCCCAAGGGAGCCCTGGAACTGGTTTCCGGCAGCTTCGATGTGGAGACACTGAGGGACTTTGCAAAGCGGCTCACCACGGAGGAGCTGCTGTCCGCCCTGGACACCCTGCAAAGGGCCCAAGCTTCTATGAAGGATGTGAAGAACCCGCGGCTCACTGCGGAGCTTACCATAGTATCCCTGTGTGAAAGTCCGGCGGGGGAAAGCCTTGGAGAATTGAGAGCCAGGATATCCCGGCTGGAGGAGCAGCTAAGCCGGGGCATGATACCGGCCCCTGCACCGGTCAGAGAGACCCCGGAGCCGGAGGAAGAGGACAGGGTAGCGCCGGAGTCTCAGATTCCGGAGGAATATTACGAGGACATGGAGCCTCCGCCCCGGCGAGATGCAGAGGATGAACCGGAGGACGAGCTGGACCCCTTGGCCTTCCAGGAGGAGCAGCCGGAGGACAGCTTCCTCCAACGCAGTGACAAGGCGCCTGCAGCGCCGCCGGTAGAGAACCAACCGGGCACCACTCTCAGCGGACGGGAGCTCTGGGCCGCTGTTTGTGAGAAGGCTGCGCCGGAGCTGCCCATGGATGTGCGCATGCACCTGAAGGACAGCGCCTCGGTGGAGGCGGTGCAGGAGGGAAATGTGCTGAAGCTGCTGGTAAAAGCGGGCTTCATATATGGTCGCTTCAATAAACCCGAGGTGATAGCAAAGCTCTCCGCTGCGGCCAGCGCCGTAAGCGGCAGGGAGATGCGGGTGCTCCTGGGGGAAAAGCAGGAGCAGCAGCCCCGGCGGAAGCGGGAACTGGAGGAACTGAAGGCCTTTAAAGAGGTCAGGTTCATATAAAAATAAAAACTATACTTGTGATTTGGAGGAATATAAAATGGCAAAAGGCGGATTTAGAGGCGGCTTCCCCGGGGGAGGCAACCAGATGCAGATGATGAGACAGGCTCAGAAGATGCAGCAGGACTTTATGAAAATGCAGCAGGAGCTGGAGAGCACCCGTTTTGAGTTCAGTTCCGGCGGCGGTGCGGTAAAGGCCACCATCGTGGGTACCCACCAGCTGGAGAGCATCACCATCGACCCGGAGGTTGTGGACCCTGAGGACGTGGAAATGCTCCAGGATCTGGTGCTGGCCGCAGTGAACGGGGCACTGAAGGTGGCCGATGAGGAGACCAGCAAAGCCATGAGCAAGCTCCAGGGCGGCCTGGGCGGCTTGGGCGGACTGTTCTGATAGGCCTATGAAGACACCCTGGACCGATAAGGTAGATATCAATAATCCTCTGCCGGAATATCCCCGGCCCCAGATGGCCCGAGCCAACTGGATGAGCATGAACGGCCCCTGGGACTATGCCATAACGGAGAGCTCCCGCCAGCCTGCAAGCTACGAGGGGACGATAATCGTGCCATTCTCCCCGGAGGCGGAGCTCTCCGGTGTGGGGCGGAGCCTGAAGAGTGGGCAATACCTGTGGTATCACCGGCAGTTCGTTATCCCAGGCCAGTTCAGCGGCATGAATCTGCTGCTCCATTTCGGAGCGGTGGACCAGTGCGCCACTGTGTGGGTGAACGACCGGCAGGCCGGCAGCCACCAGGGGGGCTATCTGCCCTTCGAGCTGGATATAACGGATTATATAGAGAACGGCATGGCAGATATCGTGGTGCGGGTCACCGACGACACGGAGAAGAGCGGCATGACCCGGGGCAAACAGCGCAGCCGCCGGGGCGGCATCTGGTACACCCCACAGAGCGGCATATGGCAGAGTGTGTGGCTGGAGGCCGTGCCGGAGTCCTACGTCAAGGATCTGCTGATTATCCCGGATTTCGACGGGGCCTGTGTGGAGATTTCTGCGGAAATTGTGGGCGAGGAGCTGGCCTATGCCCATTTTAACGGAGAGAGCTATCTGCTCCCGGCGGTGATACCGGTGCCGGGCTTTGAGGCCTGGTGCCCGGAAAATCCAAAGCTCTACGGCTTTACAGTCAGCTGCGGGGAAGACCTGGTGCAGAGCTATTTTGCCATGCGCAAGTTTTCCGTGGAGAAGGACGAAAAGGGTGTGCCCCGGCTATTTCTCAACAATAAGCCCTACTTCCATAACGGGGTGCTGGACCAGGGATACTGGCCCGACGGATTGTACACCGCCCCCACCGACGAGGCCATGATATATGACATCAGCACCGCCAAGGCCATGGGCTTCAATATGCTGAGAAAGCATATCAAGGTGGAGCCTCTGCGCTGGTATTACCACTGTGACCGCTACGGTATGCTGGTGTGGCAGGACATGCCCTGCGGCGGCGGGAAGTATAACCCCCTTATCGTCACGCTGCCCCTTATCACCAACATCCACCTGCCCGATTCTCTCCACGTCCTTTTTGGCCGGGGAGACAGTAAGGGCCGGGCCCAGTTCAAATCAGAACTTGGGGCGATGGTGAACCATTTGATAAACTGCCCCTGCATAGCCATGTGGGTGGTGTTCAATGAGGGCTGGGGCCAGTTTGACGCTGCCAAGATGTATGATTTTGTCCATTCCATCGACCCCAGCCGTACTATTGACCATGCCTCCGGCTGGCATGACCAGGGGGTGGGCAAGGTGGTGAGCCGCCATGTCTACTTCCGTCCCTACTACTTCAAGGCGGACAAGAAGGGCCGGGCCGTGCTCCTCAGCGAGTTTGGAGGCTATAACCACCATGTCTCCGGCCACTGCTTCAATAACAAGAACTTCGGCTATAAGAGCTTTGAGACTCCGGCCCAGCTGGAGATAGCCGTTGAGGAACTGTACCAGAAGCAGATAGGCCCCGCCAAAATGGAGGGACTGGCTGCCGCCGTGTACACCCAACTCAGCGACGTGGAGGATGAGCTCAACGGAGTTCTGACTTATGACCGCAAGGTGGAGAAAATTTCTCCCGAAATCATGCGTAAAGCCATATATGTGGGAAACTGATAAAAATATCGGCGGGACCAAAAGTCCCGCCGAAAATTTTGGAGAGGATATGAAGTTTAAGAAAGCCTACCTGGAGATAACCAACGTCTGTAATCTGGCCTGCTCCTTTTGCCCCGGCACGAAAAGGGAGAGACGTTTCATGAGCCCGGAGGACTTCGGCTTTCTGGCGGGGCGCCTGCGGCCCTATACTGACTATCTCTACCTCCATCTGATGGGTGAGCCACTGCTTCACCCGGAGCTGGGGGAGATACTGAGCCGGGCCTGCGAGCTGGGCTTCAGGCTGATAATCACCACTAACGGCACCCTGCTGCCCAAGCGGGGAGAGCTGCTGCTGGCTAACCCTGCAGTGCACAAGGTGAACATCTCCCTCCAGTCCTTTGAGGCAAATCCCAACGGAGAACTGGAGGAATATGTCTCCGCCTGTGCCGCCTTTGCAAAGGCGGCAGGGGAGGCGGGAAAGCTCTGCGTTCTGCGGCTGTGGAATCGGAAGGGTCTGGACAGCCTGAACCCCAAAATAGAAGAACTGCTGCTCCCATACTTTCCCAAGCCCTGGGCAGATAGTCGGGGTAGTCTCCGTCTGGCGGACCGGGTATACCTGGAGCCGGGGGAACGCTTTGACTGGCCGGACCTGGAGGCGCAGGACCGGGGAGCAGACTGCTTCTGCTACGGGCTAAGGGACCAGGTGGGCGTCCTCTGTGACGGGACGGTGGTGCCCTGCTGCCTGGATCATGAGGGGGATATCCCTCTGGGAAACCTTTTCCATCAGAAATTGCCTGAGATTATGTCAACTGAAAGAGCCCGAAATATATATACAGGCTTCTCCCAGCGCCGGGCGACAGAGCCTCTTTGCCGCCGCTGCGGCTATGCGAGAAAATTTACATAATTTAGTTTAAATAACTTTGCATACATAATACGATTGACATAACGACTAAAAAGGTGTAATATACGGCCCCGGACTGAAAGCCCGGGGCCACATGAGACTGTCAAAAAAGCCTCGCAGAGTTTTTTCGCCACAGCGAAAAAATAATTTAAATAGTTTTCCGCGGCGGCGTGTACGTCGCGGAAAACACTTCTCACGGAGCGAAGTGTCGAATTGTACGCCTTCGGCGTACAACCGAGGCATGAAGCGAAGTGTAAGCTCGTTTGTCAAAGAGGGCATAGCCTTCTTTGACAAGCTGACGGCCCCGGACTGAAAGCCCGGGGCCGTATATTTTCAGCACTTGTAGCCTATCTTGTCGGCCAGTTCCCTGGTAAGGATGACGGTGGCATCATGGTGGAGCTTCATAAGTGTGGCGGGGCAGGCGCAGGTCACATCGTCGCTCATGAGCAGCAGACGGGCGGCCTCCTCCTTGTTGGCGCCGGAGAGGATCATCAGCAGGCGCTTGGCCATCATAATCTCGCCTATGCCCATGGTTATGGCATAACGGGGAACTTCATCCCGGTTGGCGAAGAAGCGGGCGTTGGCGCTGATAGTGCTCTCGTCCAGAGTCTCTTTGTGGGCGCTCCAGTAGAGGCTGGTGCCCGGCTCATTGAAGGCCAGGTGGCCGTCGGCTCCCACACCCAGGACCTGGATGTCCACCTGGCTGTTGGCGATGACAGAGCGGAACTCGGCGATGTTGGCATCGATGTCGCCGGTGCCCTTGGCCACATAGGTGTTGGCCTTGTCTATGTTTATATGGTCGAAGAGGTTGCTGTCCATGAAGTAGCGGTAGCTCTGCTCATGAGTGGGCTCCAGACCGATATACTCGTCAAGGTTCACGGTGCTGACCCTGCTGAAGTCCAGACCCTCTTCCCGGCAGCGGCGGGCCAGTTCCTTATACATACCGACGGGGCTGGAGCCGGTGGCAAGACCCAGGCAGCAGTCCGGCTTTTCCCGGACGATCTTGTCGATGATATCTGCGCCGGCGGCGCACTGCGTCTCGTAGCTGTCGCAGACGATGACTTTCATAGCATATCCTCCAAAATATTGTTTTAGTTAAGCGCTGTTACAAGTATATAATGCCATTAATTTTTCGTCAAGTGGGCCTGAAAGCTTTTGAAGAAAGATTGAAATAAAAGACGAGAAAAGGGAAAGATTATTAAGAATTCTGAAAAAAGCTTTATTTTTTAAAAAGAAAGTGGTAACATGCCCGGGGAACAAAAGGGCTTTTGCCTCGTCTTATATATGTACTCTGAAAGGAGAAGAGACCAATGAAAAAGATGATTTCAATAATACTTATGGTGCTGCTGGTGTGCTCCATGGCAGTGCCTGCATATGCAGATATCAACCAGAGCCGGGCAGTTATCGGGGCCGACCTCACCGATGAGCAGATAGATTCGGTGTACAATGCCTTCGGCCTAAAGCGGGGAGACGTCATCGAGCTTAAGATGACCAACGCCGAGGAGCGGGCCTATCTGGAGGGCTATGTGGATGAGAGCCTTATCGGCACCCGGTCCATATCCTGCGTGTATGTGGAGCTGCTGCCGGCAGGCAGCGGCATGGCTGTGACTACCAGCAACATAAACTGGTGCACGGGTGAGATGTATGTCAGCGCCCTGGCAACGGCGGGCATCACCGACGCCAATATAATCGTTGCCGCCCCCTTTGAAGTCAGCGGCACTGCGGCCCTCAGCGGTATATATAAGGCCTACGAGGACATGACGGGAAAGAAGCTGGATGATCTGGCAAAACTTGTCAGCACCCAGGAGCTGACCATCACCGGCGAGCTGGCCGCTGAGATAGGCTCCATGGACTCCACCTCCATCGTCAACGAGCTGAAGATGATGCTGGACGTCACCAAGACCATGACCGACGATGAAATCAGGGCGGAGATAAACGAAATTGCAGGACGCTATAACGTGCGCCTCACCGACACCCAGGTGAACCAGCTGCTGAGTCTGTGCCGCTCTCTGGAGGGACTGGACGGAGAGGCCCTGAAAGCCCGGGTGGAGGATGTGCAGAACACTTTGCAGAAGGTCTCCGACGCCAAGAACAAGGTTGTGGGCTTCGTGCAGGGTGTGAAGAAAGTTGTGGACTCCGTCTCCGGCTTCTTCGATAAGATAAAGGACATCATTGCCCGCTTCTGATAAGGACGCAAGCCTATCCGAATAAAAACGAACGCCGCCTCTCCCCAAGCCGGGAGGGGCGGCGTTTAACTCTTTTGTGCTTCCAAAAAACCGGCCGCCGTGGTAAAATGGAAAAGATCAAAACAGCGGAAGTGAGCGGATGAAACTACCTGTCAGCAGCCCCTTTGAGGATTATATAAAGACCCTGCCCGCCGGGGACAGAGCAGCTTTGGCGGAATTTTTTTCCGGCTTTGACAGCCACTGTATTCTGGCAAAGGCCGAGAAACGGAAGCTGCGGGAAGATTTTGAAAAGGCAATATTGTATTATGTAAACTCGAATCTCAGCCTGAGCCGGGCCTTGGAACTGTTGGACCCGGCAAATTTGGGGGGCTTTTATGCCAGACCGGCAGTGCTGTGGTTTCCTCTGGACGATGCGGCGAAGATATACCCTCTGTCAATGAAGCCGGGGAGCATGTCGGTGTTCAGGCTGTCTGTATATTTAAAGGAGCCGGTGGTCCCGGAGCTTTTGCAGATGGCCCTGGATTTTACCATCAGGCGCTTTCCCAGCTTTGCCACGACTCTGAAGAAGGGCTTTTTCTGGCATTACCTGGACACCGCAAAGCGCCGCTTTACAGTGTCCCGGGAGAGTGACATTCCCTGCCGCCCCTTAAAGGTGTCTCAGAGCGGTTCGCCGGCCTTCCGGGTATTGTATTGGGACCGGCGCATAAGTGTGGAATTTTTCCACGTCCTTACAGACGGCACCGGGGGCATGGCATTTCTGAAGGCCCTTACCGGAGAATACCTGAGGCTGAAGGGCATTGACGCTTGTGTTGACAAGGGCCCGTGGGCCCTGGGAGAGACGCCCTCCCCGGAGGAATTTGAAAACGCCTTTGCAAGGATAGAGCAAAGCAGCAGCTCCTCCGGTTTTGTGGAGAGGGCGGCTTTGCAGATGAGCGGCAGACTCAGTGAGAACAGACCCTGCCGGTTGCTCCATTTCAGGATGGACGCAGCCGGGCTCCATGAAGCGGCAAAGAAATACCGGGCCACGGTGACGGTTTATCTACTGGCCCTGATGTTTATGGCTGGAAAGGCGGCCACCGACCAGATGAAAGGTGAGCAGAGCATCCAGGTTCCTGTGAATATGCGCAAGTTCTACCCCTCAAAGACGGTGCGGAATTTCTCTTTGTACTGCGGCATCCGCCTGCCCATAGAGAAGATCGGGGATATTGAGGCTATGACAGGGGAGATAAGCCGGCAGCTGGAGAGCAAGGGCTCCAAGGAGGCCATGAACCGTATGCTCACCGGCACAGAGCGCCTGGTGAACAGTCTGAGGTTTGTGCCGCTGGCGGTAAAGCAGCCTGCGGCCAGGCTCATCTACGGATTTCTGGGAGACAAGATATTTACAAATACCCTCTCAAATATGGGAGTGGTGCAGCTGCCGGATAGGATGGCAAAGGAGATAGAGGCCATGGACTTCGTGCTGGGCACCGCCATAAGCAACAGGGCGAGCTGTTCCCTGGTAACGGTAAATAACACGGCCATGTTCTCCATCGCAAAGCTCACCGCCGACCCCAGCTTTGAGGAAAAGCTGTATGAGCTGCTGACCCGGGACGGCGTAGAAGTTAAAGTGGAGGGCAGCGAGCTGTATGAAAGTTGACATAACATATCCAGCGCTTGGAAACCGAAAGCAAGTGAAGCGCAAGCTCATAAAGGCGGCGGGCCTGGTGCTGCTGTCTGCGGCGGTGATCTGCCCCATTGTAAACATTGCAGTGGGGGGAAAGGCCTGGAGCCTGATTGTGCTGTTGGGCCTGTACATGGTCTGGACCCTGGTGCTGTCCCCGGATCTGGTGGAGTATAATCGGATAAGCCAGTTTATAAAGCTGCTGCTCTGCTCCTGCCTTATGCTCATACTTATAGAGCTGTTCCTTGCGCCGGGCTGGGCCGAGTTTGTGGTGCCCATTGTGGGCTTTGGCGGACTTATAATCTGCGCTGCCCTGTTTTTCTCCGACATGGAGCGGCAGCGGCAGAACATGCTGCCTATGCTGACACTTATTTTCCTCTCCGCCCTTGGCTCCGCCGCCGGACTGCTGTGGCTCAGACCGGAGGTAGTCTGGCCCCTGGAAGTTATGGGCGCCCTGTCCCTGGCCCTGCTGATATCCTGCATAATCGCTCTGGGCCGGGGCTTTCTCCGGGAGCTGCACAAGCGCTTCCATACAAAATAGATAATAGATATACGAAATATAATCAAGCCCCGGCCGTAAGGCCGGGGCTTGAAACTGTCAAAAAAGCCTCGCAGCGTTTTTTCACCGCAGTGAAAAAATTAATTCAATTGTTTTCCGCGGCGGCGTGTACATCGCGGAAAACACTTCTCATGGAGCGAAGTGTCGAATTGTACGCCTTCGGCGTACAACTGAGGCATGAAACGAAGTGCAAGCTCTTTTGTCTAAGAAGGCTATGCCTTCTTAGACAAGCAGAAGCCCCGACCGTCAGGCCGGGGCTTTTGTTTATATTTTATATTCTTTTCCACTTAACGCCGTGGGGGATATCGGTGAGCTCAATGCCGGCGGCTTTCAGTTCGTCCCTTATGGCATCGGCCTTGGCAAAGTCCTTGGCCTTCTTGGCATCCTGACGGGCCTGGATTTTGGCCTCCACATCGGGGTCAGACTCTCCGCTCTCGGAGACGATGGTAAACTGACCGGCGGCCACGGCCTGCTTCTTCAGCTCCTCCCGTTTCTTCTCACCCTTGGCGATGAGATCCAGGCTCAGCACCCGGTCGAAGTCGGCAATGACGGCCAGCTTTGTCTCGTCGTTGGTCTTGGCCTTCAGCACATCGTAGAGGGCGGTAACTGCCAAGGAGCTGTTCAGGTCGTTGTCCAGAGCGGCGGTGAACTTCTCCTTCAGGGCAACCATGACCTGGGCGTCCACCTCTCCGTCGCCGGGCTTCAGGGCGGCCACCTTGGCTATCAGCTTGTTGTAGGCGGTCTGGGCGTTGTCCAGGTTCTCCCAGCTGAATACCAGGCTCTTGCGGTAGTGGCTCTGGAGGCAGAAGAGGCGGTAGGCCAGGGGGTCATAGCCTTTCTCCTCAAGCAAGGACACAGTAAGGAACTCCCCGCTGGACTTGCTCATCTTGCCGGAATTGGTGTTCAGGTGGTAAACATGCATCCAGAAGTTGCACCATTTGTGACCCAGATAGGACTCGGACTGGGCAATTTCATTGGTGTGGTGGGGGAAGGCATTGTCTATGCCGCCGCAGTGGATGTCCAGGTCCTCGCCCAGGTGCTTCATGGAGATGCCGGAGCACTCGATGTGCCAGCCGGGGTAGCCCACGCCCCAGGGGGAATCCCATTTCAGGGCCTGGTCCTCGAACTTGGACTTGGTGAACCACAGCACGAAGTCGTTCTTGTTGCGCTTGTTGCTGTCCTCCTCCACGCCCTCACGGACGCCAACGGCCAAATCATCCTCGTTGAAGTCGTTGAAGACGTAGTACTTCTCCAGCTTGGAGGTGTCGAAGTATACGTTGCCGCCGGCAAAGTAGGCATAGCCGGTGTCCATGAGCTTGGAGATTATGCGGATATATTCATCGATGCAGTTGGTGGCGGGCTCCACAACGTCAGGAGTCTTGATGTTCAGCTTGGCGCAGTCGGCGAAGAAAGCGTCGGTGTAGAACTTTGCTATCTCCATGACGCTCTTGTGCTCCCGCTTTGCGCCCTTGAGCATCTTGTCCTCACCCTCGTCGGCATCGGAGGTGAGATGGCCCACATCGGTGATGTTCATGACACGCTTAACATTATAGCCCAGATAGCGCAGGTACTTCTCCAGCACGTCCTCCATGATGTAAGAGCGGAGATTTCCTATATGGGCGTAGTGATACACGGTAGGTCCGCAGGTGTACATCTTTACGATGTCGGGATGGTTGGGTACAAATTCCTCACGGGTACGGGTGGCGGAATTATAGAGTTTCATAATAATTCTCCTCAGTCGGCATTTTTAAATACGTCTCTGTTGACGTAAAAGTATTCTATTCCGGAATAGACAGTGGTAAGTACGATTACCCAGGTGGTGATAAAGCTGACAATGGTGCTGGCGGGTATGGCCAGCATGGCGCAAAGGCCAACCATGGTGCAGGCGGTCTTTATCTTGCCGGACCAGCCGGCGGCAATGACCCGCTGCTGCTCAACGGCAATGAGCCTCAGGCCCGACACGGCAAACTCTCTGAACAGCACTATAACCACCGCCCAGCCGGGCATCTGGCCGTTTTCCACGAAAAAGCACATTGCCGCCAGGACCAGCACCTTGTCGGCCAGTGGGTCCATGAACTTGCCGAAGTTGGTAATCTGGTTGTAGTGCCGGGCTATGTAGCCGTCGGCCATGTCTGAGAGACATGCAATTATGTAAACCAAAAGGGCGGCCAGACTCTGGCCCATGTAGGCCAGTACCAGAAACACGGGTATAAGAATAATGCGGAATATGGTTATCTTGTTGGCTGTTGTGTTCATTTCTCTGTCTCCTCTGTCTCTGTTCTCAAAGCTGCTCGCCGTAGAGCAGGCCGTCCTCACTGTATTTGATAAGCACGTCCACCATATCCCCCTCCCGGCAGTCGCCGGAGAAAAGGACCAGGCCGTCTATATCCGGGGAGTCGGCATAGCTGCGGCCCACATGGTAGCCGCTCTCCTCGTCATAGTATTCGTAGAGTACCCGGAGAGTCTTGCCGCAGAAGCTCTGGCAGAAGTCCTCCATAATGGGAGCCTGAAGCTCCATTATCAGGTCCGCCCGGCGCTGGGCGGTCTCGCTGTCCGGCCGTTCCATGGCAGCGGCGGGAGTACCCTCCTCCGGGGAGAAGGGGAAGACGCCCACCCTCTCTATCCGGTATTCCCGGAGAAAGCCGCACAGCTCCTCAAACTCTGCCTCACCCTCTCCGGGGAGTCCGGCAATGAGGCTGGTGCGCAGCACCAGACCGGGGATGGCTGCCCGGAGCTTTTTGAAGAGGACACGTATATCCTCCCCGGTGCCCCGGCGGTTCATGGTTTTCAGAATGCGGTCATTTATATGCTGGATGGGTATATCCAGATATTTTACTATCTTATCGTTGCTGGCGATCTCGTCTATGAGTTCGTCGTCGAACTGGTCTACGTAGAGGTAGTGGAGCCTTATCCACTCTATGCCCTCTATCTTGGAAAGTTCCCTGCATAGCCGGGCCAGACATCGTCTGCCGTAAAGGTCGGTGCCGTAGCGGGTGATGTCCTGGGCGATGACAATAAGCTCCTTCACCCCGTGCTCCGCCAGGTCCCTGGCCTCCTCCAGAATGTTCTCCATGGAGCGGGAGCGGTAGCGGCCCCGGATGTAGGGGATGGCGCAGAAGGCGCAGAAGTTGTTGCAGCCCTCGGCTATACGCAGGTAGGCCCAGCCCGGGCCGGTGGATACCACTCTGGGTATCTCGTCGATGGGGGCGCTGTTGTCGGCAAAGCGGCTGAAGGCTTTCTTTGCCATGACCGACTTGGCGGCCTCCACAATGTCCCCGAAGCTGCCCACGCCCAGCACGGCGTCTATCTCCGGCAGCTCCTGAAGTATGCTGTCTTTATATCTCTCGCTGAGACAGCCAGTGACGATAATGCCCCCCAGCTTCCCGGCTTTCTTCAGCTCCGCCATCTGCAAAATATTGTCAATGGCCTCGCTCTTGGCAGATTCTATAAAGCCGCAGGTGTTGACTATCACCAGGTCGGCGCCCTCCGGCTCCGGCATGAGGGTGAAGCCCGCCTCGCTCATGAGGTAGAGCATCTGCTCGCTGTTTACAAGATTCTTGGCGCAGCCAAGAGATATCATTGCAAAAGTTCTTTCCATTTTATTTATTATTATCTCCGTTCTGTCGCAGGTTCATAGCAGTCCTGTGTTACCAGTCTCCGTCCTCTGCCTGAAAGCGCCTCAGGGCGGAGCGTATCTCCTCCCAGGAGTAGCCCCGGCGAAAGAGGGCGGCGCTGATTTTTCGCACCTGGTCCCGGTCTTCCGGGTCCGTGAGCCGGGCGGCGATAAAGCTGTCCAGCTTGCCGGTATCCTCCGGCATCTGCTCCATTGCCTCGTCCAGAAGCTCCCGGTCTATGCCCCGGCGTTGGAGCTCCCGGCGTACCCGGCCAGCCCCATAGCCTTTGGCAGAGTAGTGGCGCACTACGGCGGCGGCATAGCTCTCCTCGTCAATGAGCTGCCTGTCCGAGAGCCAGTGTATGCAGTATTCCGCCGTGTCCTCGTCCATACCCTTCTGCAGAAGCTTGGTCTTCAGCTCCCGCCGGGACATCTGCCGCTGGGACAGGTATTCCAAAGCCTTTTCCCTGGCCAGGGAGCGCAGGGAACAAAGCCTCAGCTCCTCCAGCTCCTCCTCGCTGAGCTCCCGGCCTGAGCAGAGCCGCAGGTCCGTCACTGCCGCCAGGGTGGTCTTTATCTCCGTGCCGTCCTCGAAACAGACTTTCAGCCTGTCCGGGGCGGTCTGTCTTATAGCGCTTATCCTCATATAGAGAAGGGCAGCACCTTATTCTTCGTCGAAGTCGGCGGCGCTCACGTCAACGGCAGGCACCGTGCCGCGGCCGGAGACCTGAGCGGCCTTCCTGGCCTGGGGAGTCAGAAGCTTATAGGCGTTCTCCCTTATCTCCTTTTCGATGGAGTCGCAGACATCGGGGTTGGAGAGCAGATATTCACGAACGCCGTCCTTGCCCTGGATGCGCTGGCCGTTGCAGGTGTACCAGGCGCCGGCCTTGTCGATGAGCTCCAGCTTCACGCCCAGGTCGATTATCTCGCCCACCTTGGATATGCCCTCGCCGTACAAGATGTCGAACTCCGCTTCCCGGAAAGGGGGAGCCACCTTGTTTTTGACCACCTTGGCCCGGGTGCGGTTGCCTATCATCTCGCCGCCGCTTTTCAGAGTTTCCACCCGGCGCACGTCGATGCGAACGGAGGCATAGTATTTCAGAGCCAGACCGCCGGGGGTGGTCTCAGGGTTGCCGTACATGACGCCTATCTTCTGACGCAGCTGGTTTATGAAGATGACGGTGCAGTTATTTTTGGAGATGGCCCCCGCCAGGCGGCGCATGGCCTGGGACATGAGCCGGGCCAGGGCGCCCACAACGGTGTCGCCCACTTCGCCCTCCAGCTCAACCCTGGGGATAAGGGCGGCCACGGAGTCCACCACCAGCACGTCTATGGCGCCGGAGCGCACCAGGGACTCGGCAATGTCCAGGGCCTGCTCGCCGGTGTCCGGCTGGGAGATGAGCAGGGAGTCAATGTCCACGCCCAGGGCTCTGGCGTAGGCCGGTTCCAAGGCGTGCTCCACGTCGATGTAGGCGGCGTCGCCGCCGTTTTTCTGGGCGGAGGCCACCACGTGGAGGGCCAGGGTGGTTTTACCTGAGGCCTCAGGGCCGTATATCTCCACTATGCGTCCCCGGGGGACGCCGCCTATGCCCAGAGCCAGGTCCAAAGACAGAGAGCCGGTGGACAGGGCCTCTACATTCACGGAGATATCGTCCCCCAGGCGCATGATGGTGCCCTTGCCGTAGTCCTTTTCTATTTTGGCAATAGCGGTCTCCAGAGCCTTTTTCTTGTCTCCGGCGGCGGGGGCCACTATTGCGGGAACTTTCTTCTTTTCAGCCATATGCTTTCCCTCACTATTTTAATTGGATTGTGGAAGATTACAAAAATCTGTGTGCTTAAAATGATTTTATGACTAGGTATCGGCGGGCCTCACATCTTGCCGATGACTGCCCTCTGTATGCCCTGGGTGTCCTTCTTGGTGGCGGTGCGGCTGAAGCCTGCGGCCATGAGCATGTCGCAGACATCTTTTGCCTGACCTTCGCCAACTTCAAAGACCAGATATCCGCCGGGACGGAGGATGGACTTCCAGTATTTTATAATGGCCTTGTAAAAGCGCAGGCCGTCCTCCCCGCCGTCCAGGGCCCAGATGGGCTCATAGTCCCGAACGGAGCGGTCCAGACTCTGTATCTCGCCGCTGGCTATGTAGGGGGGATTGGATACTATCAGGTCGAAACTGCCTATGCCCAGAGGGGGGGAGGAAGTGGCGTCGGCCTGGATGCACAGCACCCGGGAGTTCAGCTTGTGGTCGGTGACGTTTCGGCGGCAGACCTCCAGAGCGCTGGCGCTGAGGTCCACGGCTACCAGCCGGGTGGCGGGCAGCTCATGGGCAATGGCGCAGGTGATGCAGCCGCTTCCGCAGCACAGGTCCAGCACCCTTGCATCCATTTTGTTGCCGGTAAGTATCTCCTTTGCGGCATCGATGAGCACCTCCGTGTCCATCCGGGGGATGAGCACGTCGGGAGTGACAACCAGGTCCACACCGTAAAACTGCCAGGAGCCGGTTATGTAGGCCACGGGCTCACCTTTCAGCCGCCGGGCGGTATAGTCCAGGGCCCGGTTTTCCACCTCGCTGGTGGTATAGAGCTTCAGGTCCCGCAGCAGATGCTCCACACTTTTCCCCGCAGCCCCGGCCACCAGTATCCTGGCCTCCAGGTCGCAGGCCTCAATGCCGCTTTGCCGCAGCAGATTTCTGGTGGACAGATAGATGTCGTTGTATGTCTTCAATATTCTCTACCTCATTTTCCCCATTCGTCCAGACCTTTTTCCTCCGGGATGACAAGTTCCAGAGACCTTATGGCACATTCTATCATACCGTCGTCCGGCTCGTTGGTAGTAATACGCTGGAGCCATTTCCCCGGCGCAGACAATGCGGCGGAGAGTATATTGTCGTGGCGGCCGCACCAGCGGTTTATCTCATAGCTGATGCCCACCACCACCGGCAGCAAAAGCAGGTGGCAGCCCATGCGGGCAAAGCTGTTGTCCAGAAGGACAACGGAGTTTACCAGGATGCTCACCACGATGACCACCAGCAGAAAGCTGGTGCCGCAGCGGGGGTGGAAGCGGCTCTCGGTGCGCACGTTTTCCACCGTCAGCTCCCGGCCGTGCTCGTAGCAGAAGATGGTCTTGTGCTCGGCACCGTGGTAGGAGAACAGACGCTGAACATCGCTGACCCGGGTACAGAGTTTCATATATATAAGAAGGATGACCACTTTCAGCACGCCCTCGGAGAGGTTGCGTATCACATAGCTTGAGGTCAAAGGCTTGATGAAGCCCACGATAAGGGTGGGCAGGAAAATGAACAGCAGCAGGGAAAGGGCTATGCCCAGAACCACGGCCACGCCGATTATCAGTTTCTGGGCCTTCTCGGCGGGGAAGTGGTCGCTTATCCACTTGTCCAATTTATCCGGCTCTTCCTGCTCATCCTCGGGGATGAGGCTGGCTGAATAGGTGAGGGCCTGCATGCCTTTATACATGGAGTCCAGGAAAATGGCACAGCCCCGCACAAAGGGCCAGCCCAGTATAGGATGCTTTTCCTTGTCCAGCTTTATATCTTCGACTTTTTCCACAAGCCCGTCCTTAGTGCGGCAGACGATGGCCTGCTTCTTGGGCCCCCGCATCAGAATGCCCTCTATCAGGGCCTGGCCGCCGATAGAGGTGCGAAAGCCGCAGCTTTGATTTTTCTTTGTCATAGTTTCTCCTTAGTTAGAGGTGAGAGGCAGAGTGACGGTGACAACGCAGCCGCCGTCCACGGCATTGGCCACGGTGAGCTCGCCGCCGTGGCGGCTGACAATCTCGTCGCACACGGAAAGCCCGATGCCGGTGCCCCGATTCTTGGAACTGCCCTTGTAGAATTTCTCCTTCACATGGGGCAGCTCCGCCTCAGGGATGCCGTGACCGTAATCCCTGAAGCTGATGCGCACGTGGTCGCCTTCTTCCCGAAGGCGCACATCGATGCGCCCCCCGTCGCCGCCGTGCTTGGCGGCGTTATCCAGCAGGTTGCAGAAGACCTGCTTGAGGCGCTCCGGGTCTCCCGGGATGAGGGGGATCTCCGAGGGGGGGCCGGAGTAATTGACCTCCATGCCCGCCTGCTTCATAAGCTCGCCGTAGGTGAAGAGGGCATCCTCCAGCTCGGCGGCAATGTCTATAAGCTCTATGCGCAGATTGAAGCGCCCGTCCTGTATCCGGGTGAACTCCAGCAGCTCCGTCACCATGCCGGTGAGGCGCTCGGCCTCCTTGGATATGATGTTGATGCCCCGGAGAGAATCTCCCTGGACCGCCGGGTCAAAGGCTATGGTCTCGCTCCAGCCCATAATTGCGGTAAGGGGAGTGCGCAGCTCGTGGGAGACCTGGGAAATGAAGTCGGTGCGGGACTTCTCCGCAATGGCCACCTTTTCCGACATGTTGTTTATCTCCTGGGTCAGCTGGCCTATCTCATCATCACTGTATACATCCAGCTTCACTCCGTAGCTGCCTTCGGCTATGTGCTTTGAAAATCTGGTGAGCTCCCCTATGGGGCCGGTGACGTAGCGCCAGAACCACAGGTTCAGCCCAACGATATATATACAAATCAGCACCAGCAGCGTTACCGACAGATTCATAAAACTGCGGGTGACGCACCATATGCTCAAAAGCAGCAGGGCCAGCACGGCAATGCTGGAGAGCAAGAGCTGGTTTTTAAGACTGCTCCACATTAACTTCTACTTCCTATTCTATCAGTAACCCCATTTGTAGCCATAGCCCCATACGGTGGTGAGATATTCCGGCTCCGTGGGGTCTGACTCTATCTTTATGCGCAGACGGCGGATATTCACGTCCACTGTCTTCAGCTCGCCCTTGAAGTCGTTGCCCCACACGGCGGTGAGTATATCCTCCCGGCTCATTGCCTTGCCGGGGTTTTCCATGAAGAGCTTCATCAGAAGATATTCTATCTGAGTCAGCTTCAGCCGCTGGCCGTCTTTTTCCAGAGTACGGTTTCTTGTGTTGAGTACAAACGGACCGCTGACAAGCTCCGTGGAGGAGCGCTCGTCCTCGTCTATGCCCAGACGGCGGATGAGAGCGTCCACCCGGGCGGTGAGCTCGGCGGGAGAGAAGGGCTTGGTAACATAGTCGTCCGCCCCGGTCATAAGGCCGGTGACCTTGTCTATCTCCTGGCTTTTGGCGGTGAGCATGATGATGCCCATTTTAGAGCCGGTGGCCCTGATGCGGCGGCAGACCTCAAAGCCGTCTATATCGGGAAGCATAACGTCCAGCAGGGCAAGGCAGATGTCGGGATTGACCCGGAGCTTTTCCAGAGCCATCTCCCCGGTCTCCGCCTCAATGGGCTCAAAGCCGCTGCGGCGCAAATTTATAACAACGAAACTGCGGATATTGGCCTCGTCTTCCAGAACCAGTATCTTCTTCATATCTGTAAAACTCCCTTTCTGAGAAGTGCATTTATAAAGGTTGCAATATGACAAGTAATTATAACATGCCTTTTACAATTATGGTAGTCAAAGTTTCAAAAAATTCAAAACTTTTTGCACAAAGATTACATGTTATGTAAATCAATATAACAATATATGTAATAAATGGCAAAAATTTACAATTCAACATTCTGCCGGGTACCTGGAGGAGAAAGAGGCAGAGGCGGAGCAGGTAAAAACGGAAGCCCTGGGGAACAGGGAAATCTCATATCGACTAATGGCAAAGCCTGTGATATAATAACAAAGTTAAGGCTTTCCAGGGGAGGTATGGAAAAACATGGCGGAGGGCTTGAGAGCTGAGAAGAAAAACATATGTGCCGGTCTGCTTGCCCACGTGGACGCAGGGAAGACCACACTCAGCGAGGCCATGCTCTACCTCTCGGGGGAGATAAAGAAACTGGGCCGGGTGGATCACCGGGACTGTTTTCTGGACACTCACAGTCTGGAGCGGGAGCGGGGCATAACCATTTTTTCAAAGCAGGCCCGGATGGAGCTGGAGCACAGCATGGTGACCCTGATGGACACGCCGGGCCATGCGGATTTTGCCGCCGAGGCGGAGCGGAGCATGCAGGTGCTGGACCTTGGGCTGATGGTGCTCAGCGCCTCTGAGCCGGTGCAGAGCCACACAGAGACTTTGTGGCGCCTGGGGGAGAACTACAGGCTGCCCTGCTTTATATTTGTGACAAAGATGGACCTGCCCAACACGGGGCGGGAGGAGATAATGAAACTGCTTCAGAACCGCCTGTCGGGAAACTGCGTGGACTTCGGCCAGGAGCGGGAGCAGCTCATGGAGCACATTGCCCTCTGCGGTGAGGGCGCCATGGAGGAGTACCTGGAGACCGGCTCAGTGAGAGATGAGACTGTAAGAGAGCTCATCCGATGCAGGCAGCTTTTCCCCGTGCTTTTCGGCTCCGGCCTGAAGACCCAGGGAGTGGAGGAGCTGCTGAAGGCTCTGGACAGCTATGCTCCGGAAAGAGAATACGGGGAGGACTTTGCCGCCAGAGTCTACAAAATAGGCAGCGACTCTCAGGGAAAGCGTCTGACTTACATGAAGATAACCGGGGGCAGCCTTAAAGTGCGCAGCCCCATAAAATACAAGGATGAAAAAGGCAATGAGCTGGAGGAAAAGGTGAGCCAGATACGCCTTTACTCCGGCATAAAATACGAGGCGGCGGAAGAGGTCTCCGCCGGGCAGGTCTGCGCCGTTCTGGGCCTCAGCGCCTGCCGCAGCGGCCAGGGCCTGGGGGCGGAGGAGGACGCTGCCCCGGCGCTGCTGGAGCCGGTACTGAGCTACCGTGTCATACCGCCCAAGGGCATGGACCCCGCCCTGCTGCTGCCCAAGCTCCGGCAGCTGGGCCAGGAAGACCCCCAGCTCCACATAGCCTGGAACCAGGGCCTGAGTGAGATAAGTCTTCAGCTCATGGGCAAGGTACAGACGGAAGTCCTGAAAAGCCTGGTGAAGGAGCGTTTTGACATTGACATTACCCTGGACACGGGCAGGATAATGTACAAGGAGACGATAGCCGACACCGTGGAAGGCGTGGGGCACTTTGAGCCTCTGCGCCATTATGCGGAGGTACACCTGATAATGGAGCCTTTGCCTCTTGGCAGCGGCATCCAGGTGGAGAGCATATGCAGCGAGGACCAGCTGGACAGGAACTGGCAGAGGCTAATCCTCAGCCACCTGCTGGAAAAGCAGCACCTGGGAGTGCTCACCGGCTCTCCCATAACGGATATAAAAATAAGCCTTGCTGCCGGTAAGGCCCACGACAAGCACACCGAGGGCGGGGACTTCCGCCAGGCCACTTACCGGGCGGTGCGCCAGGGCCTGATGCAGGCGGAGAGCCGGCTGCTGGAGCCCTGGTACAGCTTCGAACTGGAGGTCCCGCCGGAGCAGATAGGCCGGGCCATCAGCGACCTGCGCACCATGAACGGGGAATTTGAATCCCCGGAGGAGGCGGGAGAACTGACACGGCTCCGGGGCATGGCTCCGGTATCGGCCATGAACGGATATACGGAAGAGCTGGCGGCCTACACCAGAGGGAGAGGCAGGCTGAGCCTGCGCAGTGCCGGCTATCGGCCCTGTCCGAACCCCCAGCCGGTGATAGATGAGATAGGCTACGAGCCGGAGAGAGACCTGGACAATACCGCCGACTCGGTGTTTTGCTCCCACGGGGCCGGGGTGAACATACCCTGGGACAAGGTGAAGGACTACATGCACCTGCCTTCCTGCCTGGAGAAGGAAAAAGGGGAGGAGCCTTTGCCCGCCCCCAGGTACAGGAGCCTCAGTATAGACGAGCGGGAGCTGGAGGCAATAATGGAGCGGGAGTTCGGCCCCATACGCCGTAAAGAGTACAGGGCGGCCCAGCGCAACGAGGCCCCGGCTCAATCCACTGCCCCTCTCAATAAAAAGGAATACCTGATAGTTGACGGCTACAATCTGATTTTTGCCTCGGCGGAGCTGAAGGCCCTGGCCAAAGACAGGCTGGACCTGGCCCGCTCCCGGCTCATGGACATGCTGTCCAACTACGCAGGCTTTACAAAATCAGAGTTGGTGCTGGTGTTCGACGGTTTTCGGACTCCGGGAAATCCCGGCTCCCGCAGTGATTACCACAATATCCATGTGGCCTTCACCAAAGACGGGGAGACGGGGGACGCCTACATCGAGAAGATAGCCGACCAGATAGGGAAGAACTACTCCGTGCGGGTGGTCACCAGCGACAACCTTATACGCCTGTCGGCCCTGCGTTCCGGGGTGCTGCGCTGCTCCGCCGGGGAATTCATTAACGAACTGGACTGGGTGCTGGGCCAGATGGAGCAGGTGCTGAAGAAAACCAACGAGGACGCCCACAAGACGAGATTGAAAGATGGAAAACAGTGAACTTATAAAGCGGGCCGAAGACCTGGCCCGGCGCTGCCAGCGCAGCGGAAAGGTCTGCGCCACCGGCTTTCTCAGCCCGGCGGAGCAGTACGAGATACAGACTCACCTGGGATACACCGACTGCAAGCTGGTCTTCAGCGGCGGCACGGAGGGCCGGGAGCGCCGGGCTGCCTTCTTCCTGCCGGAGTACATGGAGGAGGATGAGCTGGAGCTGTCCGACTATATCTGCGCCATGGAGCTGAGAGCTTATTTCGGCAGCCCCGGCCACCGGGACTATATGGGCGCCCTGCTGGGCATGGGCATAGGCCGGGAGTGGCTGGGAGACATCCAGGTGGAGGAGGACCGGGCCTACGTGTTCTGCATGCAAAGTGTGCTTAGTCACCTATTGTCCATAGAGAAGGCAGGGCGCTACACAGTGAAGGCCCGGCAGATAGAGCTCCGGGAGGTACCTCAGCGCCATGTGGAGACGGAGGATGTGAACTTTACGGTGATGAGCCTTCGGCTGGACGCCGTGGCGGCGGGGCTTTTTCGCCTCTCCCGCACCGAGGCGGCAAAGCAGATTGCCGCCGGGAACCTGAGCCTGAATTACAGCCCGTGCCTTAAAGCCGACTGCATGGTGAAAGAAGGGGATATAATATCCCTGAAAGGCCGGGGCAAGGGAAAAATAAACGGCACCGGCGGCACTTCCCGGAAAGGGCGGCTCTTCGTCTACGGGGAAATCTACAAGTGAGGTAATACACGGATGAAGGCATACGAGAGACTTTTAAACTATGTAAGGATAGACACCACCAGCGACGAGGACAATTCCGCCTCCACCCCCAGCACCGACTGCCAGTATGAACTGGCAAAGCTGCTGGAAAAGGAGATGAGGGCACTGGGCCTGGAGGACGTTTATCGGGATGAACACTGCTATGTTTACGGAAAGCTTCCCGCCAGCCACGGCTATGAGGCAAGCCCCACAATAGGGCTCATCGCCCATATAGACACGGCTCCGGACTTCTCCGGGAAGAACGTGAAGCCCCGGATAGTGGAGAACTATAAGGGCGGGGATATAGAGCTGGGCCATGGCCGGAAGATTACCGTGGAAAAATTCCCGGACCTGCGGGAGCACATCGGCCAGAACATCATCGTCACCGACGGCAGCACCCTCCTGGGGGCCGACGACAAGGCGGGTATCGCCGAGATACTCACCGCCTGCGAAAGGCTCATCAGGGAGAACATCCCCCACTGCGCCGTCTCCGTCTGCTTCTGCCCCGACGAGGAGATAGGCCACGGGGCGGAGCTTTTGGATCTCCAGCGCCTGGGGGCGGACTTTGCCTACACTCTGGACGGGGACGCCGTGGAGGAGCTGAGTTACGAAACCTTCAATGCCTGCTCCGCAGTGTGGGAGATACAGGGGGTGAACGTCCACCCGGGCAGCGCAAAGGACATCATGGTCAACGCCTGCCTGGTGGCTATGGAGATAAATTCTCTGCTCCCTCCCGACGAGATACCGGGAAAGACTGGGGGATACCAGGGCTTTTTCCACCTGACGGATATGAAGGGAAACTGCGAAAAGGCGGAGCTTAAATATATCATCCGGGACCATGATGCCGGAAAATTCCAGGCCAGGCAGGAGCTTATGGAGCGGATAGAAAAGCAGATGAAGGAGAAGTACGGTGAAGGCAGCGTGAAGCTGAGCATCACCCAGCAGTACCGGAACATGGCGGAGGTGCTGAGGGACAAGCAAGACATCGTCCTCCGGGCGGAGCGGGCCCTGAAAAAACAGGGGCTCATGCCGGATATCCGGCCCATTCGGGGCGGTACCGACGGCTCCCAGCTCTCCTTCCGGGGATTGCCCTGCCCTAACCTGGGCACCGGAGGCTACGGCTTCCACGGCCCCTATGAGCATATCAGCACCGCCGACATGGACGCCATGGTGAACGTGGTGCTGAATCTGCTGGGCGAGAAATAAAATATACAGAGAGAAAAAAGAGAAAGAATTTTCTACAGGGGGACAGGAGCATGACTAAAAAAATCGGCGGCCTGAAATGGCTGGGCCTTGTGCTCATCGGACTCTTCGGCCAGTTTGCCTGGACCATAGAGAACATGTATTTCAACGTGTTTTTGTACAACACCATCTCCACCGACCCAAACTATATTGCCGCCATGGTGGGCTGGTCGGCGGCGGCAGCCACCCTCACCACCCTGCTTATGGGCGCCCTCTCCGACAGAGTGGGCAGGCGAAAGATATTTATAGTTCTGGGCTATGTGCTCTGGGGCCTGAGTACCGGCATCTTCGGTTTTATAAGCGTGGATAACCTCCACGCCCTTTTCCCGGCTCTCAATGCTGTCTCCGCCGCTGCCGTCACTGTAGTGGTTATGGACTGCGTCATGACCTTCTTCGGCAGCACCGCCAACGACGCCGCCTTCAACGCCTACATCACCGACATTACCACAAATGAGAACCGTGGCCGGGTGGAGAGCGTGCTGGCCATACTGCCCCTTATCTCCATGCTGGTCATCTTCGGAGCCTTCGACCCCCTTACCCAACAGGGGAGATGGAAGGAGTTCTTCGGCATATTCGGCATTGCCGTGAGTCTGGTTGGACTGGCGGCTCTCTTCCTTATAAAGGACGACCCGGAGCTGAGACCTCGGCGGGACGGATATATAAGAAATCTCCTCTACGGCCTTAGGCCTTCGGTACTTAGAGAAAACCCTGAGCTGTATCTGTCCTTTGCCGCCTTTTGTGTATTTTCCGTGGCGGTACAGGTGTTTTTCCCTTACCTTATAATCTATATTCAGAACTTTCTGGGTATTACCGACTATGCCCTCATCCTGGGGGTCGTGCTGATCCTGGCCTCCCTGGTGAGCCTTATCTCCGGCCGATTCATCGACAAGATGGGCAAGCTGGCCTTTGCTTTCCCGGCGGCCCTCGTCATGCTTTTGGGCCTTGGCGGAATGTACTTTGTCCGGGAGTCTCTGGGCGTGATGATAGCCGGGACGGTAATGATGGGAGGCTACATGATGGTCTCCGCCGCCCTCAGCGCAAATATCAGAGACTGGACTCCCAGAGATAAGGTGGGACACTTCCAGGGCATCCGCATGATTTTTGCGGTGCTGCTGCCCATGGTCATAGGACCCGCTATCGGGGCGGCCGTCATCAAAGGCAGCGACAGCACCTATGTGGAACTGGGCCAGGTGAAGACCGTGCCCACCCCGGAGATTTATCTGGCGGCGGCAGCCGTGCTTATCCTCACCGTGATACCCGTTATCCTGCTGCGCAGGCGGGAGGAGAAAAAAGCACCGGCCCAGACAGAGTAAAAAGGAGAGACAGAAATGCACACTGATAGCTGCGGCAGCTTTGCCGCTCAGGGAGATATAGCCTGCAAGTTCCCCATAGACGGGGATGTGGCCTCCGTCAGCCAGATCAAGAGCGGACACATAAACGAGACCTATCTGGTCACCACCGACGAGGACAGCCGCTACATACTCCAGTGGATAAACCGCTATGTTTTTCCCAATGTGGAGGCTATAATGCAGAACATGAGCGCCATCAGCGCTTTCCTCCGGGAACACCATAAGGGAAAAATGGCCATGATAAGCTATATAGACACCTTGGACGGACACAATTACTATGACGACGGCCAGGGCGGAGCCTGGCGGCTCTACCGCTTCGTACCGGACAGCATCTGCCTTCAGCGGGCGGAGACGGCGGAGGACTTCTACCAGAGCGCCAGAGGCTTCGGAGGCTTCCAGTATGCCCTGAGGGATTTCCCGGCGGAGCAGCTGGTGGAGACCATAGAAAACTTCCACGACACGGAGGACCGCTACAAAAAATTCAGGGAGGCCATAGAGGCCGACGAACGCGGAAGACTCCAGGAAGTGGAGAGAGAGGTGGACTTTGCCCTGAAGAGGGAGGAGCGTGCCTGCCGCCTTCAGAAGCTGAGGCGGGAGGGGGAGCTGCCGGTGCGGGCCACCCACAACGACACCAAGATTAACAATGTCCTTTTGAATAAAGACACCCGCCAAGCCCTTTGCGTAATAGACCTTGACACGGTCATGCCCGGCATCTCCGCCCACGACTTCGGGGACGCTATACGCTTCGGAGCCTCCACCGCCGCCGAGGACGAGGTGGAGCTGAGCAAGGTGAGACTGAATCTGGATTACTTCCGGGCCTTTACCAGAGGCTTTCTGGAGAGCTGCCCCAGCCTCACCAATATGGAAGTGAAGGCTCTGGCTCAGGGAGCCTATGCCATGACCATGGAATGCGGCATCCGTTTTCTCACCGACTATCTCATGGGGGACAAGTATTTTGCCATCGACAGGGAAAAGCATAATCTGGACCGCTGCCGCACCCAGTTCACCCTGGCGGAGGACATGGAGAGCAGATGGGAGGAAATGGAAAATATAGTGGAAGAGGAATACGGCAAGATAAAGGCTGCCGCCAGGGAGGGCCTGAGCAGCTGAGAAAAACGGAAGAGAAAAAGCCCCGGAAGACTCTCATCAGTCTTCCGGGGTTTTTATTGTTTGCGGTCCGTGATGTATCTGCCGGCCGTCCGCATCCTGCTGCTGGGGGTCCAAGGCGATGACGGACAGTTCCACGGCATTGAGGCGCATCCGATGGTGCTTGTAGTCCATGCGCCGCTCCAGACGGAAGCGAACCTTCAAGCCGGGCCGGAGCTCCACATGGTGGGTAAAATCCCTGACATTGAAGTAATAGTCGCCGCCATCGTCCCGGCGGATAAAGCCGCTGTTATTATAGGGGAGAATGAGGGTGACGGAACCGGTGTGAAAAAGACCGGGGTCTTCGCCGGCATTTTCCCGGAGGCCGGAGGCCGGGGACTTCTCCGCAGAAGCCGGTGGAACCTGGAACTTTTCCTTGGAAGATGCGGAGACCCGGGTAGTTTCCACGGGAGGGGTCGGAGAGGCGGTGTTCTCCACGGGAGGGGCCGGAGGGGCGGAGATGAGACTGCCGCCCACACTGACGCCGTAACCGTAGGCGGTGAGAAAGGCGGCGCCCCGGGAATAGCCCAGCTCCCGGCAGAGGGAGACGGCAGCAGAGTCCCAGGCCCCGTGATCCCACTGCTCCCATATTATTTGCTTGCCGCCGTAGCTGTTTTCCAGTAATTTGAAAAAATCTGCAAGACGCCGGCGCAGAGCCTCCGGCTCCCGGCCGGGCAGCCAGTTGGGAGATTCATTTTCAAAAATATACATAGAGTGAACCTCCTTATCCCTGACGCTGCATCAGGTATACGTTTTCGGTGCCGGATATGCTTATCTCCAGCTCATCCTGGGATATGACTTTAAAGTTATATATTGGCTGGGTCTCCTCCTGCCCGTCTTCACCGAGGTTCACGCCTACCATTGAGCCTTGGGCAAAGGTATAAGACTGATAGTTGGGGAGAGAGAGGTTGGTATTCCAGCGCACATTCCCGCCCTTGTTCTCCACGGAGAAATAGTTTCCTTTGCCGTCCAGCCAAAGTCCCTCCAGAAAAACAAAGGCCCGCTGGGGATTTGCAAAGATATAGCGGCTGTCCAGCAGCTGGGAGTCCAGCTCGCGGCTGAGGCGCTGGAAGGTGCTGCTCAGGCCTGTGCTGTGACAGAGTACACGGACGCTGTTTTTATCCTGAATGTCAAAGGTGAGGGCAGGAACGAAGGTCCTGCCGCCCTGGTCATCCAAGGTGACGGCGCAGAGCTGGCCGTCATAAAAATCTATGTAGTCGCAGTCGGGGACGGACAGGTCGGAGTTCCAGGAGACGGCTCCGTTTTCGTCTACGGACAGGACAAAGTAGCTGCCGTTTTCGTCCATCCACATGCCCTGGAGATAGGCCGCTGCCCGGTTCATGGTCCAGAAGACATAGTCGTTGTCCAGCCGCTTCGGGTCAGGCTCCAGACTGTCCCGGATAAAGGTGGATTTTTCACCGCTGCTGAGGTTTTCCACACTGATGCTGTCCTCGTCCAGCTTTTTAAAGCGGAGCAGCTGCAGCTGTTCCACGCTGCCGTCGGACCCGGTGCTGCCGCCGGTGAGCACGCCCTCCTTCAAAACGTAGAGCTCACAGGATGGGAGAGGAATGTTGGTCTCCCAACGGATGAGCCCGCCGTCGCCGGGGGCGGCGGCAAGATACTCGCCCAGACCGTTGGTCCAGTAGCCATCAAGAAAGGCTATGGCGGTCTGGTCGGAATAAAATATATCAGGCTGGGAGCTTTCCACAGGCTGAGCCTCCCCGGCGCAGCCGCCAAGCAGGAGCGCCGCAAGGAGAATAAGCAAAACAGTTTTTCTCAAATAAATCACTCTCCAAAAAGGCCGCCCCAGGAAAGCGGGGCGGCCCTGTATGCCACGGAGCCGAAAGGCTCCGATCGTGACTGCGCCAAAGGACGCAGGGCTAAGTAAAAGGTAATCAGGCCTCTATGACGATGTTGGTGGAAATGCCGCCGTCCACGTACACGAAGGTGATGGTGTGAACGCCGGGCTCAAGAGCTTCCAGAACCTCGGGGGCGATGGTTACAACGCCGTCTTCGGTAATTTCAAACTCCACTTCCTCACCGTCAATAAGGACTTTAATAAGTTTGCCGGAATTGAGCTTGAAGCTCAGTTCTTCATTGGAGCCCTTGGTCCAGGTCTGGTCTTTACCCTCTATGATGTAGTAGTCACCACGAACTGCTACGGGGCTTACAGGGATGGTAATGGACTGGTCGGGCTGGAGAACGACACCGTTGACAGTGATGGCGCTGCCGGTCTTGTTGACAACAGTGCTGCCCTCGGGAGCGGTGATGCCGTTGGGTGCGCTGTAGACGGTGATGACATTATCTCCGGCGTTGGCCATAAGGCCATTGACGGAGGCCATGTTGCCCTCAGAGCCTACGGCATAGGCGCCACCTGCGCTGATGACGGTGTTGCCGCCGGAGAGCAGTTCCTCTTCGGGAACGCTGCTGAAGATACCGCCGCTGACGAAGCTGTTGTGAGAGCCCTGAGCGGTATCACGGTCCAGGTACAGGATGGAATCAGCATTTTCACTGGTCATGGTGCCGCCGCTGATGTTAATGCCGGTAATTTGAGGGTAACCACTGGAGGTGCCATTGTACGCATTTTCTATTGTAATGGCAGTGCCGGTGGTGTATGCACCATTGTTGAAACTGGTGTCGGGATTGGCCTGCTCGCCGTTGGCTATTATCTCACCGCCGGTGATGTTGAGAGAGCCGCCCTTTACGTAGATGCCGGTATCGCCCTTGATGGTGCCGCCATACACATTGAGGTTGCCGCTGGGAAGATAGATGGTAATTTCATCAGAAGTGACTTTTGCACCGTCATAAATATTTATGACTGCGCCGGAACGGTCTGTACCATTTGTGGAAATCGCCTGAGCACCTGTATTGTTTATAGTACCATAAACATTTGCAACAGGAGTCTTTGCAGTATCTCCACTACCTTCGCCCCAGACGACAAGCATACCATTAAGGGTTACATCGGAAGCCAGGGTTACCGTAGAAGAGTTATAGGCATTAAGGCGTCCATTAATTGTACCGTTTGTTATCATTATGTTTCCGCTATAAGCAGAGAACACAGAAGCGCTGCTGCTGCCTGCATTTAAGGTCTTTCCACCCAGGTCAATGGTGACGGTCTTGCCGTTATCAACGGTAATGCTGCCGGTGTAGTTGTCCTTCAGCACGACTGTGGTTCCGTCTGCGGCGTTATCTATGGCGTCCTTCAAGCTGGTAGAATCATGAGTCACACCATTTGCATCCACCCAGCTGGCCACCACGCCGTCGTCGGTGACAACAATCTGGTACTCCTGGCCGTCCACAACGACGGTCATGCTCTGGGTGCTGCTGAAGCACTCGTTGGCGGAGACGGTCCACTTCCCGTTTTCATCCTGAGCCACGGAGAAGAGAGAGTCGGCGCTGCTGCTGGCTCCGCTTATCTCTCCGCTGATGCCCAGAGAACCAAGGATCTCAGAGAGGTCTACGCTGGTATCTCCGGCCAGAACATACTGCTTGTCACCAACGGTGAACTCAACAGTGTAACCGGCGTCAGGCTCAGCGGGAGTCTCGTCAGGAGTCTCTACAGGGGGCTCAGCGGGAGTCTCGTCAGGAGTCTCTACAGGGGGCTCAGCGGGAGTCTCGGCGGGAGTCTCAGCGGGAGTCTCAGCGGGAGTCTCGGCAGGAGTCTCAGCGGGAGTCTCGGCAGGAGTCTCAGCGGGAGTCTCGGCAGGAGTCTCAGCGGGAGTCTCAGCGGGAGTCTCGGCAAGAGTCTCTACAGGGGGCTGTGCGGGGGGATTGCCGGCATCCGCAACGGACGCTTCGTTGCCAAGGGGGTCTGCGCCTTCGGCAAAGGCACAGGTGGGGATAAGTACCAAACATACTATCAATGCCAGTATGAAGGTAATTACCAGTTTGTTTCCTTTCATAGCTTTCTCCTTTCTTCTAAAATTTTATCTTTGACCCGTCTCCGGGAGAAGATAACAAGTTCAGACCGGCCGTCCATGCCGGGAAAAGCAAAAAGCAAGGGGGAAATCTCCCCTTAAATTTTCATTACATTTTCAGGGAAACCGACAAAATAAGTATATACCAGACAATAGGCGTTTTCAAGAGTACGCAATGACGAATTAAGCAAAAAAACCTGCATTTTATGGCATAAACCTGGGGAAACATACAAAATTATACGGTGGCGGAAGATCTTCCGCCACTGCATCCAGGCATTGATATGAGTTTTTTATTTCTCCAACCAGACCTTGTCCCTGGTGATGTCCTTAAGAGAGGCGGCGCCGCACATGGTCATGGTGGACTTCAGCTCGCCGATTATCTTGTCCATGTAGACCTTGAAGCCCTCCTCGCCAGCGGCATAGATCATGGGCAGCAGGGGACGGCCGATGAGCACGCCGTCGGCGCCCAGAGCCAGAGCGCGGAACACATCCACGCCGGAGCGGATGCCGCCGTCTACCAGAATGGTGATCTTGCCCTTAACGGCCTCGGCTATGGCGGGCAGCACCTCGGCGGTGGAGGGCACGCCGCCCTGAACGCGACCGCCGTGATTGGAGACCACTATGGCAGCAGCTCCGGACTCCACGGCCTTCTTTGCCCCGGCAACGGTCATTATACCTTTTATGATGAAAGGCATCTTGGCATAGGAGACAATCTCATTCATCTCATCCACGGACTTGCTGCCGGCATTGGGGTTCATGGCCTTCAGGAAGGGCAGGCCCGCACCGTCCACGTCCATGGCTGCGGCAAAGATGCCCGCTTCATTGAGCACATCCAGCTTGGCAAATACAGCCTCCTTATTCCAGGGCTTGGTTGTGGGGCAGCCTATGCCGCCGGCCTTCTTCATATCCTCCACAGCGGAGAGCATGATGTCCGGATCGACTCCGTCTCCGGTGAAGGCCATGAGGCCATACTCGGCGGCAGCTTTCACCAGGATGGAGTTATACTGCTGGTCCTTGTACTTGGGGCCGTAGTGCAGGTCAATGGAGCCCAGAGGAGCGGCAAAGATGGGAGCCACGAACTTGTGACCGAAAAGCTCAAAGGAGACATCCGGCTCGGCATTGGGGCAGAGCGTGTCCATATTCACGCAGATCTCCTGCCACTTGTCGAAGTTACGGGCGGCCACGTTGCCGGGGTACTTGCAGCCGGGGCCGGGCATGGAGTTGCCGCAGGCCTTGCCGTTGCATACGGGACAGGCTTTGCAGTAGGGGCCGACGCAGTCTTTGGCGGCGGCCATTATCTCGTTATAGTTCATAATTATCTCTCCTTAGAATAATTATTTGCTTTACACTTTTACCATTATCCGCCAAAGCGGGCGGCTTGTCAAGAATTTAGAAGAAGAGCGGGGGAAAAGCAGTCGTCCGGGGCTAGGCTGTTTTGAAAACTCGACGCATCAAAGCCCGGTCAGGTCAAAATCCGGTATCATTTCCGCCGTGGCGGAGCCGGTTTCCTGCCAGTAACCGGACAGTCCGCGGCGCTGCATATAGCTTATGAGCCGGTCGTTGAGCTCATTGTCAATGGTACTTTGCAGCTCCGGGAATTTCTCCAGCCCAGGCATGGGGGTATATTGGCTCATCAGAGAAAAGAGCACGCTGTCAGGAGGAAATTCCTCGGCGGCAAAGTCCATCACATCCATGGCGTTCAGGTCCTGGCCCGGCAATATCAAATGACGGATTAGCACACCCTTTGTCATAAGCCCCTCATCGTCCAGTTCATAGGGGCCCACCTGACGGTACATCTCCTTTATGGCGGCTTTGGCTACGGAAGGATAGTTCTGAGCTGCTGAGTAGCGCAAAGCCAAATCCCCCTTCCAGTATTTAAAGTCCGGCATGTACACTTGCACAAGGCCATCCAGCAACTTCAGGCTCTCCACGCTCTCATAGCCGGAGCTGTTCCATACAACCGGAATACCCAGGTCCAGGCCGCTGAGGGCTTCGGATATCCATGGAGTGTAGTGGGCTCCGGTGACCAAGTCCAGGGAGGATACTCCAGTGTCCCTCAGTTTCAGGAACAGGTCCCTCAGCTCTGGCACCGTAAGTACCATACCGCCCTGACCACGGCTGATTTCCCGGTTCTGGCAGAACACACAGCGGAGATTGCAGCCGGTAAAAAACACCGCTCCGGTGCCTCTGCTGCCGCCGATGCATGGCTCCTCTCCGTAGTGCGGAGCGGCTCTGGCCACTTTTGGCAGGGCAGGACTGAGACAAAAACCTCCGCCTTTTTCCCCACGTACGGCGCCGCAATTTCTGGGACATATACTGCATGTATTTTCCATGACCTGGTTCCCCTGAAAATAATATTTGATAATTTAATAACATATGCAAATTGACAATAAATGCCCATTTGGCACTCCTGATTATAGCTCCTATTTGTCTAATATGCAAGAATCGCAAAAAAACGAAAAAAAGTACATGATTTTTCTGATTTTTGTGCTAATATGTAGTTGAAAAAGATACAGAGATTACTTTTTCATTGCAGCAAAGGATGAACCGCCATGGTCGATATAGTCCTTGTGGAGCCTGAAATCCCCCACAACACAGGAGCCATTGCCAGGACCTGCGCCGCCACCGGCGCAAGGCTTCATCTTATCCATCCTCTGGGCTTTGACATTTCCGATAAAATGGTAAAACGCTGCGGCCTGGATTACTGGCACCTGGTGAGTATTTCCGAATATCAGAATATTGACGAGTACTTTTCAAAAAACGGTGATAATAACATATATCTGGCCACTACCAAAGCTCCCCGCTCCTACCACCAGGCCGATATGAGCGGCGATGTTGCCCTGCTCTTCGGCAAGGAGACCGCCGGGCTGCCCCAGTGGCTGAGAGAAAAGTATTTTGACCGATGCATCCGCATCCCCATGATAAGTGAGGCCCGGAGCTTGAATCTTTCAAACTCCGTTGCTATACTGGCATATGAGGCGCTGAGACAGCAGAATTTCCCGGGATTGCTGCGCTGCGGTTCTATGGCAGAGAAAAATGCTAATAATTAATTTTTAGGAGGAAATATCATGAACTACAACAAGAAGACAATTTATGATGTTGACGTCAAGGGCAAGAAGGTCCTTCTCCGCTGCGACTTTAACGTTCCTCAGAACAAGGAAACCGGCGAGATCACCAGCGACAAGCGTATCGTAGCCGCTCTGCCTACCATCAAGTACCTGCTGGAAAACGGCGCCGCCGTTATCGCCTGCTCCCACCTGGGCAAGCCCAAAGGGGAGTGGAAGACCAAGCTGACCCTGGCTCCCGTCGCCAAGCGCCTCAGTGAGCTGCTGGGCCAGGAGGTCATCTTCGCCAAGGACATCATCGGTGAGGATGCCAAGGCAAAGGCCGCAGCTCTCAAGCCCGGCCAGATCATGCTTCTTGAAAACCTCCGCTTTGATATCCGCGAGGAGAAGAACGGGGCAGACTTTGCCAAGGCCCTGGCCGACATGGCCGAGATCTTCGTCTCCGATGCTTTCGGCACCGTGCACCGTGCCCATGCTTCCACCGCCGGCGTTGCAGCTTTCCTGCCCGCTTACTCCGGCCTTCTGGTCAACAAGGAACTGAGCATCATGGGCAAGGCCCTGGACGACCCCAAGCGTCCCTTCGTGGCAGTGCTTGGCGGCGCCAAGGTGTCCGATAAGATAAACGTCATCAACAACCTCCTGGAGAAGGCCGACACCATCATTATCGGCGGCGGCATGTCCTACACCTTCCTGAAGGCCCAGGGCCACGAGATAGGCAAGAGCCTGCTGGAAGCCGACCGTCTGGACTACGCCAGCGAGATGATAGAAAAGGCCAAGGCCAAGGGCGTGAAGTTCCTGCTGCCTGTGGATCACCTCTGCGCCGCAGAGTTCAGCGCCGACGCCGAGCCCGTTGTTGCCGAGGGCGACATCCCCGCAGACATGATGGGTATGGACATTGGCCCCAAGACCATCGAGGCTTACTCCGCCGCAGTCAAGGGTGCAGGCACCATCGTCTGGAACGGGCCCATGGGCGTTTTCGAGTTTGACAAGTTTGCCGGCGGTACCAAGGCCATGGCCAAGGCTCTGGCCGAGTCCGGCGCAGTGACCATCGTTGGCGGCGGCGACAGCGCAGCTGCTGTCGAGAAGCTGGGCTTTGCCGACAAGATCACCCACATTTCCACCGGCGGCGGCGCCAGCCTGGAGTTCCTGGAAGGCAAGGAGCTGCCCGGCGTAGCCTGCCTGCTGGACAAGTAAGTAAAAGTTTCCCCGCCGTCTCACCGGCGGCGGGGCAGCAATATTATTCAGCTTATACATTTTATGGAGAAAGAGCAATGAACAGAAAGTACCGTAAGACCGTTATTGCCGGCAACTGGAAAATGAATATGCTGGCATCCGAGATCAAGCCCTTCATGGAAGAACTGAAGGCTAATCTGCCCAAGGCCCGCACCTGCGAGATGGTGCTCTGTGTCCCCGGCGTCATGGTGCCTGCCATGGTCAAGGCCGGTAAGGACTGCAAGGTGGCCGCCGGCGGCCAGGATGTAAGCCGCTTTGAAAAGGGTGCTTACACCGGCGAAGTCTCCGCAAGTCAGCTCTCCGATGTGGGAGCCAAGTACTGCATAGTGGGCCACTCCGAGCGCCGTCAGTATCACGGCGAGGACGACATGCTTGTAAACGCCAAGGCCAAGGCTCTGCTGGCCAACGGCATCATGCCCATCATCTGCGTGGGAGAGAGCCTGGAGCAGAGGGAAAACGACCTGACCATGGAGTATGTTGCATACCAGGTCAAGGCCGCTCTCAGCGGCATTGACGCCAGCCAGCTGCGCCGCTGCGTAATTGCCTATGAGCCTATCTGGGCCATCGGCACCGGCAAGACCGCTACCGCAGAGCAGGCCCAGGAAGTCTGCGAAGGCATCCGTGCCGTCATCAGGGGCATTTATGGCGCCCGTCCCGCCCGTGCCGTCAGCATCCTTTACGGCGGCAGCATGAACGCCAAGAACGCCTACGAGCTCCTGGCCCAGCCTGACATTGACGGCGGCCTCATCGGCGGCGCTTCCCTTAAGCCTGTGGACTTTGCCACCATTATCAAGGCTACCGATCAGGGCTGAGTCAAAGCCACAAACTCATTTAACTTATTTATAAGAAGGAACTTTAATGACTAAAAAAGCAGTTCTTATCATTCTCGACGGCTACGGCCTGGCGGCCCCCACTGCGGGCAACGCCATAGCTCAGGCCAAGAAACCCAATTTGGACAGGCTGTTTTCCCAGAACCCCACCTGCAAACTCTCTGCCTCCGGGCTGGATGTAGGTCTGCCCCAGGGCCAGATGGGCAACTCCGAGGTGGGACACACCAACATCGGCGCAGGCCGTGTGGTTTTCCAGATCCTGCCCAAGATGAGCCAGGAGATAGAAAACGGCAAGTTCTTCCAGAACCCTGTCTATATCAAGGCCATGGAGGATGCCAAGGCAAACCACAAGGCTCTGCACATCCTGGGCCTCATGTCCACCGGCGGCGTCCACAGCCACCTGACCCATGTCTTCGGTATACTGGATATGGCCAAGCAGCGGGGCGTGGAAAAGGTTTATGTCCACTGCTTCCTGGACGGCCGTGACGTGGCCCCCAAGAGCGGTGCCGGCTTTATAAAGCAGCTGGAGGAAAAGTGCGAAGAGCTGGGCAACGCCCGCATTGCCACTGTCCAGGGCCGCTTCTACGGTATGGACCGCGACAAGCGCTGGGACCGTGTGGAGCAGGGCTACAACGCCATCGTCTGCGGCGAAGGAGTCTCCGATCCCGATCCCGTCCACGCTATCGAGGAAAGCTATGCCCAGGACGTCACCGACGAGTTTGTAAAACCCGTTGTCTGCTGCCCGGAGGGCGTTATCAACCAGGGCGACAGCGTCATCTTTATGAACTTCCGTCCCGACAGGGCCAGAGAGATGACCTGGGCGCTGAATCTGGCTGACTTCGACGGCTTCAAGCGCAAGAAGACCGTGTATCCTCTCAGCTATGTCTGCACCGCTCAGTACGACGAGAGCCTGCCTCTGCCCATAGCCTATCCCCCCGAGGTTATAGAGAACACCTTGGGAGACTATATCAGCGCCCACGGCCTCAAGCAGTTTCGTGTTGCCGAGACCGAGAAGTATGCCCACGTGACCTTCTTCTTTAACGGCGGCGTGGAGAAGCAGACCGAGGGTGAGGAGCGCTGCCTGGTGCCTTCTCCCAAGGAGTATGCCACTTACGACCTGGTTCCGGAGATGAGCGCAAGGAAAGTGGCGGACAAATGCGTGGAAGCTATAGCCTCCGACAAGTATGACCTGATTGTCTGCAACTTTGCCAACTGCGACATGGTGGGCCACACCGGTGTTATGGAAGCTGCCGTAAAAGCCGTTGAGACTGTGGACAGCTGCATGGGCCTTATTATGGATGAGGTCGCAAAGCATCCCGATACAGTGCTGGTTGTCACTGCCGACCACGGCAACGCCGACTGCATGTTCGACGAAAACGGCAAGGTGAACACTGCCCACACCACCAATCCTGTTCCCTTTGCTCTGTGCAAGGCGGGCGTGAGCCTGAAGGACGGCAAACTGGCAGACATTGCTCCCACCATCCTGGAAGTCATGGGCCTGGAGCAACCCAAGGAAATGACCGGCGAGTCCCTTATCGTAAAGTGAGAACCCGGCGCCTTAATCTGTTTATCATATTTTATATAGAAGGGAAATTGCTATGATCTACACTACCGAAGTAAAGCATATGTGCCCTGTAGCTAAGGGCGCATACCATGGCCCCGCCCCCATCCCCGAAGAGGGCAAGTGGGTCCAGGCCAAGGAAATCTCCGATATCTCCGGCTTCACCCACGGCGTGGGCTGGTGCGCTCCCCAGCAGGGCGCCTGCAAGCTGACCCTGAACATCAAAAACGGCATCATTGAAGAGGCTCTGGTGGAGACTCTGGGCTGCTCCGGCATGACCCACTCCGCAGCTATGGCCTCCGAGATCCTCATCGGCAAGACTATCCTTGAGGCTCTCAACACCGACCTGGTGTGCGACGCCATCAACACCGCAATGCGTGAGCTGTTCCTGCAGATTGTTTACGGCCGCTCCCAGTCCGCTTTCTCCGAAGACGGTCTGGCCATAGGCGCTTCCCTGGAAGACCTGGGCAAGGGCCTGCGCTCTCAGGTTGGCACCATGTTTGCCACCAAGGAGAAGGGCCCCCGTTACCTGGAGCTCACCGAGGGCTATGTCACCAAGATCGCCCTTAACAAGGACGACGAGATCATCGGCTATGAGTTCGTAAGCCTGGGCAAGATGATGGACTTCATCAAGAAGGGCGAAGACGCTAACGAGGCCATGAAGAAGGCTACCGGTCACTACGGTCAGTGGGATGCCGCTGTCAAGTACATAGACCCCCGTCAGGAATAATAAAGGAGGACAAGATAATGGCTCTGTTTGAGAACTACGACAGAAGAATAAACAAGATCAACGGCGTCCTCTCCCAGTACGGCATCGGTTCTGTGGAAGAGTGCAGAGAGATCTGCAAGGCCAAGGGCTTTGACCCCTATGAAATAGTTAAGAGCATTCAGCCCATCTGCTTTGAAAATGCCTGCTGGGCCTACTGCGTGGGCGCTGCCATCGCCATCAAGTCCGGCGTGAAGACTGCTGCCGAGGCTGCCAAGCTCATCGGTGTGGGCCTCCAGAGCTTCTGCCTGGACGGCTCCGTGGCTGAGGACCGCAAGGTCGGTCTGGGTCACGGCAACCTGGGCGCAATGCTCCTCAGCGACGATACCAAGTGCTTTGCCTTCCTGGCCGGCCACGAGTCCTTCGCCGCCGCCGAGGGCGCTATCGGCATCGTGAAGAACGCAAACAAGGCCCGCAAGGAGCCCCTGCGCGTCATCCTCAACGGCCTTGGCAAGGACGCCGCTCAGATCATCTCCCGTATCAACGGCTTTACCTATGTCCAGACCCAGTTTGATTACTACACCAGCGAGCTGAAGATCGTCCGTGAGATCCGCTACTCCGAGACTGAGCGTGCCGATGTCCGCTGCTACGGCGCCGACGATGTCCGTGAGGGCGTGGCTATCATGCACTTTGAGGGCGTGGATGTCTCCATCACCGGCAACTCCACCAACCCCACCCGCTTCCAGCACCCCGTTGCAGGCACCTACAAGAAAGAGTGCATCGAGCAGGGTAAGAAGTACTTCTCCGTGGCTTCCGGCGGCGGCACCGGCCGTACCCTCCACCCCGACAACATGGCTGCCGGCCCTGCCTCCTACGGCATGACCGATACCATGGGCCGTATGCACTCCGACGCTCAGTTTGCAGGTTCCTCCTCCGTCCCCGCTCACGTGGAGATGATGGGCTTCCTGGGCATGGGCAACAACCCCATGGTTGGCGCTACCGTGGCCGTGGCCGTGGCTACTGCCGAGTCCATGAAGTAAGCCTGCTGAGCTTAGTCAAAAAGTCGCTACATAAAATCTATCCCGCAGACGTAACTTTCCGTCTGCGGGATTTTTTCTTAAAAGTATAAAAGGGATTTGCTGCCGGCTTTATCCATTGGGCAGCAAAGCCGCTTTCAATCTCGTAAGATCCTCTGCGTCAGGATGATTCAGGGCAGCGTCAAAGTTTTTCAACATGGCAGTACGCCGGGGACTCTCCTCCATCTGCATGTACCGCTCTCTCACACTCATAGGCATTCTCCCCTGGCACATGTAGCTGCCGACGACAGTTACGCCGCTTCCCATCTTGGATTTAACCCTGTCCAGTATCTGTTCGAAATAGGCCGGAGCGCCGCCAAAACCGGCAGTGCCGAAGAGGAACAGCCTCTGTCCGGTCAGGCTCTTCAAGAACTCGGCGCTTGCCTCGTCGCAGCTGCCTTTGTCGGTCCAAAAGCCCAGGTATATTGTCTCAGCCTCCAGAGCCTTTGGGTCCGGCTCGCCGAAATAGATACAGTCCTCCGCCGGAAGCGCTTCCCTGATGGTCTGGGCCAGATTGGCAGTATTGCCTGTACGGCTGCTGTAAACGATTGAATAACTCATTTTTTATCTTTCCTTTCATAAATACAATGAACACCCCGGTGAGACATCATGCCCCCAAGGCATTCTTTATTGCAGCGAATGCAGCGATTTATCTCCCGCTCCCGTCCTTCCATCACTTTTCTGGGCCAGTCAGCATCGGCTATGAGCTGGCGGCTCATGGCGATGCAGTCCATGCGCCCCGCTTCCAGCTGTTCTTCAACGAAGGCCGGGTCCGTCAGCCCGCCTACAGCGCATACCGGCAGCTTCGTGAGGCCACGCACAGTGTCGCAGAACCTCAAAAAACAACCTTCCTCCCCAAAGTATGGATGGTTTCGGGGCGGTATTGTGTCGCTGAGCTTTCCATGATCGGCCAGAGTCACGTGGAAGCTGGTCACTCCTGCCTGCTCCAGCAATGGCAAAAACACGCCCAGTTCTTCTTCCAATACCCCGGCATTTCCGTAGTGTGGATGTTCTAATCGCACTGCCAGCTTATAATCTATGGGCAGACCTGGCAGCTTGCTTCTGATTGATGACACAGCTTCCACTGCAAAACGGGCCCGCTTCTCCGTGCTCCCACCATAGCGGTCACTGCGGCTGTTAAATACGGATGAGCTAAAGCTGCCGCACATCCGGTCCCCATGGACCTGCACCATGTCGAAGCCGGCTTGCACAGCCAGCTCGGCAGCAGTGCCAAAAGCAGAAGTAATTTCATTCACCTTCTTCTCCGGCAGGCCGCTTATATATGGCCCCACATTCCGGTTTAAAATCTCTCTCAGCTCATCCTGGGAAATTTGCCCGGCCAGTACTCCTGGAATATACTTCATCATCCCTTTGAAGTTTGAATCGGACTGGTGGAGCTGGGCGCATATCAGGCAGCCCTCCCGGTGTGCGGTATCAGCCAGATCTCTGTACCAGGCAAAGCCTCTCTTATTGTACAGGGATGGGCCAAAGCCATGAGGCAGTACCGGCACGTCACCTATAATTATCATTGCGCAGCCACCGGCAGCAATTTCTCTCAGCCGCTGCAGCTGCTCTTCTCTGGGCAATCCTAAGGTCGTGGGTGCAAAAATAATTCTGTTTTTCAGGGTGATGCCCCCGTAATTCAACGGGCTTTCAAGAACTTTATACATTACCGTTCCTTATCTTTCCTCTTGACTTTTGCAAGCAGGGCAATCAGCCGCTCTCTCTCCTCCGGTTCCAGGGCTGACAAGCGCTCCTGATCCCAGTCATAAAATACCTGATGGCTCAGGCTAAACGCTTCCTGCCCCTTTTCACTTAGGTTCAGGCGATAGGCCCGGCCGGACTTCTCCCGCGTCAGGAATCCATCCTCCACAAGCCTGGCAATACTGCGCTGGGAATATCCCCAGTCCAGCCCCAGGGCCGACGTAAGCTCCCCCTGGGTACAGCCCGGATGTTTGCCCACATATATCAGGGGAAAAAGCAGGCCAAAGCTCAGCCCCAGCTTGTGCAGCCGGCCCGTGGTATAGGCCGTAAAATCCCGATAAAAAACCGTTGCAAAATAGGCAAGGGTTTGAAACATATCCTCAGCTCCTTTAACTTGACTATGTCAAGTATACTCTTTTACTTGACTAAGTCAAGTAAATACGCAAAAAAATTGTGAACTGAATTTAAATATTGAGTCAGAGAGCTGAAAAAATACACGGCCCGGAAAGCTCTTTTGCTTTCCGGGCCGTGGTTCAGATGGCTTTATAGCCGCCGTATACTGTCTCAGACTATGTGGATGACGCCGAAGGTGAGGAGGGTCATTATAGTTGCTGCAATACATACACCCAGAAAGATGCTGGGCACTGCGCTTTTCAGACGCATATCCAGTAATGCGGCAATGAGAGCACCGGTCCAGGCTCCTGTGCCCGGAAGGGGGATGGCCACGAAAATCAGCAGACCCAAGGGGCCATACTTCCTTACCGTTTCTCCCTTCAGGTGGGCCTTTTTCTCCAGCTTGGTAATGAAGCTGTCCATCTTTTTAAAGTGAGCTCTGAGCCAGACAAAGACACGCCGGATGTACACCACGATAAAGGGAACGGGAATCATATTGCCCACCAGTGCGGCAGTAAGGGCCAGGGGATAGTCCAGACCAAGAGCTATGCCGTAAGGCAGTCCGGCTCTCAGTTCAACTATAGGGAGCATGGATATAAAGAAGGTGGTAAGGAATCTGCCGGCATCGGTGGCCGTCAACCATTCAAACATGTATTTTCTCCAAATTCATTTTTTTCTTGTGTTACGTCGCCGCACAATCCCCGGCAACGCCGCTGATTATACCATATGAGCCGCAGCGGCGCAAGTCATAAAGTTCTTAATTCACCACATTTTGGGGCTTTCCGGCCAGGAAGCAGCGGATATTCTCCTCGGTGCAATCCATGATGCGCTGGCGGCTCTCTTTGGGAGCCCAGCTTATGTGGGGAGTTATAAGACAGTTCTTGGCGCTGAGCAGGGGATTGTCATCGTTGATGGGCTCGCTGCTGACCACGTCCAATGCTGCTGCGGCAATCTTGCCGGAGTTGAGAGCCTCGGCCAGATCCTGCTCCACCACCAGTGCCCCCCGGCTGTTATTTATGAGGATGACCCCGTCTTTCATCTTAGCGATGGTTTCCTTGTTGATCATGCCGACGGTTTCCGGGAAAGCCGGACAGTGCAGGGAGATAACGTCTGCTCTGGCCAAAAGTTCGTCCAGTCCCACATATTCGGCTATCTTTGCCCCGCTTTCGCTGCGGCTGCGGTTGTAGGCCAGAACCTTCATGCCAAGGGCGGAGGCAATGCGTCCAACTGCCTGGCCTATACGTCCAAAGCCTATGATGCCCATGGTCTTGCCGGAGAGCTCTATCATGGGGTAGTCCCAGAAGCACCAGTCGCCGCACTGGGCCCATTTCCCCTGATGCACTGCCTGATCATGATGTCCGGCGTGGCCGCATATCTCCAGCAGCAGAGCGATGGCAAACTGGGCAACGGAGTCGGTGCCGTAGGCGGGAACATTGGACACGGGAATGCCCTTCTCCCGGGCGTATACGTAGTCTATGGGATCGTAGCCTGTGGCCTGGACTGCAATGAACCGGATGTTGGGACAGGCGTCAATGACCCGCCGGGTGACCCTGGACTTGTTTGCAATTACTATATCCGAATCTCCTATCCGTCTGATGACCTCGTCCTCATCGCTGGTGGAGTGGTCGAAGACCCGAAGCTCACCAAACTTTTCATACTGTTCCCAGCTCAGGTCTCCGGGGTTCATGGTGTATCCGTCGATGACTGTAAGTTTCATTTTATATACCTCGTTATATTGTTTTCGTTTTCAGCAGTTCAATAAAGCGGCGGCGGCGGAACCGGGCAAAGTAGTCTCGCTGCCAACAAAAAGCCTGAAATGGAGCCCCAGCTTTTCCCGCCCCTCGGTGTCCAGCAGCTTCTCCAGTGTGGGGCGGTAATAGTGACTGCGCTGGATCAGAGAGCCCTCGGCACAGACACAGACAGGCTTGTCGGCCTCTTTGCCTGCACTGATCAGCAGGGCTATTGCCAGGAGGTTCACGCACATGCAGCGGGCGGAGCGCTGGAAGAGGGAGAGGCTAAGCTCCTGCGCAAAGTCTCCGTCGGCCGGGTTTGCAGCTATCTCATCCAGTCTGTCTCCGGCTGACCAGGCGTCGATCACAGCGGAATCTATATGGCCCAGAGCCCGGGCCTTTTCCAGACTGTCGGCACTTATAAAGCCTTCCTCACCGGCAGCCAGAAGCATCAGGCGGCAAAGCTCCCCAAGGTAGACCCCAGCCGTTTTTTTCTCAAAATCCTTATCCCCGGGATTGTTGCTCTCCCGGTCCAGCAGCAGGTCAAAGTCTCCGCTTTCAATGCCGTTATACATGCCAGACTCCAGGTTGACCAGCATGCCCCGGCTTCCTTTCAGCCCAAGCTTCTCAATCATCTCTCTGGGCACTGAGGTGCAGGTGTTGGTACCGGTGCCGCTTATCTGGCCGATAAAGCCGCTGTAGGCGCTCTTATCCAGAGTTACGGTACCGCCGAGCAGCGCCGCCGCCGTGTCGTTTAGTATGACAATCTTCTTGCCCTCTATGCCCCGGCGGCTAAGCTCTTCCTTCAGGGAGGCCGCTACCAGCTGATTCTCACAGCCGCTGATGACCACTTCCTTGTCTATGCGCTTCACCTTGCCGTCCATATCCGGGGTGATCTCCGCATTATAGGAAAAGCAGAAGCCTATCACATCCGTCCTGTCCATAAGGTGCTGAATGTGGTCTGCGGTAAAGGCAATGAATTCGTTCCAGGTACAGGGCTTGTCAATGCCGGGCATTTTCCAGCGGCCCAGATCCTCCACCTGATAGCCGCCCGGGGTAAAGCGCACCAGGGCGCTGCGGAAATTTGTGCCCCCGGCATCTATAACGGCGGCACAGGCGCCTTCAGGTACGGTGCCGTCATTGCTCAGGTATGTAGCTATCATGGGCAGGGAGCTTTTTTCACCCTTGAGGCCCCGGCGCATGTCCTCCGCCATGGCTCCGGCCAGCTCTGCCGGAACTATTCGCTCCGGCTCCATGTGATGTTTTACCAGAAAATCATGAGCAAGGCTCATATATATTCTCCTCTCTTTTTACATCATCAAAAGACCGGCGGGAAATTGCCGCCGGTCTTAAACCGCTTTTGTTTTATATCTGTTTATTGGGCGGCCTTGTCGGACTTTACGCTCTCCAGAACTCCGCTGGCCAGGCCTGCCAGACCCTGAATCTCACTGGGAATGATTATCTTTGTGGCCTTGCCGTCGGCGGCGGCGGAGAAGGCTTCCAGGGCCTTCAGCTTCACCACGGCCTCGGAGGGGGCAGCCTCGTTTATCAGGCGTATACTCTCGGCGGTGGCGGTCTGGACCTTCAAAATGGCTTCGGCCTTACCTTCGGCCTCCAGTATCTGCTGCTGCTTCTTGGCGTCGGCCCGGAGTATGGCGGATTCCTTCTCGCCTTCGGCCTCCAGAATGGCGGCCCGCTTCTCACCCTCAGCTCTGAGGATGGCTTCACGGCGCTCACGCTCGGCCTTCATCTGCTTCTCCATGGCGTTCTGAATCTCCTTGGGAGGCAGAATGTTCTTCAGCTCAACGCGGTTGACCTTGATGCCCCAGGGGTCGGTGGCCTCGTCCAGAATGGTGCGCATCTTGGAATTTATAATGTCACGGCTGGTAAGGCACTGGTCCAGCTCCAGGTCGCCTATGATGTTACGCAGAGTAGTGGCGGAGAGATTCTCGATGGCCACCAGGGGCTGCTCAATGCCGTAGGTGTAGAGCTTGGGGTCGGTGATCTGGAAGTAGACCACGGTGTCGATCTGCATGGTGACGTTATCCTTGGTGATAACGGGCTGAGGGGGGAAGTCCGCAACCTGCTCTTTCAGGGAGACTATCTTGGCCACCCGCTCCACAAAGGGGAGCTTGAAGTGGATGCCCACGGTCCAGGTGGTCTTATAGGCCCCAAGGAACTCGATGACATAGGCTTTTGCCTGCTGGACAATGCGTATGCAGCGGATGAGAATGATAACGATGACCAGGATCAGCGCGATGAGAACGTATTGCATGTTCAATCCTCCTAATATCCCTATAAAAAATTTTTTTACCTAACGATGAGCTTGACGCCCTCGATACGGACAACGGTCATAGTCTGCCCTATGGCAGCCTTGATATCCGGATTTTCCGTTCTTGCCGTCCATACCTTGCCTCCCACGGTGACGGCCCCCAGGCCCAGCACATTGTCTATCGCTTCCGTAACGACGCATTCCTGCCCTATAAGCATATCGGCATTGGTGGGAGTGGTCTTGGAGTTGACATACTTTTTAGCCAGAGGCCGGGTGAGGATAAGGCTGACCACGGAGATCAGCAAAAACCAGACTATCTGGAGCCAGAGGGGTGCCCCAACGATGGCGGAGAGCAGAGCGGCCAGGGCTCCCAGAGCAAACCAGATGGACACCAGCCCCGGCACCACGCCTTCTATCACCAGCAAAATGATCATCAGCACCAGCCAAACTGCCGGCATGTTCACGCTTACGGGCTCGTATATTAAAGGCATTGTGTCTCCTTTCCCCATTCCCGTCATATCAGGAAATGGAAAACGTATTTCTATGCATCCGATTATATCTTGTCAGTCAATTTTACGCAAGAGCTTTTACCTCTATAAATCAAAATTTAAGTAAACTTTACATATGCCCCTTGCCTGTCTGCAATGTAAAAAAGTTTCTTTACTTTTCGGATTTATTGATGTAACATATTAAATGGTGAATGAAAAACACATATGGAGGTAACTATGAACAAGCTTCCCAAGAAGCCCCGCAACGAGAATATGTACAAGGCTATTCTGTCCCTGCGGGATGTGGATGAGTGCATGCGCTTTTTTGACGATTTATGCACCGTGTCCGAGCTCATGGCCATGGAGCAGCGCTACCAGGTGGCCAGCTGCCTCAACGAGGGCATGATATACAATGATATTCTGGCGGAGACCGGCGCCTCCAGCGCCACCATCAGCCGGGTCAACCGCTCCCTGCAGTACGGCAGCGGCGGCTATTCCATAGTTTTTGACCGCATGAAGGAGCAGGAGAAGTGAGCTGCTACAGCTTTCTGGCCCCTTGGTATGACAGCCTCACCGGAGACGTGCCCTACGGCGAATTTGCGGATTTTTATGAAGAAGAATTTCGGCGGCAGGGCGGAGAATTCCGCCTGCTGCTGGATCTGTGCTGCGGCACCGGCACCCTCAGCTGCGAGCTTGCCCGCCGGGGCTATGACATGATAGCCGTGGATGCCTCCACCGAGATGCTCATGGAGGCCCAGGCCAAAGCCGCCGGGCTGGAGCCGCCTCCGCTGTTCCTCTGCCAGGAGGCCGCAGAGCTGGACCTCTACGGCACGGTGGATGCAGCAGTCTGCTCTCTGGACGGAATGAACTATATACCTCCGGAGCAGCTGCCGGAGGTCTTTCACCGTCTGCACCTTTTCGTGCGGCCGGAAGGCCTGCTTATCTTCGATATCCGTACTCCGGACTTCCTGAGGAGCCTGGACGGAAAAATATTTGTAGATGAGAAGGAGGATCTGCTCTGCCTGTGGCGGGCGGATTTTGATGAGGAGCTGCCGGCCATAATCTACGGGATGGATATCTTCTCCCGGCATGGCCGGCTCTGGGAACGGGAGAGCGAGGAGCATGTGGAATATGCCCACGAGCCTTTGAAGCTGAAAGAGCTGCTGGAGCAGGCGGGCTTTTGCAATGTGTCCCTGCGTTCCGACTGTCCCCAGGGGACTCAGGGCAGACTTTTCATTACAGCTGTAAGACAGCAATAGGAGCTTTTTATGGATAAGATAATAAGAGCAACCGCCGGTGACGGCAGTATAAAGATGGCGGTCATTACCGCAAAAGACTTGGTGCAGCGGGCCAGGGAGATACACGGCACATCTCCCACCGCTTCTGCTGCCTTGGGGCGCAGCCTCTGCGCAGCCTCTCTCATGGGGGATATGATGAAGGAAGACGATGCCACTCTGACCCTGCGCATAAACGGCGGAGGGCCAATAGGCAGCATCGTGGCTGTGTCCGACTCCGGCGGAAATGTCCGGGGATACGTGGGAAATCCCAAAGCAGATCTCCCTCTGCGCTCTGACGGAAAGCTGGATGTGGGCGGCGCCGTGGGCCGGGACGGCCTGCTCACCGTCAGTCGGGATATAGGTCTGAAGGAGCCATATATAGGCTCCACAGAGCTTGTCAGCGGCGAGATAGCCGAGGATATAACCGCCTACCTGCTGGAGAGCGAACAGGTGCCCTCCGCCTGCGCTCTGGGCGTTCTGGTGGACAAGGACCTGAGCATTAAGGCTGCCGGCGGCTTTATAGTACAGCTGATGCCCGGAGCGGATGACAGCATTATAGATAAACTGGAGGATAACATCTTCACCATGGACCAGCTCACCACCGTCCTCAGTGAGGACGGTGAGGAGGAGCTCTTCCGCCAGGTGCTCAGAGGCTTTGAGTATCACGTGGTGGGGGAAGTACCGGTGGAGTACCGCTGTTATTGCAGCCGGGAACGGGTGGAAGAGGCGCTGAGCTGCATAGATCTTTCAGAGCTGGAGGACATGATAGCTCAGGGACAGGATATATCAGTAAGCTGCCAGTTCTGCGATAAGGTTTACAGCTTCAGTGTGGATGAGCTTCACAGAATAGCTGAGGAAAAAAGCAGCGAGGCCGGTAACGTTCCCGAAGAGAATTGAGTCCGATTTTCCCGGGTTTTAAAGGTTTAAAATAAAATTTGTGAAAATTTGAAATAGGTGTTGACAAATCGGGAAATATTTAGTATTATTACCTAGCTGTCACGCGGGAGCATAGCTCAGCTGGTTAGAGCACCTGCCTTACAAGCAGGGGGTCACTGGTTCGAGTCCAGTTGTTCCCACCA